>NZ_CP063356.1:2152353-2459832 GCF_001866075.3 Anaerobacillus isosaccharinicus | reverse complement strand
ACGACTCCATTGATCATAACTCCAGCCTGTAGATATTTACGTATCAGCTTTAGTAGGATTTTATCATCTAGTTCTTTTACTAAAATCCCCATTAACTTGTCGTGATTGACTTTGTCAAAGAACTTCTCTAGGTCTATATCAATTACCCATCTATTCCCTTCTTTGATGTATTCCTTTGCTTGCCTCACCGCGTCATGTCCTCGTTTGTTTGGACGAAAACCGTAACTATGTTTTGAGAAAGTCGGATCAAATATTGGAACTAAGATTTGGGTAATCGCTTGTTGGATGAAACGATCCGTCACAGTAGGTATACCTAATAACCTTACCCCGCCGTTTGGTTTCGGGATTTCGACACGACGTACCGGAAGTGGTTGATAGGTTCCATCCCTTAATGAAGAACAGAGAGTATCCCAAGTGTCACAGATATGTCTTCGTAGGAATTTTACAGACATTCCATCTATGCCATGGCTTCCTTTATTGCTTTCCACTCGCTTCAAAGCGATTAGAAGATTTTCTCGTGATAGAATGCGTTCCATTAACAAGCTCGATCTTTCCTTTCTGCGTGAATGAGTTTATCTATTAATTTCAATTCCTGCTCACCCCTCTTGAAATCCCCCATGTATTCACCATTTCCTCTTTCAAGTAAGTCCCCGTAAGGATTGTCTGTTTCAGCACAGGAATTGCATGCCTAGTTCTCATTCTTCTTAATTGTTCAGTCCTTCCCCCATCACCTCGAGTTGATAAGGTACTATGACCTCTGCTGACTTCTGACTGCTCAGCTAATTATCACTAATTAGGTTACCAAGAGTACTTGGCGTATCAGTCAGATCTCCCCAGGTAAGAGTACAATCTTTCCTTCCATCTATCTGCTTCATTTACTCTGTATCACCTTCGGCAGAAAGGGTTTTGTTTTGTTTCGCAAACTCACCCAACGATACCTAGCCTTATATGAAGTTCGTGTTCCTCAGACCGGAAGTTTGCCGCTCGCTTCCTTCAGATTCCATGTCACCATGGACACCCTTGCGTTAGGCTAACTGTTACTTCTGCCTTCACAGTTCGGGACTCTCACCCTATAGATTGCACCCATGCTGGGCGCACGAAAAAAGTAGCTCACTAATTTAACTAGTAAGCTACTTTTGAGTTATCCAACTAAACGTTTCACCATAAAGGCTAAGATTTTTTCCGTTTCGTCATTCTCTTCTTGAAGATATCGGCTTGTAGAGATTGTGATCCAAGGTGGTCCACTAAACGTTTCCTCTAATCCAAATGGTGTTACATAAAACTCTAGTTCATAATTTTCAAAGCTTTGTTCATGTATTCCAATTTCAATGTAGTATCCATTTTGTTTCCATTGTTGTTGACGAATTTCATTGTGATGATCCAGCCCACTAACCGCATTTTTTTCCATAGCTTCTTCTAATTTTTCAGCTAGTGTAGGTAGTAGTTTTTTTGTCCATTCACTTGATACGACGATGTTTTGGTGTGTTAATGCTTCGATAATTCGTTTCATTGGGGGATCACCCTTTCTTATTGGTTTCACTGATATATTATATTTATGCTTATACTATAACATACGAATTTGAAAAGGGTAAAATCAAGTTCTATTGCACCATAACTAGACTGTTCAATTCTTGTGAAATTATTAACTTCTATATGCGTAAATACATATGAGGTAGAGTTGCAAAGGATTAATTAGAGATTAAAGTGTTAATCTAGTACTCTACTTCTTTATACAACAAAACCTATATTTTCCAAATAATTGTATACTGAATTAAACCTTGGCCAAGGTAACGAAAACTATTGAGGAGTTGTCTATTTTAAAAAAAACACTTATTAATATTTTGATGGTTCTTTTATTGATGTCCTTATTATCTCCAACTGGTCTTGCTAGTAATAAAAATAAGGAAGATTACTTGAAGTCGCCAAAACATTATATTTCTTACCTAGAGAACTACGATGAGGAAGTTGCTAGAGAATTAGGTATAGGTGAAGCATCTATTGCAGACGCAGTAGAAGACACAAAAAATATACTAGAACAGTTTAAAAATCTTTCTAAGAAAGAACAGCAAAAATATTTAAAATATTTACAAGACCCAGAACTAATTAGTAAGACACTAAAAGGAGGTAATCCTGACCTCCAATTTGTTGAAACTCAGGAAGATATTGTTGAGGCAGAATTTATTGATGCTACAGACGAATCTGATTTTGAATTTGGAATTATGTCAAGTGGAACAAGAACGGTTACACATAAAGGTGAATTGGTTGCGCTGGGTATTAAGTGGTCAGAATATACTATAGAAGGTAACTATGGTTATATTTCTACGGGAGCTACCCATCATAATTCTACATTAGCATGGGTATCAAGACAATGGAATCCTACGGTTACGACAGGGTTAGAAAGTAGTTCTGGATTTGTTTCTAATTGGTACTATTACGGAAGATCAGTATTTAATTATAAAATAGGAGTAGCTGGATACGGAGTACAAATCGGTGTTATCCATTTAAGAGTCGAAGGAAATCAAAATGGAAAAACTTCAGGCCAATTCTGGAGAGAATAAATTTAACAAACCGAATACATATAATGAACTATATGTATTCGGTTTGTTTATTGTATTTTTATTTTGAAAGTACTATTATTATAGAGACTCGGAAATTAAATGATTAATTTGCGGTCTCCTGGAGTGTATCAGCTGGATTTAAGAAGGAAAAATGGAATTTTCAAAGCCATTTTCAAAAGAATGCATGACAAATAAACCACATGTTGTGGATTTTTTGAAAATTGTTCTTTATGATGGGTTTATAAGGACAAAAGAGATTGAATAATTGGGTTCGCAGCCACAAAGTTATTCTTTTTTGCTTCCTTTATCCACGCATCGGCATGTTGGCACATGCCGATGATATATGTACGAATATTCCAATGCCGAGAACTTCGTCCTCTTGAATCTTCTAAACGATAATCCACTTTTTGACGTTTGATACAACGCTCGACTCCAGTTCGTAAAGAATAGCGTTTTCGCCATTCCTTACTACCTCGCTTGACGCGAGGAAAAAGACGAGGATTATCCTTCGTCGCTGTATAAAATGTTCGACCATATTTTGAATCGGAACATGGATTTGGACATTCCCACTTCCCACAAACGGCTGGACAACGCCATTTGCGGCGGTAGGTTTTCTGATTTAGTCCCCAATGGATCATCTCTCGACCGATTGGGCAAATTGGAACCCCTTTAAGGTTTATATCCATTTGTTTGTGCTGAAATTGTTTAGAACGTCTTGGATTAAGGTCAATGATGGCTGAAACATCATAGTGTTCTAACATTTCATAGATAGGGGTTGCATCTAAGGCTGAATCTAAAATGACTTCACCAATTTTCCAATCAGAATACCATTGTTGGAGTTCGCTAAATGCGCTTATAAACAAAACAGAATCGTGTTTACTGGCTCGGTAGAGCCTTGGATAAATAGGTAAGTCATAAGGACTATCAGAAGCAGATACCATGAAAAGACTTCTACCATAATAGTACTTTTCTCTAGAACTATCCCAACCATAATCAGCATCAGGGTCTGAGAATTGACGCTTACATTGGCACTTCCAGTTCCCTTGTTTACGACATTCACAAAGAAACTTACCGTAAGGTTTACCACCGGTCAGAACTGGAGAACCATCACCTAGAATGCTTAGAGATTTTGTGTTTCCTAATAATCCTGCTTCTGCTGATTTATTGACAAACAAAGACTGAAAGATTATTTGAAGCTGATCATGAGCCTTCGGTATATAGTTTTGATGTTTATTTTTCAAAGTGCGTTTAACTAGCTTTTCTACAATCTTTGGGTTTTTAGGATCTAGTTTCTGATTCTTTTTTCCTTTCTTTCGAGGTTTTGCTAACTTTCTTTTATTTCTTTTTGATAAATGTGGAGTTGAAGCAAGCCATAGACGATTGAAAAAGTCGTAAAACGTTCCGACTCCAGGAACGTTGCTTGGAGAAAATCCACTAAGGACAGCATAAATCGGTGTTGTTTTTAAATGGTAAACCCATTGATCAACACTCGTTACATTGTGATAATGCATTAGCATTAAACTTCTCAACATATCACAAGGATTACGCGGTTTTCTTCCTCTTGGATTAGAGGAATAACGGTGTCTAAGCAACATGGCGGCATCGGTTAGGTCAATCAAGGAACACCAAATTATTGGTCTAGAGTAAAAGGTTTTTAAAAATGTTTTATCCTTATAGAGTTCTTCTAATTGCTCAACAACAAAAGACAGATAGGATTCATGAGAACGGACGTTTTTTAGCATAAAAATTCCCCCAATACGAGTTTTTTAATGTCTTCAACTCGATTGTTGGGGCGATCTGAATTTGTCAAGAGGAAAATTTGTTCGTACCCTTTAATTAGGGGTGAAACAATAAAAAGCCCAAGTCGAAAGACTAGAGCTGAAGCGGAAATTTAATTTCCGAGAGACTATTTATTTAATAAGAGGTGAATCTTATGATTACAAAAAAGGACAAAATAATCTTATACATATCTTCGCTGTTGTTACCTATCGTTGGTTTAGTATTATTTGTAATGTGGATAGGCAATAAAGATACTAGTAAAAGGAAGGTAGGCATAAATTCACTTATTATTTCCCTTTTTTCATTTATAACATTAGTTATAATTGGAGTGTTAAGCTTTTATAATGTAGATCCAAAGTAAAAATATAAAAAAGGGATTACCATCAACTGGTGATCCCTTTTTTATTAATCATTTGTCTTTAATTTTACAAAAGTAGGTGACGTTGTTGGTAAGCCAGTTGTTCAAACAAAAGTTGTGCGTTCATATTGGCTTGTAATTTATTTTTAACATCTAGTAATAAAGATATACTAAGGTCATCTTGATTGATATAAGCAACATAGAGTAAAAACTCGATGCCAATTCCTTGTTTATCTTTATCGTCAAAGTGCTTCATCCATTCGGAATGGATAAAAACATATATTCCGTAGTTTCCTAGCAACTGAAAAAATGTGGTTGCAAGTTCATAAGCCCTTTTAAACCAATCTTCATCTAACAGTTCCATTGCTCTCGTATAATCATTGGTGATTGAGGCCATTGCTTTCGCGAGATCCAATGACACCTCACTGTCTAGTAACCGATTGATTAATTGTTCAGGTGGTAATGGTGAAAAAGGAATGACTTGGCAACGACTTTAAATCGTTGGAAGAATTTTATTTGGTCTCTCAGTTAAAAGTAGAGCGACAACTTCTCCTTTGGGTTCTTCTAAAAACTTTAAAAGGCTATTTGCAGCTTGGACATTCATTTTATCTGCATGTTCAATGATGTAAATTCGTTTACTACCTTCCATGCTTTTCACTTGAATATGTTTTTGTAATTCGCGGATTTGATCGACTTTAATGGACTGACCATCAGGTCGAATCCGATATAGCGATGGGTGATTTCTGCTGTCTATACGCTTACAATGGTGACATTCTCCACAAGGTTCTGTCGTTGCTTCACACAGCAAAGACTTTGCAAACCTTATCGATACTTCACGTTTCCCTACTCCATTACCTCCTTCAAAAAGGTAAGCATGAGCTACCCGATGACGCTGAATACTGTTAACAAGAAGCTTTGTTACTTTTGGTTGACTCGCAATCATACTTGAACGCCCCCTACTACTTTTAAGATCGTTTCGCCAAAGATTTGGTTGACGAAATCGACAAACTCACTTGAGCTGTAAGTAAGACGCTGCTTATCAATTTTTTCATGAAGGTCTGCTATTTCTTCAAGATAGTCATAGTTGACGATCTCATAGAGTAGAACCTCCCTCTTTTTACATTCACCTTTGCACTGACACATGCCATTCACTCTCCCTTTTTAATGTAAATTCTTAAATTGGTCCACCTTCAGCACCTTTGAATGCACCATAAGGTAAAAGCCACTTCTCCATAATTAAATCCTCTGGACGATACTCATGTTTCAGAGCAAATTCCACACATTCATTGTAAAGTTCATCTGTAGGTAGTCGTTTTAACGAACCTTTCTTTACAATTTCCGTTAATGGGATCCCCTTTTCATTGACCGTATGATTTAGCTCTTTTTCTGCTTCTACAATCATGTTAAATCGTTCCGGCATGATCTCTTGCATAATACGCCAGTGGTCTGGACTGTTAAAAACACAAGATACACAAGACGTTCGGCTAAATCCAAGATAATAGCTGCCGTAAGGTCTGATTGAATATTTCTCAAACATATCCCATATTTCTCGTTCCGTAAAATCAATGACTGGTCGCCAGTGGTGAACAAGACGGTAGGCTCTTGGTTCTGCATGAGCACGATGAAACTCTGTTTCACAGTACTTACTACGCCATAAACTCTCCTCTCTTCTCTCACCAGTACATATTAGGATCTTCTTTGGATTTCCCTTTTCACCTTGATATTTAGGGTGATAGCGAAGAACTTTTTCAAAGACAGCAATCTTCACTTCATAAGAACAATATCGTGTTTTTAAATTTGCACCTTTTGCTGGAAACATAAGACGAGTTTTTCTCTTTGGTGGTGTTGGGATACAAATTGATTCTCCTTGCTCATTCAGATAATAGATATCTCCATCTTTGCGATTATCCTTGAATATTTGCCCGTAAATGCCGTTTTCTCTCCATTGGTAGGTTAGTTGAATACCCATTAGTTCACTAAAGGATTCTAGGTAACTTTCAATGGGCCAGTCAAAAAAAGTCGTTTTAGTCGGTATTGATGTTAGTCTAAATAATGGACACAGTAAATTGGGAGATAATGAAGTATAATGTTCTTAACAATTTACTGGGAGTGTCTAAGATGACAAAACGTAAGAATTATGACAAAGAATTCAAAATAGAAGCTGTAAGTTTGGTGAAAAATGGAAAGAGAGTGGCCGAGGTTGCACGTGAACTAGATCTTGCAGAGCAAACCTTACACAATTGGGTAAAGAAATTCAGTACAGATAAGGAAGCTGCATTTGTAGGAAGTGGAAATTTAAAACCTGAAGATAAGGAAAATAAAGAATTACAAAAAAGAATACGTGACCTAGAAGAGGAAAATGCCATCTTAAAAAAGGCTATGAGCATCTTTGCCAAAGACCAGAAGTAATTTATAACTTCATTCAACAGCACCGACACGAATTCCGTGTGGCAAAGATGTGCGAAGTATTAGGTGTTTCTAAAAGTGGTTACTATGCTTGGCTAAACCGCCCAAAAAGTAAGCAAAAGGAACGTAAAGAAAAGTTAACGGGGCAAGTAAAAAGAGTACATTTAGAATCCAGGAAAAACTATGGTAGTCCAAAAATCACAAAACAATTGAATTCAGAAGGAGTAACGGTATCGCAAAAAACAGTGACTCGAATTATGAAAGAAGAAGGCATTCGTTCAAAAACTGTTAAAAAATACAAAGCGACTACGAATTCAAAGCATAATCTTCCAGTATATCCGAATCTATTAGACCAACAATTTAAAGTAGAACGTCCTGGACAGGCATGGGTGGCTGACATTACGTATATATGGACGAGCGAAGGATGGCTGTACCTAGCAACGATAATGGAATTGTTCTCTAGACGTATTATAGGTTGGGCAATGGCGGAACGAATGACAAAAGAATTGGTCATAATAGCACTAAAGCGAGCAATAAGTACTCAACCACCAACATCCGAACTCATTCATCACTCAGATCGTGGAAGTCAGTATGCATCGAAGGAGTACCAACAAATATTACAAGATAACAGAATCATCACAAGTATGAGCAGAAAAGGGAACTGTTACGATAATGCTTGTATTGAGTCATTCCATGGAGTGATCAAAAGAGAGCTTATTTTTCACGAAAAGTATATAACAAGAGAGCAAGCAAAGAGAAGTATAGTGGAGTACATCGTTAGCTTCTATAATTACAAACGTATACACTCATTTATCAATTACATGACGCCAATCGCTTACGAAAAGCAATACCTAGAACTACTACAACTTACTTAGGGGCTATAGAGAACCCCTTTTAACCTCTCAGATCATTTAAGGGTTTCGTCCCTTAAATGATTTGAGAGGCCAGCAAGCGATAGCGCGGTAGGGTTAAAGAAAAAATCTCAATTTCTTTTGTCCATTTTCTTGACATAGTATCATATCGTACCCATCAACATGTTGATGAGACAACTCGATCTTTTCTTTCTCAACCCCTTGTTCTAATAGCCATAAAACCATAATTATGCTGTCTTTCCCTCCGCTGAGTTGAACTGAAATTAAGTCATATTCGGTTAAAGGCAATAACTCTACTTTCTTATTGTTAGGTGGAAGCATCCCCCTAAGTTCATTTTCGCTAAACATAGTTAACTGATCAGCCAACATAATCACTCTCCTTTTTTTAGACAACAAAAAAATGCCCATAGGAGTGTTGAACAAGAGGAAATCTCTTGCTTCAAAACAGTCCAATGGACATAGCAGGTTGTTTGTTTAATGATAAATAGTTAATTATATGGTTATTATACCACGAATTTTCTACTGGAAAAACAAAAAGAAATACCGAAGTAAAATCATTCACGATTCAATAGTAGTATATTAAACTCTATTATATTTTAGCCATCTCCATAGGAGACTTTTAGGCAGTATGAAATGACTAATCGCAGGTCCCTTGGACTATTGTTTTTTTACACAAAATTTTGTGTAAACAATAGCTCCTTGGGCCTTTTTTGCGTTTAGATACACAAAAAACAAGGAGAGTGATTGTTGTGGAAGCAGCAGTAAATGTATTTTTTTTAGGAATGATGGGTGTTCTCGTTAGTGGAATTTTAATCACATGTGGGGTTGAAAAGGCACTAACCAAGTTTTTAGAAGAATAATATAGAGAATTGGAGGAGAAATTCGATGAAGCACATGGAGAAATATTGGATCGATGAGCTAAACCAAATGAGACAATGTTTATTGGTTGGTGAAGGGATTGAGTTAACATCTCATGCAGCTACTCGTTTGTCAGAACGAAACATAGATCCTATTGAACTAGGGGTTGTTTTGATGACAGGTGAAATATATGAGAGTTATGACATTGGAGAATATGTTTATAAAGGTAAACCTAACCGCCACCCTGTTCGTCTCGTAATTGGCAAAAGTCAGTCTAAAGTTCTTTCTTTTGTTGTTGCTATCGATTCTCCTTCAACTTTTGCTGTAGTAACTGTTTATGAAGGGGTAGTAGCAAGAAAAAAGGCAGATATAGACAATTTTAGGTGAAATACAATTCCGTGATATACTAACTTTAATAATTAAATTGAAGGTAGGTGTCTCACTTATGCGAATTGTCAAAGGAGCAGGAGAAATGGAAATTTTCGCAATAGTTTAATAGCGAGAATAAGCAATTATAAAATTCATTAAGTTCATCTTAATACTTTTCTAAATCTTTTGTCAATTAAATCATTTAGTTGCTACCTCTATCTGAAGAGGTAGCAACTATAACGATTAATTTGATTAACTAACTGGTCTCGTGTATCTATGTCCCACAAAATGTTCGGTATGGACGGTTTGATGGAGCAGGTAATTTACAGTAATCAGATTTCTCAGAAGTGTAGGAGAAAGGATTTGATAGTGCTTCAAGAAGTCGCTCCATAACACTAAAATCTTCACTTTCCACTGCAGCTTCTAATGCATCTTCAACCCTATGATTGCGAGGAATTACACCAGGATTATTGTTTTTCATTAGTTGTTCTGAAGAGGCTTTCGTTTCTTCCTGTCTACCTCGTCGCTTCTGCCAACGCTCTTGCCACTCAGCAAATTCTGGACTATGAAATAGATCTAAATCCTCCTGCTCATTCACGGTTAATGCCCGAAATGTATTCGTATAGTCAGCACGGTGCTTTTGCATCATACTAAGGAGATCTTCAATAAGAGCTTCATCCTCTTCCTCTTCGTTAAATAAACCTAGCTTCGCTCTCATTCCTTTGAGCCAATTTGAACGATACAACTTAGAAAACTCAGATAGCGCGTCTTGGGCTAATTCAACAGCCTGTTCCTGTTTTTCATGCAACAAAGGTAATAAAGTTTCAGCAAATCTTGATAAATTCCAACTACCAATATACGGCTGATTCCCATACGCATAGCGTCCTTGACGATCAATGGAACTGAATACCGTTGCCGGGTCGTAGACATCCATGAAGGCACACGGACCGTAATCAATCGTTTCTCCACTAATCGCCATGTTGTCCGTGTTCATGACGCCGTGAATGAAGCCAACTAGTTGCCATTTCGCAATTAAATCAGCCTGCCGCTTGATCACACCTTGAAGTAAGAGTAAATATGGATTGTCATTTTCACCAGCCTTTACGTCTGGAAAATGTCTTTGCAATGTATAATCGGCAAGCGCCTGGAGATCATCATCCTTACCCCAGTGTGCTGCGTATTGAAAGGTACCGACACGTATATGACTTGCCGCCACTCTGGTCATAATTGCACCAGGTTGTTCGGTTTCTCTGTAGACAGATTCACCTGTTGTCACCACCGCTAAGCTTCGAGTAGTAGCAATCCCTAGGGCATGCATTGCTTCACTAATGATGTATTCGCGCAGCATTGGTCCAAGACCCGCTCGTCCATCCCCACCACGTGAAAATGGAGTTCTACCTGAACCTTTGAGCTGAATATCAACTTGTTCACCATCAGGCGTGATTTGTTCCCCAAGAAGTATCGCCCGGCCGTCCCCTAACATGTTAAAATGACCAAATTGATGACCCGCATACGCTTGAGCAAGAGGTTCAGCACCTTTTGGAAGTTGGTTACCAGCAAAAATTGCAACGCCTTCTTCTCCTTCTAACGCCTTATCGTTTAAGCCTAAGTCTTTTGCTAACGATCGATTAATAACGATCAACTTTGGTAAGCGTACCGGAGTTGGGTTAAGTTTAGAATAAAATGTTTGCGGAAGACGAGCATAACTGTTGTCTAAATTCCATCCAGCTTCTATCTTATTTGACATCATTTCACCTTCATTTCTATATATCTTTTTTACCCTATATCATTGATATTCATTACTAAATTTTGCAAGCTTCTATCCAAACACTAGAAAGTCCCCTGTTAGTGTCTTCTTTTTCCAATTGATTATACCCTTTTCTAGGCATCGATGGCCTGTCTGAAGACTTAGAGGAATTCAACAAATTTTTTTAGAGAAATAAAAAAGCAGTATGACAATAAAACTCATACCGCTCACTAATAATCTATTTCAATTTAGTTATTATCATAGGTTTTATTGCTCAAATTTCTCTCTTTGC
Organism: Anaerobacillus isosaccharinicus; assembly: GCF_001866075.3. GTDB lineage: Bacteria > Bacillota > Bacilli > Bacillales > Anaerobacillaceae > Anaerobacillus > Anaerobacillus isosaccharinicus. The sequence goes on along the minus strand of NZ_CP063356.1, from coordinate 2,448,593 downwards.
TGACGATAAATCCTCTAACGTATAATAATTATTTTAATAATGAATTTTTTTGAACTCCTGTTGTTTCGGTTACAAAAGAAGCTTCCAAAATGGCGAATTTATCTATTGATAATACTAAATCTTTCAATTTTGGATACATAAAACGATCAGTAATACAATAAATTAAGCGAATATCATCCCCCTTGTAACCACCAGTGCCATTAAGGTAAGTTATTGAAATCCCTAATTCATCAACTAACTTTTGGCCAATCTCTTCTGGTTTAGTAGAAATTATCATAATTGATTTTCCTTGATTAATTCCATCCAAAACAAAATCGATAACCTTTGTTACTATAAAAAATATTGCAACTGAGAACATTGCTTTCTCTAATGTAAAAACCATTGCTGCCATGATAAAAATGAAAGCATTAATTACTAAAAGAAATTTGCTAATTGGAATACTATATTTCTTATTCATCCAAACAGCTAACATTTCTGATCCATCAATTGCTCCTCCTGCTTTAACTACAAGTCCAATTCCTAATCCAAGTAATACACCCCCATAAAGCACAATTAACACTTCTGAAGATGTGATAGCAGCAAAAGGAGCTAAATAAATGAGAGCAACAGATGTTATGACATTTGCATATAATGTTCTTACAATAAATTTCTTCATTGTTTCTCCTTTTGATGAATGATGAAAAATCTGTTGTAGTAATGAAACGGCAATACCACCTCGATAAGCGTGATAGCCAAACGTTTTCCTTAATGTGTGAGTTCCTATTTTCGAGTCGATACCAACTTCTTTTGCAACCTTATTAATAATTCGATATGCTTGTTGCCTAGTAATCGGAAAGTCCCCTTTTTTTGATTTAAACATGTATTCATCACTAGATAGCGAGGGAACTGTAACCAAGTATGCTTTAATTGCTTGTTTAACCTGTTCGTTTAGATAGCACAAACTAGTTTCTCTGCCGTCTGCTGATAGATACTCTTTAACATTATCATTTTTATCGATGATTTCATGCTTCTTGATTTTTAACAGTTCACTTACCTTTAGCCCCGTGTTTATCCCTAGCGTGAATAAGAGGTAATCTCTTTTTGACCGCTCAAATAAAACTTCTTTTATTTCCCTTATTTTTTGCCGACTTTTAATTGCTTCAACAAATTCCATAATTGGAAATCACCTACTTCTTATGTTACATAAGCTCATTATACCATAGTTATAAGTAACTTAAGTTCTGAATATATGGTATAATAGAAATACTTTAAAAGATGAATTTCACTTTCTCACATTTAAAATCACTCATATTACTAACACTTCGAAAAAATAGCCTGAATTTTTAATTTAATTCAACAAAATTGAAAGCGGTGAAATGATGGCAATCGTTGTAATTTGTAAAAAATGTCATGGTACTGGAAAAGTTGACAAATTCATTATGAAAATTTTTAGAGTGAAAGCTAAATGTTCTCACTGTAAGGGTAAAGGAAAAAGGGATATTTCATCCACTAATCCTAGCCATCATATCTAATGTCACCAAAAATACATCAATGGAACATGGGAGGAGACGTTTATGCAGAATATCAAAGACACTGTTAAGGAAGTTATTTATGCCGTTATTCCAATTACGTTAGTTGTGATCATACTGCAATTTACGATCATTTGGTTACCACTAGAGATGTTTTTTCAGTTTTTAATCGGGGTTGCCATGGTAAGTGTTGGACTTATTCTTTTTCTTTTAGGTGTACATATTGGCCTTCTTCCGGTTGGTGAAATGATTGGATCAGCTCTCCCGAAAACGAATAAGTTGTGGATGATTTTATTTTTTGGTTTTCTCCTAGGTTTTGTTGTAACAGTAGCTGAGCCCGACGTGAGAGTTTTAGCCAATCAAATTGACCTTGTTTCTAATGGAGAAATCTCTAGTAACATTCTCATTTATTCAGTTGCTTTAGGGGTCGGAATTTTCGTTATGTTTGCCTTGTTACGTATTATCTTTAACATTAAAATTAATCACCTACTTATGGGTGGGTACGGGTTAGCGTTTTTACTAGCTGCATTTACGCCTGCTAACTTTATTCCAATTTCATTTGATGCCGGTGGTGTAACGACTGGGCCAATGACAGTTCCATTTATCTTAGCATTGGGTGTTGGGGTAGCATCTGTCCTAAAAGGAAAAGCAACAGCTAGTGATAGCTTCGGGCTCGTTGCCTTAGCTTCAATAGGTCCCATTTTAGCTGTCTTAATTCTGTGGGTGATTTACGGATGAACATACAAATTTTCAAAGGATTTGGCCATGTACTGCTTGAAGTCACATTTGCCTTACTTCCGTTAGTCATCTTCTTTTTAATCTTTCAGTTTTTCTTTTTGAAGCTTGAGAAAAAAAAGTTAATTAACATCGGTAAAGGTCTTATGTTATCATTTCTAGGGTTAGCTTTCTTTTTACAAGGAGTTCATGTTGGCTTTTTCCCAGTTGGTGAAATGATCGGTGAAAAGTTAGGAAGTTTATCTTATAATTGGGTTTTAATTCCAATCGGATTTTTACTAGGGTTTGTTGCAACATTCGCAGAACCCGCGGTTAGAATTTTAAATCATGAAGTTGAAAAAGTTTCAGGTGGGTCAATTTCTCAAAATGTTATGCTATATACCTTATCTATAGGTGTAGCATTTTCAATAGCCATATCTATGCTTAGAATATTAGTTGGGATACCGTTATGGTATTTTATTATTCCTGGTTATCTGATTGCGTTGGTCTTAATGTATTTCTCATCAAAAAGATTTACTGCCATCGCCTTTGATTCTGGAGGTGTAGCTACCGGTCCAATGACCGTTACATTTATTTTGGCAATAGCAGTTGGTGTTGCATCTGCTATTGAAGGAAGAGATCCTTTATTAGATGGATTTGGTATGATTGCATTAGTCGCCTTATCCCCCATCATCTCTGTTCTCATATTAGGTTTATTATTTGAAGGAAAGGGGCGAGAACGTAGCAATGAACATCGTAAACAAGGAGCATAAGCTCATCATTACAATTGTCAAAAAGGGCCAAGCAAAGAAAGCCGTAAAAGCCTCGAAGCTAGCTGGAGCTGAAGGTGGTACGATTATTTCAGGTCGTGGAACTGGGATTCATGAACAGGCTAAACTATTTAATATTCTGATTGAGCCTGAAAAAGACATCGTTTTAACATTGATAGATCGAGCGAAAACATCGGAAGTATTAAAACAAATTGACGAAGATGCTGGTCTTAACCAACCTGGAAAAGGAATTTCCTTTGTCCTTGAAGTTGAGAAAACCATCGGTATTAATCATATTCTAAACAAAATGGTTAATGAGAAATTTGATAGTCAAAATGAATAATTTAGTAGTTGCATGAATGCGGGGCCTTTGTAGAAAGGCCTTTTTGTATTGAGAGCAGGTTTGAAGCGGATTTTTATTAGAGTAGGACAGAGTTTTCTATTAGAGTTGACAATGGTTCAATTGACTAGGACACTGGTTCCGTAATTTGGGCTAATATTCACCGTTTCAGCACGTTCGAGGACACAGAGGCGCTTATTTGCCCGATCACTACAAAATAGACTAATTTTGCTCTATTAGCGGAACCTAGGTCCTACTAATCTGAAAAAAGGGCGTTTAAACAAGCAATAGCGGACTGAGGGGCCTACATTCCTACATCCCTGCCAAATAGTAGAATCTAAAAAAAACGAGTTCCCCCGCATTCCGGTGACCTCGTTATTAAACAACTAGATATTTACTTGCTCTCCACCTTTTACTTCAATTATATCATTCTCGACTTTGAGCCATACAGATGCTGCATTTGGATTATAGACAAATTGGCAATCTGCTGAGAACTTAAGATTTTGGAATGCTTTTAAATAATCAATGATTTTAATATTGGTTGCATACCAAATATTTTCACGGCCCCCAATATATTTGCAAAAATCTTCTATGACATCCCAGTTTTCGTCGTTATCAAATTCGTAGCTGTGGCCCCATACATACATTAGGTACAAGTATTGTTGCTTGTGAAGACCTATGAAATCTTTTGCCAGTTTCATGAGATTTTGATTGTGATGGCAGGTTGGATTCCATTCAAAATAGTCGTCGGGAATTGAAAACGTGTTTGTACTTTTGACGGTACGGGCATATTCAATACCGAGATGTGGCAATAGCTCTTTGATTTTCTGAGTAAACGACCCGTTGGGATAAGAAAGGCCTCTTACGGGATAACCCACAATTGTTTCTAAAGCTTTTCGATCTGAAATCAACTCTTCTACTAGCACCTCTTTTGGCGATCTTGCGATGGTAGGGTGTGTAACTGTATGAGTTGATACTTCATGGTTTTGGTAAAGTTCTGCTATTTTTTGCTTTGATATACGCTCCTTGGTTTCAGTTAATCCTGAATTAAGATGAAAAGTTCCTTTGATCCCGTATTGATTAAAGATACTAACTAACCTTCTATCCGCATTCTTCCCATCGTCATAGCTCATCGTTACGACCTTGTTCTTGCCTTCTGGAAAGGTTAACATTACATTTGGAATAGTAACCACCTCGCATTCAATAAGTAACTAGTAAATTCGTACAAGGATTGAATAAATCCTGCCAAAAGATTAAATTAAGAAGATTTACTTAACCTGGTGATCGTTTTAGCTACTAATAGATTAAACTCACTTTTTACAGTATTTAATTATTGATATGACATATGTATATAGAGTATAGTTAAAGTAACTACATTTTTGGAGAGTGATGGAACATTGGACAGTATACCCTATGACTCGATACTTTTATTAGGGGCGTTATTAATATTATCAGGTTATTTTTCCGCATCAGAAACGGCGATTACAAGTGCAAACAAGGTGAGATTGCGAAATCAAGCCGAAAGCAACAATGTAAAAGCTAAACGTTCGTTAAAGATGACAGAAAATTTTGACCAAAGCTTATCTACGATCTTAATTGGTAATAACATTGTGAATATTGCAATGGCTACAATTGCTACTAAGGTTGCTACTGACATGTATGGGAACAACGGTAGTACACTTTTTATTACAACAATTGTAATAACGATCTTAGTTTTAATCTTTGGTGAAATTTTACCGAAATCTTTAGCAAAACAGTACGCAGAAAAATATTTACTGACTATATCAGCTTCTTTAGGTATCGTCATGAAAATCTTTTACCCTATTACATGGCTCTTTGTACAATTAAGAGTTGGTGTTTCAAAAATTATTGGATCAAACAATGACGAACCAACTGTTACTGATGAAGACGTTAAAGCTTTAGTTGAAATAGGTGAAGAAGAAGGGACATTTCTTTCTCAAGAAAAAGAGTTACTTCATAATGCAATCGAATTTGATGATATTGTCGTAAAAGACATATTAACACCAAGACCAGATGTCGTAGCAGTATCAATTGATTCAACCATTGACCAAATCAAAGATATATTTATTCTAGAAAAATATTCTCGTATGCCTGTCTATGAGGGCACAATTGACAATATTATCGGAATTATCTCTCACAGAGACTTTTTTGAACAGTATGTACAAAACCATGACAGTTTTGAAATAACAGCTATTCTTAGGAAACCTTATTTTGTCATTTCATCTGTTAAAATATCAAATTTATTAAAAGAATTACAGAAAAACAAAGTTCATCTTGCTATTGTCCTAGATGAGTATGGTGGAACTTCTGGTATTATTTCAATTGAGGACATCTTAGAAGAAATTGTTGGTGAAATTTGGGATGAGACTGATGAAAATGAAGTTCTAGTCGAGAATATAAGTGAAACTAAAATTCGTTTAAATGGAAGAACACCAATTGAAACATTCTGTGAAACCTTAAATATCAGTGAAATTGAAACCTCCTCCAATACTTTAAGCGGTTGGGTTTCAGAAAATTTAGGGTATCTTCCTAAAAAGGGAGAAACGATGCTTTTTGGAAACTTTCAAATTTATATAGAAGACGTTCGAAATCGTCGTATTCAAAAGGTAATCGTCGAAATTCAAGAAACTAATGTTGATCAAGATAATTTTCAGAGAGTTATTTAAACGTAAAACCAACCGTCAATTTCTTGCATAAAGCGCAATTTCATATGTAAAAAAGGGAACATGATATCCATGTCCCCTTTTTTCTACTTTAAAATACTAAGATTGCTAGTGTTCCTACAACAAAACAATAAACTGAAAAATAAACTAAATTGCCCCTAGCCATAATCCCCATAAACCACCTTAGCGAAAAATAAGATGCCACCAGCGAGCCGACAAAGGCAATTAGGTATGGAACTAGTAAATCAGTGATATTAGGCATTTTTAATAAATCTGATATGGCTAAAACGATTCCTCCTACGCTCACTGGAATATAGAGAAGGAAGGAAAATTTCAAAGCGGTTTCTTGTTTCATTCCAAGTGCCATTGCTGCAACAATTGTAGCACCCGACCTACTAATCCCAGGAATGAGCGCAACAGCCTGAGCAAGTCCGACAATAACCGCATCCTTAATTGATAGATCTGAATCATTTTTTCTGCCGCGGAGATTACGAATGAGCCACAGTGCTATACCTGTTACAAGTAAAGTTGCTCCAATTACCTTTACCCCTGTTAAATGTTCCGCAATTTTATCTCCTAATAATAGCCCTATGATCACAGCTGGTACTGTCCCAATAATTAAATACATGACAAAGCGAAAATCTTCCTGATCTTTTTTCTGCCTTCGAATTAGATAATGCGTAGCACCTAAGAAAAGTTTGGAAACTGAGTCGCGATAGATCATTAATACCGCAATTAATGAAGCAAAATTGACGATTACTTCAAAGGTTAACCCTCCAAGCTCAACACCAATTAATTCTTGAAGCAAGATAAGATGACCACTAGATGATACAGGAATAGGTTCTGTTATACCTTGAAAAATCCCTAAAAATAAATACTTTAATAAGATAATTAAATCTTCCATGTCTCTCTCCCAAAATTGGTTATATCGAAATCTATAGCTATTACTGCTTTTGATTTAGCTTCACCAAGACTTTTTTTACTCTTCTATTTTCGATTTCATTAATCATGATTGTTAAATGTTCGTATTGAAATTCATCCCCTTGGTTCGGAACTTGTTCAAACTTTTCGATTACCCAACCTCCTAAAGTTTGGTAAGAGCTATTTAGAGTAGGTATTTTCATGATTTTTGCAAAATGTCTCAACGGAAACTCCGCAAAAAACTCATAATTATCCTGATCAATTTGGTTCATGACACTTATCTTTTCATCATGTTCATCCCAAATCTCCCCAACTAATTCTTCTAAAATATCTTCCATCGTTATTATACCTGCTGTACCTCCAAATTCGTCAATAACGATCGCCATATGTGTTTTATTTTTTTGCAATTGCGGTAAAAGGTCGGCTATTTTTAAAGTTTCAATAACAAACGTAGGTTTTCTCAAAAGGTCTCTAATCGTTATTTCATCTTTTTGAACAAGTTTACCTAAAAACTCCCTTTCAGATAGAATTCCAATGATATTATCAACATGCTCTTCGTAGACTGGTATTCTCGAGTAACGTTCCTTTAAAAAGATTTGTTTTATCTCTTCAATAGGATGATTTATGTCAATGGCTATAACATTTATTCTTGGAACAAATATTTGATTGACACTTATATCGTTAAAATTTAGAGAACGATGCACGAGTTCGTTTTCCTTTTTGTCGATAACACCTTCAGCTTCACTAAGGTTTAATAATTCTTTTATTTCCTCTTCGGTATATGTAGGTAAATCATCCTTTTGTTTCATCACTTTGGAAACCAATACTTTTAACTTAATGAAAAACCAAATGATTGGACTTAGTACTCTCATTAGAAAAAGCAAAATTCCCGCAATTTTTAAGGCGAATTGTTCTGCATGTTCTTTTGCAAAAGATTTAGGTAGGATTTCACCAAAAATTAGAATAATGACAGTCATTGCAAACGTACTTAGGGGTAAACCAATAGTTGCCCCAAAAATGTCTGTAGCTAACTTTGCAGAGATCGTCGCGGCCGATATATTTACGATGTTATTTCCAACTAGGATTGTTGATAGTGCACGGTCAAAATTCTCTGAAATATAGAGAGCCTTCATACTCCCACTCCGTTTTTGCTCTACATAGTTTTTTAAACGAATTTGATTAACACTTGAAAATGCTGTTTCTGCAGATGAAAAGAAGGCAGATAAAAAAACAAGGACTATTAGTAATACTAATAACAAATGGATTCACACTCCAAGTTAAATTATTAATGTTAAGTAAGTCCCTTCTATTCTTTTACTTAAATACCTTTTCATACGAGTGAATTTCATAATTACCAAAAACGAGCCATAACAGACTACATATAGTCTGATATGGCGATACTATGGAATTATGAAATTCATTAATACGTTATAATGATTTAAGCTCAACTTTACATTATTTTATAATTGCTAGAACATAACTGGATACTGTATATTTAAATCTACGTACATTATTGATTGCTTTAGACTTTTTAACAATTGTGAAAAAATGTAAATTTTCTTAAAAGGAGATATGAACAACATTATGCGAAATGTTATTCGTGGTATTATTATGGGGATTACTGACTTAATCCCCGGAATTAGTGGTGGTACAATTGCAATGGTTTTAGGTATTTATCATGAACTACTTGCATCTATTAATGGTGTGTTTAGTAAAGACTGGCGAAAACACTTATTATTTTTAGCTCCACTACTACTTGGTATTGGGATTGCGTTAGTGAGCTTTAGTCGTTTAATTGAGTGGCTCATCATCAATCATTCCCAACCTTTATTTTTCTTTTTTAATGGGCTAATTTTAGGGATAATCCCATTTCTGCTCCGAACAGCAAATTACAAAAAGACATTTCAAGTTAGTCATTACACATTATTAATAATAGCTGCTATACTGGTTGCGTCTACTAGCTTAATTCATGAAGGTGGCATGCAAGAAATTTGGACAAACTTAAGCTTGAGTGAGTATATATTTCTATTTTTCTCTGGTTGGCTTGCTAGTTCGGCCATGATTTTACCAGGGATTAGCGGTTCTTTAATTTTCCTACTACTGGGTGTTTATCCGACTGTCATTAATGCCATTTCAACCTTAAACTTGACAGTTATTCTCGTTACCGGTTTAGGAATAGTCTTTGGGATTATTATTACGAGCAAGTTAGTCCAATTCTTGTTACTTCAATTCAGTACATTAACTTACTCCGTTATGATCGGTTTAGTTTTTGGATCACTCATTGTTACCTTCCCTGGTTTACCAGCAACCGTTCCTTACACTATTTTATGTATTGCATTGTTTCTCACGGGCTCCATCTTAGCAATCATGCTCGGTCGTTTTGAACATAAAAATAAATTACCTAAAATTACAAAAAAAGGAAGCATGGTTTAATGCCATGTTTCCTTATTTTTTATATCTCTAATTATCTAAATCAAATCGTAACAAGTCACCATAAATCATTTTATCCGAATAATGTAAGTCTAATTTTGCTTTTTGTCGATAAGGTTCACAATAAGTCATTTCGACTTCTTCACCTGTGTTTTTTAAGTAACACGTATCTTTCGTATAAACATGTGTGTCTGTTACAAAGCTTCCGTCTCGTAACACGACAAACGATTTACGATAAGGTGAGAAAAGATCTGTTCCAAATTGAATTTCATTTCGATCTTCAATTCCTAACATATGCAAAATCGTTGGCTTTACGTCGATTTGCCCACTAACAGTCTGTAATGTCTTATTGTTTACATGACCTGGTATATGAATATACATAGGTACACGCTGCAACTGCACACTATCAAAAGGGGTAATCTCTTCCTTTTCTAAGAACATACTCATTGCTTTATTGTGATAATCTGAAATTCCATAATGATCGCCATAAAGGATAAAAACCGCGTTCTCATAAAGCCCTTCTGCTTTCAATCGATCGAAAAAGACTTCAAGCGCATAGTCCATATATCTCACTGTCGTTACATACTGGTTTAATGTGCGACTATTCGTATCTAACTCATCAATAAATTGGTCTTCTTCAGATAATTCAAAGGGAAAGTGGTTTGTTAATGTAATAAACTTCGTGTAAAAAGGTGTTGGCTGCGACTTTAGATGTGCGATCGATTGCTCAAAGAAATCAGCATCTTTTAAACCCCAACCAATTGAATTTTCATCAGTCACCTCGTATGATGCGATATCAAAGAAGTGATCATACCCTAAGGCCTCATACATCAAATCACGATTCCAAAAGCTTTTATTGTTTGCATGCATAACAGAAGTATAGTAATCTTTACTTTTCAAAATTTCTGGAAGTGCATTATATTCATTTCCGGAATGAGTAAAAAATACAGCGCCGCTATCTTTACCGAACAATGAATTATCGACAAGAAACTCAGAATCTGATGTTTTTCCTTGCGATGTTTGATGATAGAAGTTTTCAAAATAATAACTATCCTTGATAAGATTATTTAGAAAAGGTGTAATTTCTTCTCCATCAACTTCCTTATTTATAACAAAGCTTTGGATTGATTCCATCGAAATCAAAATAATATTCTTATCTTGCGCAATCCCAAACATAGTCGCATCTGGTTTTTTATAATTAGACATCGTGTAGTTTCTAACTTCCAGAATATCAGAACTACTAGCAAAAACACGTTGAGTCTTAGCTTTAGACTGAATAAAAGCATCATAAATATGATAATTAAACGTACCGATATTTTTCACCAGCATTTCTCGATCAAATGCCCGTGTTAATAATTGCGGACGCTCTATTTGTGCAATCGTCAAGTTAACGATAAAAAGTAACAATGCTGTAGCAAATAAACCAATCTTTTCATATTTAATCGTTTCTGCCACAGGTCTCTTACTCTTCAAGAATAAAATTAGAAGAATCATGACATCTACTAGTAAAAACAGATCTAGTGGACTCATTAGCTCAAACACACTACCTTGTAAATCTTTTGCATTACCTGTTTGAAACAACACTGGCCACGTTAGAAAGTCGGAAAAAAAGCGATAGTATACTAGATTGCCATAAAGAACAATCGTTGCAAATAAACTTACTAAAATAACCATGATGTACTTTAATTTCCCTCTAAAAAATAAACAAAATCCTAATAAGAAAACTGCTGAACTAAGCGGGTTTATGAATAATAAAAATTCCTGCAATAGTTTTTCAGACGAAATTCTAAAACCAACTTTATAAATGACATAAGTTTTTATCCACAACAAAAAGACAGCTGTCCACATGAACTTATTTCTAACTAATAACTCTTTCAGTTTCAGTTTGGCACTAGCCATATCCATTCCCCTTTCCAAATACATTTTTTATCTTTCAACGGAAGAAAGGAACCTAAAGTAGGCTCCTCATTAAAGTCAGTAACATATTAACAGAACTAAATAAATTTTATGCAATCTAACAGCATTACAGTATTATAACCGATAATCCAAAAAAAATCCATATGGTAAAATAGTCTCTCTCCGTTAGGTTCTTAAATTAACACATTTGGCATTACTGTTGGAAAAGTCTAATATTTTCTCATTGTGGTAGTTGTTCATATTTAGTTCACACTACTATGTTACCTTTCTTAAGTAACGATAATGAAGTGGTCGGTTACACTGGTGTTGGAGTTAGAAAAAATATCCTTATACAAATCTCTTCCTGACATATAAGTTGGGAGTAAGTATAATTATTAACCCTTCTCTATTTAACAATGAAATATTTTTATAAAGGAGTACGAAAGAAGTGCCGATAATATTTATTGCTTTCCTATTGATTTATTTTTTACTTGCTTATTATGTTGCTTACAATGGGTGGATTTGGCTCAAATCTACGTTAAGTTTCACATACAAAAAATCATACTATTTCACCATGTTTTTTGTGTCTATTTCCTTTTTTATCGGTCAGTTCCTTGATTTCCAATTATTTAACTGGATTGGTTATGTATGGCTAATCTTTTTTGGGTACGGATTATTGATCTTTCCAATTCTCAATTTGATCTATTTTTTAAATAAAAAAAGAGGCTTGAAATGGTTTGGCTTTGGGATAATTGCTTTCTATCTATTTGTGTTTACCTATGGGTCTTATAATATGTGGAACCCGGTAGTCGTTAGTTACGATGTGGAAATTCAGAAAGAATCGGAAATGGATGATTTAAAGATATTGCTAATCTCAGACATCCATATTAGTGAAACGATTGGTAACAGGTTTATTAACCGCTTGATCAACCTATCGAACCAAGTAGAACCTGATCTTATCTTTCTGGCAGGAGATGTACTAGACAACAGTATTGACCCCTATTTAAAACATAATATTGGTGAAACATTAGCGGGCCTAGCTGCTCCGCTGGGTGTTTACGCTGTCCTTGGTAACCATGAATATTACGGAAATGATATTCCAATATTTATTGAGGAGATGAATCAAATAGATGTTGAAGTTTTAATAGATGAAGTGTTTAATTATAACGATTTATTTTACATTGTCGGTCGAAAAGATTACTCAGATCAAGAAAGACAAGATATTGCTTTATTAACGTCTAATTTAGAGAAGACCAAGCCTATCTTTTTAATAGATCATCAACCAAGAGAATTTGATGAAATCAGTGCTGCTGGAGTGGATCTAATGGTGTCCGGCCACACACATAAAGGACAGGTATTTCCTGGTAACCTCATCACAAATGCGATCTATGAAAATCATTATGGCCTTCTAACAAAAGATACTCTTCACACCATTGTGTCTTCAGGGTACGGCATATGGGGTCCACCATTTCGCATTGGTAGTAGATCAGAAGTGGTTGAGATACATGTAAAATTTACAAACTAAGTATACTATTTATTTCAAAGTAATCTAGCTAGAATGAGGCTGAGGAAAAAGTCTCTTTTTCCTCAGCCTCTTCTGATAGCCTATTTCTTTAACAATAAATACATAAAATAAGGTCCACCGATTAATGCAACCATAATACCGGCGGCTATTCCTTCTGGTTCAATTAAATTCCGACCGACCGTATCTGCAAACAATAGGAGCCATCCTCCTAACAAAATCGCAACTGGCAGAAATAATTGGTTTCTAGGACCGACTAAGGCTTTTGCCATATGAGGGGCCATAAGTCCAATAAAGGCAATTCCTCCCGTTACAGAAACCGCTGAAGCAGCAAGCGCAACAGCCGTTAGCAATAAGACAATCCGTTCTTTTTCAATTGAAACACCGACTCCAACTGCTATTGGTTCGCTAAGTCCAAGAAGATTTAAGCGATTCGCTTTGTATAACGTGAAAGGAATTAGGATAGCTAACCATGGAAGTAATGCCCAGATAAATGGCCAATCCGCTCCCCAAATGTTACCGGCGAGCCATTTTGCAATAAACTCTACTTTAAAGCGATCCGCTGATGAGATTAAGACAATCATCACACCAGATAATGCCATTGAAAAACCGACCCCGATAAGCACTAACCTTATCGGCTGAAGACCGACTTTCTTATCATAGGCAAGTAGATAAATAAGTGTCGCAGTGACAAAAGCACCGCTAAATGCTACTACCGGAAGTAAGAAAACAAAGGAACCTACTTTTAACGGAGCAAATAAAAAGAAAACAGCAATCGCGACACCCGCACCAGAATTTATCCCAATAATCCCTGGGTCGGCTAAGTCATTTCTCGTAACGCCTTGCAAGATGGCACCCGACAAGGCTAGAGCCATCCCTGCTAATAATGTAATCACAATCCTTGGCAGACGAACCGAAAACAAAACAAACTCTTCTTTAAATGTTCCTTGACCTAAAAGAGTCGGTAATAATCTTTGATAGGATAACGCGGAATATCCTGAAGCCATCCCAATCACGACGGTTAGGAGAATTAGTCCAACTAAAATAGCTAAAACGATCCTCTGTTTTTTTACAATGCTTGGATGGATCATGAGAACTCCCTGCCTCCTTTACGGACAATCAATAGGAAAAATGGTAGTCCCATGATTGCAACAATTGCCACGACTGACGTTTCGTAGGGTGCATTAATGACTCGTCCTAATGTATCTGCTAACAGCATAAAGGTTGAACCAATGATTGCTGACATCGGAATAATATAGCGGTAATCAGTGCCAACAAAGGCACGAACAATATGAGGAACCATTAACCCGATAAAAGCCATATTACCGACAAGAGAAACTGCAGCCCCCGTAAGTAAAATAATCACAATAAAAAGGATTGCTTTAATGAGGTTAATGTTTTGCCCAAGTCCGACAGCAACTTCTTCGTTTAAGCTAAGGATTGTAAGCTGTCTAGATAACGAAAGTGCAATAAGTATTCCTATAACAACAAACGGGATAATGACTTGAAGCTGACTCCATGTTGTCCCAATCAACCCTCCAGCTGTCCACATTGACACATCTTTTGAAATTTTAAAGAATATACCGACCCCTTGTGCGATTGCATATAAGAAAGCAGAAACTGCCGCGCCAGCTAAGACAATTCGAAATGGAGAAAAACCACCCTTTTTCATGGCGGCGATACCAAATACCATCACTGCTCCAACGGCTGCTCCAATAAAACAAGCAATCATGATCCCAAAGTAATTTAATGAAGGTATAAAAGCAATTGCAATTGCTAAGCTTGCATTTGCTCCTGCAGTTAAACCAAACAACCCTGGGTCAGCAAGTGGGTTTCTTGTCATTCCTTGCATGATCGCCCCTGAAACCGCAAGAGCGGCTCCAACCAAAATAGCTCCAACCTCACGTGGCAAACGAATCTCTCTGATAATTAAAATCTGATCATTTGTCATATTCGTGGCTACTGCTTGCCAGACATCTTTGACGGTAATGTTAGCGGCACCAAAAACAAGCGACAAAAAAAACATACTTATGAGCACAAGTAATCCTAATAGTAGTTTGTATATAAAGGGCATCGAACGTTGATTTACTTTTGTCATCTGTTATCATCTTTTCTTTTATAGAATAAGGAAAGAGGGTGGTCTAGGAGAGAACAAATCTCTTGTAGAAACAACATAAGTCCATTTTTTTAGGACCGTATATTATTTACTAGTGAGATATGCCTTCTGGATCACCCTCAAGGTATTGTGAAATTAGTTTTTAAGAAAATGATTAATGAAGAATTCTAATTGAAATTCTAGTGTTAGCGGATCATTAAAATAAAATTCTTTTGCGTTTACTTCAAACACTTGATTCTTTTGAACTGCTGGGATATTTTTGTATGTTTCAGTTTCTTGGAACGAAGTATCAGAGTCTGAATTTTTACTGAAAATAATATAGTCGCCTGCAACTTCTGGCAATACTTCAAATGACAATGCGTAATAACCTTGCTCTAAAGCTAATTCAACCACTTTATCAGGCATCTTTAAATTCATTTCCTGATAGAGAATTTCTGTTCCACGAGCCCAGTTGTCACCGAAAACATAAAGTTCTTTGTCGAAGTTTTCAACAACAGTAACCGTTGCGTCTTCACCAATTTTCGAGCGAATTTCTTCTCCTGCAGCATTTGCACGTGATTTGAAATCATCGATCCAAGCTTGTGCTTCTGCTTCTTTATTTAACAGTTTCCCAATTTCTAAATGTTGCTCTAAATAACCTAATGCCCCGTAAGTAAAGGTTACAGTAGGAGCGATCTCATTTAATTTGTCTACATTATTCGCATATGAAAGACCAATAATTAAATCTGGATCTAGTTCAATAATTTTTTCTAAGCTCTCATCGGTAACTTCTTCTACATCAACTAAATCATAACGTGGGTTCATTTTTGACCATGGATCAACACCAACAAGATTTACGTCTAAAGCTAACACATTTCCAGCAAACGTAGCAAGGACAATTACTCGCTCAGGATTAGCTGGGACTTCAATAGGACCGTTTTCTGATTGATAAATAATTGTATCGCTGCTAGTTTCTACTTCTACTTCTGCTGCGACTTCCGTTGCCTCAGGTTCTTTTACTTCTGTGTTTGTTTCCTTATTGTTGCCACACGCACTAATAAGCAGTACCAGTACGAGCATAAATGGAATTAATAATTTTTTCATCTGTCATTTCTCCTCTAAGTAGGTTATAGGTAATACACATTGGTTTATTTGTTCTCGGGTCTCTACCGATCTCAGCATCAATATTGAACACTTTTTTCAAGATATGATGGTTGATAACTTCTTCACAGTTACCAGCCTTTACTATCTCTCCATTTTTTAGAGCGATAATATAATCTGCAAACCGAGCAGCTTGATTTAAATCATGAAGAACCATAATAATTGTTCGGCCTTGCTCTCTATTTAGATTTTGTAAAAGCTCTAGTACCTCAAGCTGATGCGCCATATCCAAATACGTTGTGGGTTCATCTAGAAAGATAATTTCAGTTTCTTGCGCAAGAGCCATCGCAATCCATACACGTTGACGTTGACCACCTGACAAAGCATCAACAGGTCGATACTTAAAGTCAATTGTTCCTGTAACTTCAAGTGCCCAATCAATCACTTCATAATCTTTTTTCGATAACCGTCCAAATCCTTTTTGGTGAGGAAAACGTCCGTAGGACACCAATTCACCAACAGTTAAGCCGCTGGCACTTTCAGGTGTTTGCGGAAGAATCGCCATTTTTTTTGCTAGAAGCTTTGTACTTTCTTTCGAGATATTTTTGCCATCTAAAACCACTTCTCCAGATTGGTGGGTGATGATACGAGTAATTGCTTTTAGAAGCGTAGACTTACCGCACCCGTTCGAACCGATAATGGTTGTAATTTTCTTATCTGGGATTTCCACACTTAGTTCTTTTACAATTAAACTTTCTCCATAACCAATATTTAGATTTTGGGTAAAAAGTCGTCCCATATTCCCCACTCCTTTCTTGATAATGATTATCAATGTCGTATATATGTACTATAAATCCATACTACCCATTAGTCAATATTTTTTTAAAAAGCTTCACCTAATGTTCACTACTTGTTTTAAATCACTAGTTTTCAAACGGCTATTATGTTAAGTTAATTTCAATGACTATGAGAAAAGAGGTTTGCCTAATGGAGAAAGTAAATTTTCATGAGACTTCGATTACTTCAGAAGAAGAGCTTAGGGAACTCATCGGTACTCCACACGAGCTCGTTGCAAATAAAACCATTACAATACTAGACGAGCAATGTAAAAAATTTATCTCAGCATCACCCCTTCTATTTCTTGCCACCTCTGATCCTAAAGGCAACTGTGATGTTTCCCCAAGAGGAGACCAACCAGGTTCTATTTATGTATTGAATGATCACCAGCTCGTCATTCCAGACCGTCCTGGAAATAAACGGCTTGATTCAATTTTAAATATTCTTTCTAACCCTCATGTCGGCTTAATTTTTCTAATCCCAGGTTTTGACGAAGTACTGCGCGTGAACGGGAAAGCTACGATCATAAAAAATAATGACATTCTTGATAAAATGAACATAAAGGGTAAACCTCCACTACTTGGCATCGGGGTAGACGTCGAGGAATGCTTTATCCATTGCCCTAGAGCTTTGAAGGAATCAGAGATATGGAGTCCTGATAAATGGCCGAAAAATCAAGACATCCCGTCAATGATAGAGATTTTCCGTGCTCACTTGAAGATAAATGGTATTGATTATTAATAAAAAACCTTACTGTGAAAGTAACGGGTTCAGTTTAGGGAGGGAAAACGTTAATTCACAAGTTAATTAACAATGTGTTTAGCATCCTAATTCCATTCTAATTAACACTATAATTGGCATACAAAAACGCACAGATTTTAAAATCTGTGCGTTTAGTTTAAAAGTTACCTATCCGTGCTGTATTTTACTAAATAGGGTAAAATTAATGTAATTAAAAGACCTTTAGTTCCTCCTTGATTTTTAGTAAAGCATCCTTATTTTTAATAAGTTTGTTGTTTTCGTTTGTATAAGAATACTAAATAAAGAAAAAAGGAAATTAATAATATCATTATCCCATAAAAGCTTATGGAGTTTTTCCATACAAACCCAAACTTCATCCAAAAACTCATACCACCTTGGTCAGGGGGCAAAAGGTGATACATTGACACCTCTACATAGAATATACTAACTAAATAATAGAACAAAGTAATGTACAAAATCCAAACCCACGGTTTGCCTT
Source organism: Anaerobacillus isosaccharinicus (assembly GCF_001866075.3). GTDB lineage: Bacteria > Bacillota > Bacilli > Bacillales > Anaerobacillaceae > Anaerobacillus > Anaerobacillus isosaccharinicus. Next base: position 2,430,535 of record NZ_CP063356.1, on the reverse strand, counting down.
TCATATCTAAAATCTCCTTTTTACAAAAGCAACTTACGGAAGTCTATATATAGAAATTAGATAGTTGAATTGTGGTAATATCTGTTTTAATCCTAAACTAACCTCAATAATTGAAGAAGCAACAGCTCTGTTCCGCTATCGCTTCCGTTGAAAATAATTTAACATAAAAAGGACCCAATATATAAATAATTATCAAAGGTCCCTTAGTTGTTTTTATTCATTTGTAGTTTTGACAAATCAATAATGTAACCGGCTTTCATTAACAAATCTAAGCCTAGTAAACCATTGATATCGTCATATCCAAAATCATTAAAATCTAACTCCACTTCTTTTGCTGTAAAATCGCCAATTTGAATTAAGTCGACTCGTTTCCTAAAAGCGTGCTCTTTTCCACCAATTCCATAATAAGTGACAATTCTATCCTGTAAATCTACTCCTAGACCAATTTCTTCTACAACATTCTGTGAAATAAGTGTTCTAGCTGCCCCTGTATCTACCACCATATTCTCAATTACTATGCTTTTTCCTTTGAACGTCAAACTAATATCAACTAAAAGTAATCCATATTTATATTTAATTTTCATTGTAGTCAAATCTCCTTAACCCTACATCTTGACGAATTTCAAGGACAATATTTTCATGTATTGTATGATAGACTAATTCATCACCTTTTGATTTCAATAATTCCTTGGTTGCCATATCATCTGGTACAGGTGATATCACAGCCATATCATCTATAATTTCTTGCCCACCTTTGATATGAGAAGATAATGATTTTAATTTTACAAATTGATTAGGATATAACTTTCTAACTTCGGACCATTTCACTCCAAGCACCACCCTTCTATTTTTAATATTATTATAGCATCCACTTTCTGCATTTTATATATTTTATCCACACCTTTAGCTAAAAAAAAGACAAAATTTCTCTAATGCATTCGTTTGTTTAATAATCAAATTTTAAGGAAACTTACTTTATACATCCCTTTCCTCGCAACTGATATTCCTCTTGATTACTAATTTGCTCCAATTTATAGACATAACCAAATTCTTCATCTTCCCTGAATGATTTAAAGGAAACCATATATTCCTCGCCTTCTTCAATTAAGTTATAAACCTCTACTCAATTTTAGTCCCCCCGAACAGATTTTTGATTTGCTTAAAACTTCATAAGTAGAATTTTCAGTTATCGTTCTTCAATTTAATGCTTCGTTAGTTGAATAAGAATTTACTTATTCTTATTTTAACATTTAATCCCATAATTCCTACAAAATTATAGTGTTCAATTAACAAAGTAATTAGAACAACTTTTAGCATATAAAATGGAAGGGGAACATAAGTTTATGTCCAACGTTTAAAAGAAGTACTAATTCACTTGCTAAAATTAGTGATAAAACCAACAAAACACTGATATATCAATAAAAATAAGCGTACCAAATCATATGCGATTTAGTACGTTATTTGGTATTTTCTCTCCCAAAACTGAACCCGTTCCTGTGAAAGTAAGGTTTTTTTCAGTAGGTATTCATTTTTACATGCTAACATCAAATCAAATTCATGGTGTAAAAACCAATTGAAAGTTTATTTACATCTGTTAATTCTAAGAAATAAATCTTACTTACCTAAAACAAAAACTCCTCCATCAGTATTGACGGAGAAGTTGTTATTAACGTTCCATATATTTGTCTGTTTTTTCTAGAATTTCAAAAGATTCGATAACTATGTTTGCGAAAGTTGAAAAGAATTTTTTCATTATAAGCCACCTTCTTTCCATTTGGTAACTTAATTATGAAACTTTTGTGACAATTTTTCAAATCGCAATTTAAACCATGTAAACGAAAACATTAACCATGAAAGCGTCAATCATGATTAGTTTTTATCGTTATTCTTATTTTTTCATCATTTTTCCTTAAATCATAAAAGCTAAAAGCTACAATTAAGCAACAAGCATAAAGATACCAATACCTATGATCGATAAAATTAATAAATGTAACCCATTTGCTCGTAGCCCCACTTGAACGCCTGACAGTCCCGATAGTCTGCTTACCATCAGATTTAAACCAGAAAAAGGGCTTAATGCCGAAGATACCGCCCATGAAAGTAGCAGTAACATTGCAAGCGATAAGGTGCTTATGCCTAATTCTGTTGGACTTAGTTGCATTGCAAGAGCTGTGATCACTGCAATTTGATGTATTCCAATAAATGTAACTACTAAAATGATGGTCATTACAGAGAAGGCAAATAAGAAGATAGATTTTTCAGCAATATTTATTAATAAATAACTTAAGTTATTTGCAATACTAGTATCTTGAATTGCATGCCCTAACAATCCAGCACTTGTAAATAACATAATTTCATTATTCATAATTGGGACAGATACATCTTTAAAGGTTATCCACTGGGGATAAAGCCTTTTCCAACCATTATTCTTTATTATCGCCCACACTAAAGGTTGAATGATTGAGATTACACAAACAATAACAATCATCGACCATTTTGTTAGATGTTCAATAATGAGAGATGATGAGATGAGAATACTAACGAACATAGTTAGCTTTATTAATTGGCTCCTATGCTGAGTTTCTAGTACCGCTTCAGGAATTTCTTTCTTTAATAAAGGGTGCTTTCGTTCCCAAATGAAAAACAAAAAATTTCCTACAATTAATGAAAGAAGGGACAACCCAATCCCATATAAAATATATTGACCAACCGGCATGCCCAAATAGTACAGAACTAAAGAGACTGAGCCAAAATATGGTGACCACATGATTGCAGTAGAAAAGCCTACAAGATAACTTTTAGCTGTTATAGCTGACGGTAGTTTAAGTGCAGATAGAAACTCATTAATCACCCTAACAGAACCCAAACTTAAGATCGGACTTAAGATGAATAACGAAGTGGTTATTCCAGCAAACAACTTTCTTGGATAATGGATCAAATTTCTTAAAAGTGCATTCACAGCTTCAAAATATCCTTCTAACTTTAATGGTACCGATAGAAGTGGTGATAGAGTAACTAAACATAGGAGTGGGAGTATTAACAGTATTCCTTGGCTAATGCCTTCTAGACCAGAACCCTTTTGAAATTCTAGCATTAACCCTACTACCATCATAAAGATACTGATTATCCTTGGAAACCCTGACGAACTTGTTGCACTAGCTATAAAGGCTAATAAGACCAAAAACACAACTATAGACTCTAACCAATAAAGCTGTAGAAAATACTGAATTAAAAATAAAACACACATTAGTAAAATTAAATAACTTCGCATGACTATTCAATCACTTCCTAAACAAAAGCTTACGTAAAATTACTTTTCCATTACTAAAAGAGATTAACTGTAAACAATTAATCTCTCTACCCTTTTTAAAATTTTACGTTACTGGTCCAGGATTAAATAAAGTTAAATCGTTGTGTAGTCCCCATTGATCAGCCCAAGTCTTCTTTTTTCCACTAGCAACATCTAGGATAAAGCGAAACAACTGCCAACCTACATCTTCAATTGACATTTTCAAATCACTTCCTTATTATCTATTTCCTTTATTTATTCTATAATATATCTATCGGTTTAAATACTTTACTTACTTCAATTGCTATATAACGGCCAATCTCAATGCTAGCGGTTGCCGCAGGTGATGGTGCATTGAGAACATTAACCATACGTTGGTTATGGATCATATGAAAATCATCAATTAGTTTGCCATTTCTATTTAAAGCTTGTGCACGTACTCCGGCCTTTGCTGGCATGATATCTTCTTTTTTCACATCTGGAATGAAACGTTGCAATTCTTTCACCAATACTTTTTTACTTAATGAGCGGACAACTTCTTTAAGTCCCTCCTGCCAGTTTGCGCCTGCAACACGCCAAAATCCCGGAAACATTAGTGTTTCTGTAATATCTCTCAAATGAATATCTGTTTTTTTATAGCCTTCTCGCTTTAATCCCAATACGGCATTTGGACCTATCATAATTCGACCATCAATCATTCTCGTAAAATGTACACCTAAAAAAGGAAAGTTTGGATTAGGAACAGGGTAAATTAAATGCTTGCATAAATATCTCTTTTCTACTTTTAGTTGATAGTACTCCCCCCTGAATGGGACGATTTTCACGTTTGTAGAAATTTTCGCTTTTTGGGCAATCTGATCACAGTGAAGACCACCACAATTAATAACTAGCTTAGCTTTGATTATCCCTTCTGATGTTTTTAATTCTACTCCGTCATGCATATTGTTGACTGCAATTACTTCCGTTGAAAGCATAATTTCTCCACCATGCTCTTTAATAATACGAGCAAAAGCTTTAGCAACTTGTTTGAAATTAACAATCCCAGTACTCGGTACATGGATAGCTTCTAACCCTTCAGCAAATGGTTCAATTTCTTTAAATTGATTTAAACCCATCCGATGTAAATCAATTCCATTTTCAAGTCCTCTTTTATATAATGCAGATAAGAGTGGTAATTCTTGTTTTTTTGTAGCGATAATTAACTTTCCACAGCGTTCATAAGGAATATCATGTTTTTCACAAAAACTAATAATTTCACAGTTTCCTTTTTTTGCTAATCTAGCTTTTAAACTTCCTGGTTTATAATAAATTCCAGAGTGGATTACCCCACTATTATGGCCAGATTGATGCATCGCCACTTCTTTTTCTTTCTCTATGACGGTAACTTTGTATTTAGGAAACATTTCTAGTAATGCCATACCAGTTGATAGACCAACAATTCCCCCACCTACTATAACAATATCATACACTATAAAACTTCCCTTCCTTGATGTCATTTAATATCACATGCTTCAGCTTATAGTTCAACAAGATGGATAACTTGGACTTCATTAGATTTATTAATCCCTTCTACTCCTACTTTCAGTTGGAGGTAACAACATGGGTTTTACTGTGATATTGGACGCCTGGTCCATTATCTCCATATTGCAATGATAATATCAGGTTGGACAACTGAATCTGGTAAATAAAAGCCAAATGAAACATCATAAATAACTGTTTTGGTCCACTTCTTCATTAAACATTAGATTTGAATCACTTAAAAAATTCAAAAGACCATTTTTAATTTCTAATAATCTATTACTTCCTTGGTTACCATCTTTCATTTAATTTTAGAAAAATTCTATCAATTCTAAGTTTTACCATCCTTTGCAGGGGTTATTGATTTTTATATCCATAATTTATCTTCTTAAATAGTATTATAATGAAGAAGCATTCCATTCTTAGATGGAGCACTTCCTCATTTAATTTTGGTAGTAACTGGCAAATATCCTTTGTTTATAACATAGACTATTTTTAATTTGATTTTCATTGTAAATATTTTATATAGAAAAACCGTTCTTTAACAGATACGTGTAGGTTGAACAAGCTGCAAAAGCTCATCATTAATACCATAGAAAAAAATTGTTCTCGCTCCATCTATAGCAGTATTAGGGGTCTCTGATTTAAAAGTAACTCCTTTTTCCTTAAAATAGTTAATCGCTGCAAAAATATCCTCTACTGTAAAGGCAAGATGATTAACAATACCGACTTCTTCATATTTCACTTCTTTTTTTAAATCTTCAATTAATTCAATTTCGAATTGTGGATAATCTGTATGGAATAAAAATGCCATATCTCTCAGTTCATTTTTTCCTCTAGTTCGTAATTCAAACCCAAACATTTCTATATAATATTTAATTGACTCATCTAGATCCTTTACAATAACAGCAGTGTGTTCCATTTTTTTTATCACAATAACTCCCCCTTTTACTTTGTTTTCTAAAAGATTGTTGCTATCAGCGTTTAGGTCGTAACCAAGCGAATGCTTGGTTCTTCACGCTTTTGAGAATAAATAAGCCAATGGGACAAATAAATTTGTTTCAAAAAGCCTATTTTTCTCAAAAGATGCCCTAAAAGCAATAAAGTTTACGAAAAGTGTATTAAATAAATAATAACCGTTGATATAATTTGGAGTGAAGTCCCTCTTTCTATCTATCTTAATATTTTTCCACCTTTATCTCTACCGTTTAAATAATAGAAAAATAGCTAACCATCCTTAGCGATATTTGTATATATTGTTCAATTAGAATTTCCCTTTCTATGTACATATTATTTTATATCATATAAAATAATAGTAAGGAAAACAGATTTATGTTTTTTAAAGTTAGGTAATTACACCTTATCAAAAAACTGAATATTCCTATAAAGGTGGGACAGTTTTGAAATTACATTTTTTCATAGAGAGCATTAAAATAGTGGCAGTTATTTGTTTATTAGCCTATCCTTTAACACTAAGACGCTCGTCTCTTATAGACCCATCTTCAAAAGAAAAAGGGGTATTTATTTTAATTTTTGGTGGCCTCTCTATTTTAGGAAATATTTTAGGCCAAGAGACTGTTAATGGTGATATATTAAATAGTAGAATAGTGGGACCCGTTATTGGTGGAATTATTGGAGGGCCAACGGTTGGAGTATTGTCTGGCCTGATTGGTGGCATTCACCGATATACTATGGGTGGATTTACAATTGTCCCTGATTTGATAGGGAATATTTTAGCAGGTCTCATAGGTGGACTAGTCTATTTAAAGATTGGTAAAAAAGGTACCTCCTTTATAATTGCCTTCCTGACAGGGGTAGCCGCTGAATTGCTACATAAATTACTAGTCTTATGGTTAGCTAAACCTACAATTATTGCTGAGGTCGTTGTAGGAATGTATGGTCTTAATTCAATTTTTGTAAATTCTTTAGGGATTGCGCTCTTCCTAGGTTTTGTGAAAAATATTCAATCTAATAAGGATATATATGGAGCGAACTATGCAGAAAAAGCATTGGATATTGCCAAACAAACGTTAACTATTTTAAAAAGAGGATTTAATGAAAAAACAGCTGAAACAATTGTAAAAATAATTTATTCTGTAAGTACATTTGATGGTGTAGCTATATCTAATCAAAGTAAATATCTAGCCTTTATGGGAACTGGTTGTGAGGCACATCAGATAGGAAAACCAATTAGTTCTACACTTGCTAAAAATGTAAATCAAATGCTCTTAAGTAATAATGTTTTTACAGCTAATATCACAGACGAATTGCACTGTAAAGGAAACTGTCAATTAAATTATGTAGCTATTACTCCACTAATATGTAACAAAGAGATTATCGGTTTCTTGAAAGTATATAAAATAAAACAAGCAATTAATCTAACAGAATTAAAGCTCGTCACTGGTCTAGCTGAATTACTAAGTCTACAATTAAATAACGTTCGATTAGATGAACAAAATAGATTACTAGAAAGAGCAGAATATTCAGCCTTAAAGTCTCAAGTAAATCCCCACTTTTTGTTTAATTCATTAAGTGTAATTCACTAGTGTTGCATAAAATTTGACTGAATTTTCAGTCTTAAGGTTTTTCCTGTTTAGAGCCAAAAAAGTAAATACCTAAGCAAAGGTGGCTCCATCCATTTGGCATTTATTTACAATTAAACATTAGGGACGACGACAGTTTGTTTATTATGGAACGGCTTTTCCTTCAATTTTTCGAAGCCAGATATGTGCTGGCTTCCACAAGGCCGCTTTTAAGTAGCGACTAATTTGTAAGGTTTTTCGCTTGCTTTTCGTTTCGTGCTGAGCTAGAACATGTAGGCAAAAAACAATTAATGCGATAAACACTTGATTGTGGATTGCCCATTCGCTTTGACCGTAGAACTTTTTGATGCTGAGATGCTGTTTGATCCATTTGAAAAACAACTCAATCGCCCAACGTGACTTATACATCTCAGAAATTTCTTCAGCACTTAAATCAAACCGATTTGTGATTAAATGAAGTTCATTTCCTTTTGAATCAATTACTTTTAAAAGGCGAAAGTAGTTTTCAGCACGTTTTTGTGGTGTTCCAATTAAGATCATTTGATCCGATAAAACAGCCGAACTTTCTGGGAGTTTAAATTCGTAAACTTCCCGTATAACTGCGTTTTTACGTAGTCTAGAAAGAAAAAAGTAGCCTTCATCAGTCATGCGATCAAAGCGCTCATAATCAAGATAACCGCGGTCAAATACATACATGCATTCTCTGTCATCTACCATGATTTCTAGTTGACCACGATCATGTTCCTTTGCCGTTGTTATCACAGCCTTTTCAGGGTAGGAAATCCCTTTTTCCATAAAAACAAGGCGCAAATGTAGCTTTACCCCCGCTTTTGTTTTGCGGAACTTTGCCCATTTGTGATTGGTTAAATTAAGTGGCAATGTGCTTGAATCAATGATCTTTAGCGGCATGATTAGCTTGGTGTAGTGTGTTTTCGCATGGATTTTCGAGACTAAATCCAGAAAAAGCCTTTGAAATAGATCTGGATTCATGCCATTCAAACGCCGTGAGAGCTGAGAGATACTGATCGAATCAAGGTTGACACCTTTTTGAAGCTGGTCATCAAAAAGACAGTCACTCAGCGCATGAAGACTTTCTACTTCTTCGAGCTGGGCGTAGAGTAATAATTTTAAAAATGATTCCGTCGTAAGTTTTTTCGTGTAGAAATCTAATTTCAATGTTTTCACCTGATCATCAAATAATTCGAGATTTATTGGTGAAAACCATTGTCCAAATGAAGTTTTTCGTGTAATCTTATCCATGTGATTGTTCCTTTATTATTGGATTTGGACGGGATTACCACCTGACTTATCCATTATAAAGGACTTTTTTTATGCACGGAAGTAAATAATTGAACATTTTGAGTATTTTTAATAGTGGAATTTAATTAATGCAACACTAGTGAGTGTAATTAAATTACTTATTAGAATGAATCCTAAAAAAGCTCAAGAATTAATCGTCAACTTAGCAGCTTTTTTTAGAAAAACTTTAAAAAATAATGATGATTTACTTCCCTTTTCGGAGGAAATGCAAATAATTAACTTATATTTATCAATTCAAAAGGCTCGTTTTGGTGATAAATTAGCCTTAGATATCCAAATCAATAATCATTGTTTAGATATTCCATTTCCAACATTTGTATTACAGCAACTTGTTGAAAATTCAATGAACCATGGTTTTAACGGTAATACCAGCATTATGAATTTATTTATATCCGCGCATATTGAAAAAAATCAATTTAGTGTTCAACTAAGGGATAATGGTTCTGGATTTCCAGAAAGAATTATTGAAGCTGTAAAGTCTGACACCAAAGATGAAACTATGGGGATAGGTCTTACAAATATTAAGAGACGCTTAAAAAGTTTATATGGAGAAAATTACGTTTTCGAATTGAAAAATACAGCCAAGGGTAGTTTGGTTATAATTAAAATTCCGTGTGAACAAGGGAGGACTTAAGTTGTTATTACAAGTTATGATCGTAGATGATGAAAGTCACATATGTATGGAGCTTGAATATACTTTAAAACAATTTAAGGAATTAGAGATTATAGGTATTTGTTCGAGTACTGAAGATGCTCTAGAAGTTATTAGTCAATCAAAACCAGATATTATTCTTTTGGATATTTCTATGCCAGGGATGGACGGAATTAAACTAGGACGCTATCTAAAAAAAATTGAAGACCCACCTTATATTATTTACATTACTGCGTATGAAGAATATGCAGTTGATGCATTTAAGATTGGTGCAAAGGGTTATCTTCTAAAACCTTTTTCAGATGAAGATATTAATGAGATTATTCGCTATGCTATTAATGAATTAGGTGAACGAAAAACTCCAATAATTGAAAGAAAAAAACTGTTTACCCGCATCAGCGGTGAATTGGATGGTAAATTTTATCTGTTAGACCAAGAAGACATTACGATGGCATATGCACAACAAAGAAATGTTTATTTTAAGGCTAACGGAAAAGACTATAAAACACATTTCCTTCTATCTGAATTAGAAAAAAACCTAAATCCAAATATGTTCTTTAGATGCCATCGTGGTTATGTTATAAATTTATATAAAATTAAAGAAATTACTCCTTGGTTTAACAATACTTACCTATTAAAAATGGATGACCAATCCGAAGCGCCAGTAAGTAGAAATTTTATAAAAGAGCTTAAAAGTATTATTGGGTTGTGACATAAAAAAATTAGACTATATAAACGTATTTTGTTTTCGCATACTACCTTTCATCCTAAATAAAGAGCGTTTCGTCTTAAAAAGTTAAGAAAACGCTTTCTTTCTTTTAGAATATATTTATAATATTCTAAAAGTTGAGAGGGAGATGACGGTGAAGATAAATACAATAACTCTAAGACCAATTTTTGCTCAACAAATCGTAGATAAGATTTCTCAGGCTATTGGCTATAATGTTAATTTGTTTGATACGAATGGCCGTATTGTCGGGAGTACAGAAAAAAATAGAATTCATGAGTATCATGAAGGTGCCTATAAAGCAATTAGCACTTGTAAAGAAGTAATTATCAATGACAATAATAAAAGTTCTTACGTCGGTTCAAAGAGTGGCATCAATCTTCCACTTGAATGGAATAAAAAGCTTATTGGTGTAATCGGTATCTCTGGTCCGCCTGAAGAAATTAAAAGATATGCATTAATCACTAAAGTAACTGCTGAAACAATGATTAATAACACTTTTGCCAAATTACAAAACAGAACAGAAATAACAATGAAAGAGCATCTTATTCATAATATTATCTATCATTCAGAAGAAAATAACTATCCAATTAAACAACAAGCTTCCCTTTTAGGTATCGATTTAAGTTCTCCAAAAGTTGCAATTTTGGTTGATCTCGAAACGTTTGAAACTTATAAAGAAAGTAAAAAGTATATTGATCAAGTTTTACAATGTATCGACTTCGTTTTTGCCGGAAAAAATGATTATCTTCAAGCATATATTGGTGATTCAAAATTTATAGTATTTGTACCTATCAATAAAGTTACATCACTTGACGTAAATCGAATGTATTTCACTAGAATTGCTAATCATATCAATGATATTCTTGCACAAACATTTGATTGTAAAATCACTATTGGAATAGGTTCATTATGCCAAAGTAAATGTTCATTAAAAAATAGCTTTGAAGAAGCATTAGAAGCTATTACAATCGGATTAGACCAATCTATAAATAATGTTTTTTTTGCTGACGACTTAGGCTTAGATTTACTTTTAAAAAATATCCCGCAAAAAACAATTAATAATTTTTTTCACAATATGGTAGGTAATAATCCGATTTATAAAATTTTTGATGATACATTAGTAAATACTTTAGAAGAATTTTTTAACCATAATTTAAATATTAGTGAAACTGCCAGGGCTTTATTTATCCATCGAAATACGCTGCTGTATAGATTGGAAAAAGTCTTTAAATTAACTAATAAAGATCCCCGTTCTTTTTTAGAGGCAATTGAACTGAAAGTTTTACTCTCACTTGGAAAAGTTAATGAAAGAGAAAAACCATTAAAAGAAGTTACTATGGAGTAAAATGTTTAGAGGAACTTCTTAAAAATACAGTACCTATCAAAAAACGACTTAATTTCCCACTAAATACATGGATATAAGTCGTTTTTTTGTTTAATTGAGGCTTTATACTGATTACAGCCAACGAAATGTACCATCAGTGACATAGTTCTTACCATCTAATGACAAAGAATGTACCAGTAAATGCCACGCTGTTTACCAGTTTGCCTTTTGTATAATTAGTGAGCACACCTTCGAGTGTGCCATTTTTTATATAGGAGGTATTTTTGTATGATTCATTATCGAAAGATATTGGAATTGCACGATGAGGGGATCAGTCTTAGGGGCATTGCCGCCAGTACAGGTCACTCTCGCCAAAAAATAACAGAGGTTATTTCCCTAGCCGAAAAGAAAGGATTAGATTGTCCATTAGAGGAAGAAATGACGGATAAGTGGATTGAGGAATTTCTTTTTCCAGAGAAGAGCTTGGAGGCTTCTGGTCGAAAACCATTGAACTTTGACTATATTCATGAAGAGTTGGCCAAACCTAATGTGACACTTTCGCTTCTGCATCATGAGTATGAAGCTGAATGTCGAGCCAGTCAAAAAATACCGTACTCATACCGTAGTTTTTTGCGGCACTATAGCAGGTACGCTGACAAGTACAAAGCTACATTGCGTATTCGCAGAAAACCAGGTGAAATAATGGAAGTTGACTGGGCAGGTTCCACATCTTTTATCATTGATAGAGATACTGGGGAGAAGGTTAAAGCCTATATTTTCGTTGCGACTTTGCCTTGTAGTCAATTCTCTTATGCGGAAGCAAGCTTATCAATGGATTCACAGTCATGGATTAATGCTCACAATAGTGCGTATAAGTATTTTGGAGGATCTACACAAATTGTTGTACCGGATAACCTAAAAACGAGTGTAACAAAACATACCACACGTGAATTGATTTTGAATCCTACCTACAGAGAAATGGCAGAATACTATAATACAGTCGTTATGCCTGCACGTGTTCGTACTCCGAAAGATAAAGCAAGTGTTGAAGGTTCCGTTGGTGTTATCTCTACATGGATTATAGCAGCATTAAGAAATACACATTGCTTTAGTATTGATGAATTGAACGAGGAAGTTTGGAAGAAATTAGATGAATTCAATCGCCGTCCCTTTACTCGAAAAAAAGGCTCTCGATTGTCAGCATTTGAAGAAGAGGAGAAATTTGCGCTTTCTCCTCTTCCAATCGCACATTTTAAAATGTCTGAATGGAAAAAAACAAAAGTACGCCCTGACTATCATCTTTCTATCGAGAGCATGTTTTATTCTGTGCCGTACGAATATATTAATCGAGAAGTCGAGGTGAAACTTTCCGATAACCTCGTTGAAATCTTTTTTAATCATATGCGTGTGGCATCACATAAACGACTATACGGGAAGTTTGGACAATCTTCCACCCTTCGTGACCACATGCCTGATAATCATAAGTTATACGTGGATCAAACGCCAGAAACTGCAATAGAATGGGCTGAAAGTATTGGTGCATCAACCTTAAGCGTTATTCGCTATCTTTTAGATACTTCGCAAAATGAAAAACAAGCGTTACAGTCTATATTTTCTTTGAAAAAGTCTGAGCGTAATTACACAAAATATGAGATTGAGCGTGCTTGCAAAATGGTAGTTTCTATGACTAAAAGACCTACGGTCAAAAGTATTCAAACGATCTTAAAGAACAACAAAAAAAGTGATGCCGAACAAGAATTGAAACGTCAAACAGATATTAGCAAAAATAATTATGGCTTCACACGTGGAGCTTCTTACTATGGAGGAACGGATAAATGATGAATGAGCAGACATTAACCAAACTACACGAATTGAAATTAAGTGGAATGGCGGAAGCCTATAAGGAACAATCAACTAATAAAGAGTTTCAAAAGTTGAGTTTCGAAGAACGCTTTAGTTTACTTGTCGATTTAGAACATTCCCGTCGTAAGAGTAATAAGCTTCAACGCTTGATCAATACAGCCACTTTTTTAAACTCAAATGCTTGTATCGAAGATATGGAATATCACGAAGACCGAAGATTAGATAAAAATTTGATATTAAAACTGGCCAGCGGTACCTATATCCATGACAGTCACAATATCATATTGAAAGGACCTACTGGTTCGGGAAAAACATTTTTAGCAACTGCCTTTGGAGTATCTGCTTGTCGACAATTCTATAATGTTAAATACATTCGCTTACCGGAATTATTAGATGAACTGTCTCTCGCAAAATTAGCTGCAGATGGAAGCTATCGAAAATTGATTAAAAAGTATACGAAAGTAGATCTACTCATCCTTGATGAATGGTTACTAACAGATTTATCAACGAATGAAGCAGCAATTCTATTAGAAATCACAGAATCTCGTCATAAGATAGCTTCGACTATTTTCTGTTCACAAATTGACCCTAGTGGTTGGCATATAAAATTGGGGAATGAAACAATTGCGGAGGCTATTCTAGACCGTATTATCCATGATTCATACCAAATTCTAATAGACGGAGAAGTATCTATACGTGAGCGTCATGGATTAGGTAGCTAAGTTTAATATGGCCACTTTAACGAGAAAGGAACTACGTAAATTAGAAGAGTACTATTATTGGAGTGGTTACAATGACTGGTATCCATTTCCTAAAGAGCTAAAAAGAAAACTTTTGAGTGTTTATGGAAAGGAGCCTTTGCCTTATACCTGGACTGAACAGGATATTTGGGAGGGTTCCAGGAAGGTGATCATGGAGTACTTCAAAAACAAATAAACTAATTGAACACTAAAGAGAAGTCCTACAAGATTATAAAACTATTAATCTGTGGGACTTTTTTATTCAATGGTAAATACACTGGCGTTACATGGTAAAATCCATGTCATTTGATGGTAAAAAACATGGCGAGGGTGGTAAATTCGAGTGGCTGTAATCATTTATACCGCCCCTCTTCAATAGAGTTTGTTTGTCGATGAACAATAGAGTATCAACTACTAACAACTAATTCTAAATAGAACAAAAAAGGTATAATTCTCTCTATGAATTATACCTTCAACTTACTTGAAACTCTTGACCCAAGTCAACTTCCCTTTTCGGACTATTTAACGTTGATGATTTAAGACCCCTGGATTAAGGCAGTTGGGTGGCAATTCATCATTCAATGCAGCAATTACATTTCTAGCTGCCATTAAGCCCATCATTGTTCTTGTTTCAATAGAAGCACTAGCAATATGAGGAAGAATTACTACGTTATCAAACTCTGCTAATTCAGATTCAAAATCCGGTTCATATTCTGTTACATCTAAACCTGCTCCCCATATTTCTCCATCTTTTAAAGCACGAACAAGTGCTTTTTCATCAACTATAGGGCCTCTTGCTGTATTGATTAAAATCGCTGTTTTTTTCATAAGTTTAAATTCTCTGTCACTAATTAAATGTTTCGTAGCTTCTAATAATGGCACATGTATAGAAACAAAATCCGATTGCTTAAGCAGAGTTTCTTTATTTACAAATTGACTTCCAGGAACAGCCATTTCAAAGTCAGGATTAGGCTTAATATCGTGATAAAGAACTTTCATATCAAAACCTATTGATTTTTTGGCAGTAGCAGTGCCTATTCTACCGGAACCTAGGATCCCTAATGTCTTACCAGTTATATCCTGCCCTAAAAATAATAGTGGATCCCATCCTAGGTATTGTCCTAATCGCATAAATTTATCAGCAGCAACAACCTGACGTGCAGTGGCAAAAAGGAGAGCCCAAGCTAAATCAGCTGTTGTGTCAGTTAAAACCCCCGGAGTATTTGAGACTAAAATTCCACTTTCTGTAGCTGCTGCAACATCAATATTATTATACCCCACAGCATAATTTGCAAATATCTTACATTTTTGCCCCGCAGCAGTAAGTACTTCTTCATCAATTATGTCTGTTAACAAGCTAACAACAGCATCTCTTCCTTGAACATTTTTTAAAAGTTCATCTCTTGTAAGAACTCTATTTTTAGGATTAATCTCTACATGAAAGTGTTCTTTTAAAAGGTCAATGGCGGGCTTAGGTAACATTCTTGTTACATAAACATTTGGCTTTGGCATGTTTTCACTCCTCTTATTATCAACGTATTGTCAAAACTTTATATAGAAATAGGCTATTAAATCCTAGTTTAAAGGGCTTTATAAGCAAAAAACTTGCCACCCCCTGAATTTTGTAGATAATTGAGGTTACCACACACCCAACATCCCAAAAGAAAGGAAAGTGACAAGTTGTTACCTCAAATTATAACCTATTTACTTACTTTTATAAACTACCAAGAACAAGTAATTCGAACGCTCCTTACCCTTTTAATAGGGAAGAGCATGTTTGATAAACCGACTGAGGCTCCAGTTAATAAACCATATCGCAAGCTTCAAGTTGATGATCTACCGATCATTGAAGTTCCAAAAAAACTAGATTTTCAAGTTTTATTAACCGAGCATCTTAAGTCTAAAGGTAAACCTCTCAAACCAGTACAAAGACGGTCGAATTCAACACCCGTTCCTTCATCAATGAAATGTCCTACGTGTGGTGCTCCATCTGATTATTTGTATGCGAACAATGGAGCGAAAGGACAATTTCAATGTAAGGTGTGTTCATGTCTTTTCAGTGAGAGAAATCGATATCTCAAGGAAGCAATCCTGAAATGCCCTCACTGTTCAAAAACACTTGAAAAAGTGAAGGAAAGAAAAGACTTCCATGTGTACAAGTGTAAAAACGACGCTTGTTCTTATTACCAACATAAACGTAATGCGATGACTCAAAAAGAGAAAAATCGGTTCAAAGAAGATCCTCAAGCCTTTAAACTTCGCTATATTTACCGCCAGTTTCACATTGATTTTCAACCATTAGCGAAGCATTCACCAAAGAGACCACGAGTTGATCTATCAAGAATTTATGTGTCTCCACATACGCTTGGATTGATATTGACTTATCACGTCAATTATGGACTTTCAGCCCGTAAAACAGCAGCGCTGATGAAAGACGTACATGGTGTTTCAATCTCTCGTCAAAGCATTTTAAATTACGAAAATAGTGTGGCCTTGTGGTTGAAACCGTATATTGATCACTATCCTTATGAGCTTTCAGATCAATTCTGCGGTGACGAAACGTACATCCGTGTGAATGGCCGTTGGCATTACCTATTTTTCTTTTTTGATGCCGTAAAGAAAGTCATTCTCTCTTATCCTGTGTCACCTAACCGAGACACAGCTACAGCTATTAAAGCGATAGACGAAGTGTTGTTAAAGCTTAGGAAAATCCCAGAAAACCTAACTTTCGTTGTCGATGGCAATCCCATTTACTTATTAGCACAACACTTTTTTGCCCAGCATCAAATCCCGTTTGAGGTGATTCAGGTAATTGGCTTAACCAACGAAGACGAGGTATCAAAGGAATATCGACCTCTCAAACAAATTATCGAGCGGCTAAATCGTACCTTTAAAGGAAACTATCGATCCACTCATGGTTTCGGGTCAGAACATGGTTCTGTTTCTTTTGTGACCTTGTTCGTTGCTTACTTTAACTTTCTAAGACCACATTCAGCATTGGAAGGAAAAGTACCAGTAACACTTCCTGAGCTAGAAAAGCTTCCAAACATGCCAGCTAGATGGACAACTCTTATTGGTCTTGCCCAGGACTGGATAAGTAAGCAAACTGCCTAACTTTTGTTTAACTGAGCCCTTTCTAGCCATCGGCGGAGCGTACTCTTGACAAACCGAACTTGCCAATGGTTTAAAATGGAAATACCAAGGGCTTATTTAGCTATGCCTTCTTTTGTCCTCTTCGCCCTTGTTAAACCTCTCGCTAAACCATTGGCGTGTTTGTCAAGAGCGATGGCGGGAGCTACCACCAGATTAATTGGTAGAAAGTGTCATCAGCCTTTAGTTTTCATAGAACTTTTGACACTACCATTATCAATGGCTCTTATCATAACCTATACTCCTGTGGTTACATAAAAACCTTTACTTCTTGAAAGAATGATTACTTAAAATAGTCTTAAAAAATTTACAACTGGAAAGTTACTCCGCATAGTCTACCTTCTTCTTCAAGTTCTCTTAGAACTGGTAGCGTTATTGGAATTCCTTCTTTAAGCCTTTGTTCAGCTTTTCTAAGTTCAATCTCTCCAGGTAGGAACACTTCCTGTACTCCTTGTGCTGGAGAATTTGCTTTTATATCTTTTATCATTTGATCCATATTGCTTTTAAACAAATCAACAGCAATAAACTTTTCAATATTTAATACTCCAAAAACATGACCAGTGTTTGTAGGTTCTTTAAAATTTCCATACATATCTTTAATCCCAGTTCCAAAAGCCGCACCTGCTAATACCCCTGATAATACGTCTATGATCAATGCTATTGCAGAACCCTTTGGTCCACCAAATGGAAGAACTGTTCCGTCTAAAGCTTCTTGAGCTGAAGTAGTAAACTCCCCATCCTTATTCATAGCCCAGCCTTCAGGAATGGTTTCAGAATTTTTTTGTGCCATTATAATTTTCCCTCGAGCAACAACACTAGTAGCCATATCAACAATTATTGGTCGTTCACTCCCTGCTGGAATTGAAACTGAAAAGGGATTTGTTCCGAAATATGCTTCTTTACCACCCCAAGGAGCCATCCGCGAAGCACCATTTGTAGCTGCAAAACCAATCATATTATGATTTAAGGCCATTTTTGTAAAATATGCTGCAGTACCAAAATGATTTGAATTATTTACGGTTACATAGGAAACCCCTGTTTCTTTTGCTTTTGCAATTGCTAGTTCCATTGCCTTTTTAGATACAACAGCTCCCATACTATTTTCTCCATTTAGGCTAACGGTAGCTGGTGCTTCATTCATAATAGTGACACGAGATTGTGGTTTGACTACATTTTCACGAATTCTTTTTAAGTAAATTCCCATTCGGCTTACTCCATGGGAATCAATACCTGACAAATTTGCATCAACTAAATTGTCCGCATTTATAAAAGCCTCTTCCTTTGGAACACCAACACTCTCAAAAAGTTTAATGCAATAATTTCTTAGGTCATCAGCTTGAATGTATTTAACATTATTCGTCAATGAATTCACACCCTTTTTCTGCTAGTGTTTCATCTACCCAGCTACGATCCCAAGTTCCATTCTCGATAGCTTCAAAAATACTAGCCTCTTTATCAAAAGTTTCTTTTGTCTTTTTTAGTACATCTTCAGCATCCTTTGAACTAATAATTACTACCCCGTCCTCATCTCCAACGACGATGTCTCCCGGATGAACAACAACCCCACCACATGAAACAGGGACATTAATCTCTCCAGGACCATCTTTATAAGGTCCTTTTGGATTACTTCCTTTTGCATATACTGAAAAATCTAAGTTTTTGAGTGCACCACTATCTCGAATAGCACCGTCAATTAAAAACCCAGAAATCCCCTTTTTTTTGGCATACCGCATCATTATTTCGCCCGTAACCGCATTAATCATATCTCCTTGTACATCAACGACAATGATATCACCTGGTTTTGCCAAATCTAATGCTTTATGGAACATAAGGTTATCAGCAGTTCTTGATTTAACAGTAAAAGCAGTTCCTAGTAACTTAGCTTTATTAAAAGGTCTAATCTGTGAGTCAACACAGCTAAAGCGTCCCATATTATCTGCAATATTCGGTGTTGGTAAGTCTCTAAATTGTTCTACTAGATCTCGGGATGGTCTTTCAATTTTGGTATAAATTCTTAAACCTACATTTGACATAAATACCTCTCCTTTTTTACATTTACTTTTTTGATTTACCTTAATATTGTGAGAAGGAAAAAACATTATCTATTTGTTTACGTTAATCATAAGAGAATTAAGCTTTCTATTCTATTGCTATACTCTCTAAAAATATCTTGTTTTCCCCCTGAATTTTTAATCAATTTATCCAATAAAGTTTCAATGGACCCTCTTACTTACTCCATTTAGGATGTATTTTGGTTGATGTTTCCGATCTAATTTTCTAAAGTTATCAAAGGCTATACTTAGTACGTTATCTAATGAATCCCTAGTTCCTGCTCCAATGTGGGGGGTTGCAATTACGTTATCAAATGCCAACAAGGGATTATCTAAATTTACTGGCTCAGTAGCCCAAACATCTAATCCAGCACCTGCAATTTGTTTATTGGAAAGAGCTTCTATTAATGCATCCTCATTAACTGTGTTGCCCCTTGAAACATTGATTATGATAGCATTTTTTTTCATTAAACCAATTTCGTCTCTACTAATTAAGTTTCTTGTTTCTGGTATTAGTGGTACGTGAACGCTTATTATATCAGCTTTTTCTAATACACTATCAAACTCCATATAAGTTGCGTTTATAGCATTTTCTTCTGTTGGATCTGCTTTAAACTTATCGTAATATATAATTTCAGTTCCGAATCCTTTGGAGAGTCTTGCGGTTTCCTTCCCTATATTCCCAAACCCTATAAAGCCATGAACTTTCCCTCTCATTTCATATGAGGAAGGACGATGTTCCCACATTAACCATTCTCCTGATTTAGTTGCACGATCAAGAATAGTAAGTTTTCTATACAAATTGAGAATCATCGCAATGGTCAATTCAGCTACTCCTACAGAATTTCCCCCAGGAGTATTACAAACTGGAACACCACGCTCTATTGCTGCTTGTATATCAATATTATCTACTCCAATACCTGCTTTTTGAATCATCCTAAGTCCCGGTGCTTGATTTATTAGTTCTTTAGTTAATTTATAAGGGCCAACCAAGAAGTATGTTGTTTGTAGTAATGCTTGTTTTTTTTCAGTTTCGGACATTTCATACCAATATAGCATTTCAAGATTTCTAGCATGGGACTGTAATAATTCTTTAAATTCAGGAAAAACCTTATCAAAATATAAGACTTTAGAAATCATTTACAAATTCACCTCCTAATTTATTTAAACATGAAAGTTCTTATTCGCATTCATCGCTCTTCTCTTTTTTATCATTTGGATAATAAAAGGAGATAGAATAGAAACAATTATTAGTAGGATAATAACTAAACTTATTGGTCGACCAAAATAGTAGCCAAACATATCTCCTTTTGACATGATTAAGGATTGTCTAAATCCGTTTTCAGCCATCGGTCCTAAAATTATTGCTAATACCACAGGAGCCGCATTGAAACCAGTTTTTCTCATGAAGTATCCAATAATACCAAATGCAACCATTACATACACATCAAATATATTGTTATTGATGGCATAAGAACCTACTACCGACAGGACAACAATTATTGGAGCGACTATCCCAATAGGAACTTGAGTAACTTTTACAATATACTTTGCAGAGAATAAACCAATACACCCCATTAGGATGTTGGCCAATATAAATCCAATGATAACTGCATACGTTATATTCGCATACGTTGTAAAAAGCTCCCGGCCAGGAACTAAGCCCTGAATATAAAGCCCTCCTAATAAAATCGCTGTGGCTGCACTTCCGGGAATTCCCAAAGTTAAAAGGGGAATTAGAGCACCTCCGGTTACTGCGTTATTGGCACTCTCTGAAGCGGCTATCCCTTGGATTGAGCCTTTCCCAAAATTTTCAGGATTTTTTGAAGATCTTTTTGCTTCGTTATAACTTACCCATGATCCAATATCCCCACCAGCACCTGGAAGAATTCCTACAAATGTTCCTATGAAACTCGACTTAAATATTGTTGGTGTTATACTTTTAAATTCTTTCCAGGAAGGCAAGACCTTGCCCTTAAGTTCCTCAGTTAATTTGACTTTCTTTTTAGCACTATGCATGTCTTCTACTTGTATGAGTACTTGTGATAAAGAGAACATCCCTATTAATGCTGGTACTAAGGATATTCCGGATTCTAAAGAGGTAATTCCGAATGTGTAACGCGGATATGCGGTTAAAATATCTGTACCAATTAATGCAATTGCAAGGCCAAATACACCTGAAGCTAAGCCTTTTAACATTTTTCCAGAAGATAAACTACCGATAATTGTTAAACCGAAAATAGCTATTAGAAAATATTCTGGAGCATTGAATTTAAGTGATATCAGTGATAATGGAGGTGCTAGAAAAAGTAATAAACAAGCGCTAATAAACCCTCCAATCATTGAAGCGATAGTTGAAATCCCTAACGCTTTTAATCCTTTTCCTTGTTTCGTCATTGCATACCCGTCCATGGCGGTAGCAGCAGAAGCTGGAGTACCAGGGGTATGTAGTAGGATTGCAGAAATAGAGCCTCCATAAATAGCTGAAGTATAAATTGCTGTTAACATGGATAGACCCGTAACAGGATGCATACCAAACGTAACTGGTATTAATAGAGCAACGGCCATCGTAGCACTAAGTCCAGGTAGAGCACCTATCATAGTACCTCCCAGTGTACCAAGGAAAATCGCTACTAAGGTTTCTACTGTAAATAACTGATCTAAAACTTGTAAAAAAAGTTGGCCATCCAAAGTTTCTCCTCCTCTCTAATCTAGAATAAAATCCCTTGTGGTAGTCTTACATTTAGTTGATAGACAAATAATAAATAGATAAACAGATTTAAAGACACTACAGTTAGAGAAATGGCTATAATGCTTTTTATTTTATAAAAAATCATAAAACCAATAACAAAAATTGATGTTGATACAAAAAATCCTAATAATGTCATTAAAATAACATAGCCAATAACTATAGATAATGAAAACATTGGTAATTTGATAGTTGGAATATCAAGCTCATCTTCGTCAATAACACCTTCGTTTTTGTATTTACTTTTCTTCAGTCCAAAAAGTGCGATACCTATACCAAACAATCCGAAAGTCGTTAATATAACTTTTGGAAATGTAGCTGCCCCGCTCGGCATAGTACCGGTTTTAAGATAAAAAATAATTGAAAAAATTAAAATTCCGACTCCAATAAAAACATCTTGATGTAAACGCCTCATTTTCCCACCCCTATCTTATAGAATAGTCTCTCGGAAATTAAATTTCCGCTTCAGCTCTAGTCTTTCGACTTGGGCTTTTTATTGTTTCACCCCTAATTAAAGGGTACGAACAAATTTTCCTCTTGACAAATTCAGATCGCCCCAACAATCGAGTTGAAGACATTAAAAAACTCGTATTGGGGGAATTTTTATGCTAAAAAACGTCCGTTCTCATGAATCCTATCTGTCTTTTGTTGTTGAGCAATTAGAAGAACTCTATAAGGATAAAACATTTTTAAAAACCTTTTACTCTAGACCAATAATTTGGTGTTCCTTGATTGACCTAACCGATGCCGCCATGTTGCTTAGACACCGTTATTCCTCTAATCCAAGAGGAAGAAAACCGCGTAATCCTTGTGATATGTTGAGAAGTTTAATGCTAATGCATTATCACAATGTAACGAGTGTTGATCAATGGGTTTACCATTTAAAAACAACACCGATTTATGCTGTCCTTAGTGGATTTTCTCCAAGCAACGTTCCTGGAGTCGGAACGTTTTACGACTTTTTCAATCGTCTATGGCTTGCTTCAACTCCACATTTATCAAAAAGAAATAAAAGAAAGTTAGCAAAACCTCGAAAGAAAGGAAAAAAGAATCAGAAACTAGATCCTAAAAACCCAAAGATTGTAGAAAAGCTAGTTAAACGCACTTTGAAAAATAAACATCAAAACTATATACCGAAGGCTCATGATCAGCTTCAAATAATCTTTCAGTCTTTGTTTGTCAATAAATCAGCAGAAGCAGGATTATTAGGAAACACAAAATCTCTAAGCATTCTAGGTGATGGTTCTCCAGTTCTGACCGGTGGTAAACCTTACGGTAAGTTTCTTTGTGAATGTCGTAAACAAGGGAACTGGAAGTGCCAATGTAAGCGTCAATTCTCAGACCCTGATGCTGATTATGGTTGGGATAGTTCTAGAGAAAAGTACTATTATGGTAGAAGTCTTTTCATGGTATCTGCTTCTGATAGTCCTTATGACTTACCTATTTATCCAAGGCTCTACCGAGCCAGTAAACACGATTCTGTTTTGTTTATAAGCGCATTTAGCGAACTCCAACAATGGTATTCTGATTGGAAAATTGGTGAAGTCATTTTAGATTCAGCCTTAGATGCAACCCCTATCTATGAAATGTTAGAACACTATGATGTTTCAGCCATCATTGACCTTAATCCAAGACGTTCTAAACAATTTCAGCACAAACAAATGGATATAAACCTTAAAGGGGTTCCAATTTGCCCAATCGGTCGAGAGATGATCCATTGGGGACTAAATCAGAAAACCTACCGCCGCAAATGGCGTTGTCCAGCCGTTTGTGGGAAGTGGGAATGTCCAAATCCATGTTCCGATTCAAAATATGGTCGAACATTTTATACAGCGACGAAGGATAATCCTCGTCTTTTTCCTCGCGTCAAGCGAGGTAGTAAGGAATGGCGAAAACGCTATTCTTTACGAACTGGAGTCGAGCGTTGTATCAAACGTCAAAAAGTGGATTATCGTTTAGAAGATTCAAGAGGACGAAGTTCTCGGCATTGGAATATTCGTACATATATCATCGGCATGTGCCAACATGCCGATGCGTGGATAAAGGAAGCAAAAAAGAATAACTTTGTGGCTGCGAACCCAATTATTCAATCTCTTTTGTCCTTATAAACCCATCATAAAGAACAATTTTCAAAAAATCCACAACATGTGGTTTATTTGTCATGCATTCTTTTGAAAATGGCTTTGAAAATTCCATTTTTCCTTCTTAAATCCAGCTGATACACTCCAGGAGACCGCAAATTAATCATTTAATTTCCGAGTCTCTATATAGATGAAAAAAAGCTGATTTGAAAGATATCCCCAATACAATAAATAGTTTTGTCAAACTCCTTGAACTCTACATATTGTATTGTATTTGGATTGCTCTCAAAATCAGCCTCCTACACTTACCAGCCTAATAAATCTAATACTTCTTTAACTCCCGCTTCATCCTCTGTTAAGAAATTGCGATATTCATCTCTATACATTGGTTTTACTTCTAATCCCATATTTTCCATTTTCTCGATATGCTCAGGGTCATTTAATGCTTTTTCAAATGCTGCAATAATAATATCTAACTTTGCTTGATCTACTCCCTTAGCGGCTGCGATACCACGAGCTGACCAAGAGTAAATTTCACCAAAGCCCTTTTCTTCCAATGTTGGAACATGTGGTAGAAAATCTGAACGTTCTGGTGCCATTACTGCTAAAACTCTGAGCTCACCATTCTTTTCAGGAACAGTAACTTCTCCAACATTTGCAAAATATACATCAATATGTCCACCTAGTACTCCTGCCTTACCATAAACAGCACCACTTCCGTGTACTGCCACAAATTGTGTCCCATGCGCTTTGTTTACCTTTAAAGCAGCAACATGATCGTCACTAGCTACACCAGTTGATGTTGTTGTAAGCTCCTGTCCTTTTGCATACTCAATCAAATCTTCAATTGTTTCAAAACGGTCATCATCGGCTCTTACTGCAATTGCACCATAATCTAATACATGATTAGCAATTACATCAAAGTCTTCCAGGCTGTTATTTCTTTTTAATTCAGGATTTAAGTAACCTGTCATTAAGTTTGGTGTATTAATATATCCAATTGTGTAGCCATCTTTTTTCTGGTTAAGTAAGTCAGTCCAGCCAACCCAGCCCCCACCACCATCTTTATTAACAACTGTAATAGGAACACCTAATTCCTTCTCAACATATGGAAGTAATATTCTCGCACCAATATCTGTTCCTCCACCTGCTCCAAAAGAAACAATTACCGTTATCGGCTTTGTTGGAAATTCTTCACTCGCTTTTTTATCACTAGATCCATTTGAATTCTCAACAGTCGTATTGCCACATGCCCCTAGAAATACCACGAAAGATAAAACTAATAGTAATAAACTAAACTTCTTCATCTTAAATCCCCCTTATATAATTTTTAGTTTACGACAAAAATGAAGCTCTTCTTTTCACCTCCATTGAGGATCATTAAATATCATAGATTTATTGTAAGCGTTTTCTTCGCGTACTGTAATGACTTTATTGCACAAAAATTCAGATAACTAACCGATTGATTTTTTGTGCATTTTTCACTATACAACATCAAATAAATTAGTTTTCACTATTAAAGCAACTCACCTCAGGGATTACGAAAGAATTTTAAGTACTAATATTCCTCCCATCTTGATAAAAAATAAATAGCGCAAGTTTAAATACTAGCGCCAAGATACTATAAAAGCTCTATTGAAAATTCTTGGGTTACTATTCAAAACGACAAGGAATTAACGCAACCTCGCTGACACAAGCCATTTCTTAGTTTAAAACTTAAATTATAAAAATTCTTCCTCATTATTATTACTTCCTGAAAGTGGTGAAATTAAATTTTATTTAATTTTTACCAAAAGAGGACCATACTCGATATCAATCCCATTGTTTTTATTGGTTAGTTGCATATTCAAAACATCACCATTTTGAATAGATCCAACACCTTCAGGAGTACCGGTATAAATTATATCACCTTTCCCTAAACCGAAATTAGTCCCAATGTATTCAATTAAGATTTGCAAAGGGAAAATCATATTTTTCGGATTCCCAATTTGAACCATTTCTCCATTCCTAACTAACTTAAATTCAAGCTGATTAAAGTCTTCTAAACTAGAAAAAGGTATAAAATTACTTAGAATAGCTGAACCTCTAAATCCTTTAGCTAGTAGCCATGGATGGCCCTTTTCCTTTAACTCGGATTGGATTTCTCTGGCTGTTAAATCAATTCCCATAGCAATACCCTTCACTATCTGCTCAATAGGTTTGCCTTGTTCATATGTTTCTCCAATAAGAACAACAAGTTCTACTTCATAATGAATATTACCTTTTTTAGCAGAGATAACAAGCTCACCTTCTGAAGGAAAAAGAGCATGAGTTGGTTTAGAAAATATCATCGGCTTTGTTGGTATTTTATTTCCAAGCTCTGTTGCATGTAAAGCATAATTCCTACCTACACAAAAAATATTACGAATATGTTGAAAGTTATTCAATATTCTCTCCTCCTATTAATGTACACCTTATTATTTTTCTTGTAGATTTTGTAATGGATTCTCTCAAATTTAAACTACGAGAAAAAGATTTTTCTTAGCAAATTCCTTTGCCTTCTAGTATGGCAAAAGTGACATAAGAAAGGTATGTATTTCAACTTGTAAAACACACACCTAAAAATTAAGATTAAATCGCCTTGACTAAACCACCATCAATAATGAGTGAACTTCCTGTTATATATGTGCTTGCATCTGATACCAAGAAAGCTACAACTTTTGCAAATTCTTCCGGTTTTCCATATCGCCCAAGAGGTATAGTATTTTTTGACTTTTCTTCTATTTCTTCACGTGTAACTCCCTGTTTATCTGCTTTCATTTGATCTAAGAATGCTACTCGATCTGTTGCAATTCGTCCCGGTGCAATTACATTTACTAAAATATTAAATTGCCCAAGCTCTTCTGCCAAGCTTTTACTTAACCCAACAATTCCAGTACGGAATGTGTTAGATAAAATTAATCCGGGGATTGGTACTTTAATTGAAGAAGACGCTATATTTATGATACGACCACCGCGCTTTTTCATATCCGGAAGGACCTCACGAATAACACGAATATAGCTTAATAGGTTTAGATTAAATGCGCTTATCCAATCTTCATCTGAAAATTTTTCGAAGTCTCCACCTGGAGGGCCTCCTGCGTTATTTACTAAAATATCAATTTCACCAAATACTTCATTTGTCACTTTTACTAGTAATTTAATCTCATCAGGGTTAGTAATATCAGCACGGAAATACTCGACCTTTCCTTTTCCTATAAACTCAAGTTCTTGTTTTGTTTTCTGGAGCTTTTCTTCATCACGACTAGTAATCATGACATATGCGCCTTCTTCAACTAATTGTGCTGCAATTGCCTTTCCTAAACCTTGACTTGACGCTACTACAAGCGCTACTTTTCCTGCTAAATTTAAGTTCATTAACAATCTCCCCTAATTTTTATAATTTTTTCATTTCTACACTATTATTTACAACAAAATTTGGCTTTTCTCCACTTTCAACACGTACAATGTTCTCAAAACACATTTTAAGAACTCTAGATAATGTATCACGCGTGCCAGCTCCTAAATGCGGTGTAGCTATGACGTTATCTAACGTTAAAAGGGGGTGATTTGGTTTTGGTGGCTCTGTGTCCCAAACATCCACACCAGCTCCTGCAATAAGCTTTCCTTTTATAGCGTGGTATAAATCCTCTTCATTGACAATTCCCCCACGAGAAACATTAATTAAAACTGCATTTTCTTTCATAAGTTGTAATTCTTTCATCCCAATTAACCCAGTCGTTTCTGGCAAAAGTGGCACATGAAGACTAATAATATCAGATTGTATAAGCACTTCTTCTAATGTCTTGTATGTAGCGTTTAAGGCTTTTTCCTGTTCTTTCGAAGCTCGAAACTTATCATAGTAAATAATATTCGTACCAAAAGCTTGAGATCTTCTTGCAGCCTCACGCCCAATGTTTCCAAAACCGATAAAGCCATGAGTTTTGCCTTCCATTTCAAATGAGTTTGGCCGTAGTTCCCACATCAACCATTCCCCATCCTTAGTTGCTTGATTTGCAACTGTTAGCTTTCTGTATAAAGCTAAAATTAATAGGATTGTAAGCTCAGCAACGCCTGTTGAATTTGCCCCTGGAGTATTAGCTACTGGTAATTGATTTAATCTCGCAAATTCAATATCAATATTATCAACACCAATACCTGTTTTCTGAATCAACTTCGCATTTCTAGCCTTAAGAATTTTACTTTGATCAATTTTTTCTGTTGCTACCAACAAATAATCTGCTTTTGAGAGTATTTCATTTTGCTCATCTGTATTCATCTCACTCCAAAACAATAAATCAAAACCAACCGGTACTTGCTCACGTAAAATATTTTTGAAATCACCAAAAACCTTATCAAAATAGAGAATTGTTTTGTTTGCCATTTACACCTGTCCTCCAATTCAATTGAAATGCTAGTTTTTTACAAGCTTGGCGCAGCTAACCCTTTAACCTCTATTTATTATTCACTTTAAGATCCTTAACATTATTAATTAATGTCTCAAAGCCATCAATTTGGCATTCTACAACATCACCATCATTAATGTGAATAGCACCAGGAGTCCCCGTTGAAATAATATCACCAGGTAATAGACTCATCACCTTTGAATGAAAAGAAACCAAATGCCATGGATTGAAAGTCATATTTGATATGACATTCTTTCGATGTACCTGTCCATTAATGACAGTTGATACACTTAATTTTAGAACGTTCTTAACTTCATCAGGAGTTACCAATTGCGGTCCAAAGCTAAAAAAAGTATCAAAACTCTTAGACCGTGTTAAATAACGAGGGTTTTTTTCTAAAATATCCTCAGCAGTCATATCGATTATTGTTGTGAAACCAGCAATAACAGTTGAAGCCTCTTCTTCAGATACATCTTTGCAACTTTTCCCAATGATGACACCTAATTCAGATTCAGCTGTAGTACGTTCTGACTGGTATGGGATTTCAATCGTATCATTTGGTCCAATAATAGTAGTATCTGGTTTCATAAAACTTGCTGGTTCAGTATTTGGTGCTTTTTCTTTCAAATCTGAAGCATGTTCTACATAATTTAGACCAATTCCCCAAATCTTGCGAGGGCGTCGATATAGTGGAGCATATTCAATATCACCTGTAGCAATATATTCTTTGATATCCTCAACTAGTGCGTTTCCCTCAGCATTAAACCATTCAGTCATTTCTACTAATTGATTAGATTGAATAAGATTAAATAAATCAGTATCCCATTCCCCTTTTAAATTTTCATTTATAGTTTTAATTAACACTGCACCCTTTTGAGTTATAATTGCTCCTTTTTCTTCTCCATCGATCTTAACAGTAGCTAATCTCATGAAAATCTCTCCTTCTTTCAATATATTTTGAGGCTTTTATATACTTATTGATGACGGTATTAACTATAAAAAATCTTGAACCTATTATGAATGAATTTATTAGGGGGGTTTGACTCTAATAGGAAACAATAATTGAAAAGCCTTCAATGGGTTAGTTTACATGTATGTTAAACCTTCCTCTGATTTCTGAACGGTTTTCGTAAATTTAACAATCTTATGACGTTTTCAGCAGTTTGCTCAATTAGCTTAGCACCATTTTCCATTGCCATATTTAGTGACATAGGCTTCGGAACTATCGCTATTATGGCATCTACCCCGTAATCATAAACAGCTGAAGCTCCTTCACCAATACTTCCTACTATGGCAACTACGGGAACATTATACTTTGCTGCCCTTTGCGCTACGCCAACAGGCACTTTTCCGTACACTGATTGATTATCTATTTTTCCTTCCCCGGTAATTACAATATCAGCATCAATAAGATGTTGGTCAATGTCCGTTACGTCTAAAACCTTCTCTATACCTGAATGAAGACTAGCATTACAGAAAGCAATTAACCCAGCACCTAGACCACCTGCTGCACCTGCACCTTGAATTTTTTCTACATCAATTCCTAATTTTTGTTTTATTACATTTGAATAATGTTTTAAATTTTCATCGAGTTCTTTCACCATTACTTTTGTTGCACCTTTTTGGGGGCCATATATATAAGATGCACCACTTGGACCGCATAACGGGTTAGCAACATCTGACATCACAATAATTTCAGTTTGATAAATTCGTTGATCAATATTCTTTATATCAATATCATAAAGACGACTAAGCTCTGATCCACCATAACCAATCTCTTTTCCATCTCTATCTATTAATGACGCCCCTAAGGCTTGAGCCATACCTGAGCCACCATCATTGGTAGCGCTTCCACCAATACCTATAAGTATCTTTTTACACCCCTTATCCATTGCCGCTTTGATTATTTGACCTGTGCCATATGTAGTAGTTATTCTTGGATTAAGTTCATCGGCATTAACTCTAGTTAATCCTGAAGCTTCAGCCATTTCAATTACAGCAGTATTCCCTTTTAGAATTCCATATTTAGCCTTAATTTTTCTCCCAAGCGGACATAAGACTTCCACTTCTTCATACCTACCACCTGTTCCTAAAACTAAAGCTTCAACAGTACCTTCTCCACCATCAGCAACTGGAATTTTTATTATTTCTGATTTTTGATCAATTTTCCTTATTCCTTTTTCTATAGCAATAGCAACTTCTAATGTAGAACAACTACCTTTATAAGAATCAGAAGCAATGATAATTTTCACTTTTTCCCCTCTTTCTGTAAGTTGTTATTACTCACAATAAATACCCCTATTAATTTACTAATAAATTCAGTTTTTTTACTATTGAAAATATTATTGTTATCTAAACCAATTTAAATTACTTTGTTTGTAAAAACTACAGTTCGAAAACCTCCTACTTAGTAAGTCATATATGATTGACATTATACATAATTAATTTTAAATTTATTCAAGCTATTAATCTATGTTGTGATTTAACAAAAAATTTTAAAAAAACAAAAAAAAAATTGTACATATATAATAGTGCATTAGAAATCTTTGTTTTGATAGCATCCTCTTTCCTTCTACATAATATAAATAGACTACAGAAGGAAAGAAGGTTTTCATTTTCTGGAGACCTAGCTGTATCATATGCCAATTTAAGGATCTCCGCTAACACCAATTACTCCTATAATTTCTAAGAGTAAAAGAACAGCTAATAGAAGAGTTTTTGTATCAATGGGCCTTTAGAGTACATGAGTATGACAAAGCCTTCCGAAATAATGCTGAAGCCATCCTACCGGTTGCAGAAAATCGAAGTAGTAACTGGAAAAAACCCTAAAAATTATACAGACCTAATGCAACTATATATTAGTTATTTGATTTATAAGATTAATAAAGAGTAAAAGTCGTTATTTAATTTTCGATACCATTAAGACCTTTATTTCTTGTTTATACTGTGTTTTTTATAAGTCAGCGAAGAGAAGTGACCGATTCTCAAGAAAAGCTGATCTAGAACTTAAAAAAGACCACAAACGTCCATCCCAAACGGACATTCGTGGCCTTTTGTCTTTTTATGGTGTCTGACCCCTGTAAATAAGCTTTAAAACAGCTCGCAACTTAAAAGGTGGACATCAGATCCGTTAATTTTGAAAGTTACCTCATATTTTAACTTTATCGGACATCAGGTACGTTATTTGCCGATAATAGCTGAAAAATATGCGCTTTTTATACGAATAACGGAACTGGTGTCCTCAAACTCTCTCAAAATAGCAATATTACATTAAATAACGGAACCACTGTCCTAATTTAGCTTACCTCCATTCCAACAAGCCATTCCCTCTAATTACTAATTTCCCATCACAAGTTGTTTCTCTTGACAAAGAAATGACTACTATATAATAATAGCTATTGAATTAGAATTAATATAGAAAATGATTTGTTTATTCTATTATCAATTCAAAAAACACATACTAGGAGGAAAATTATAATGTCTTTAATCGGAAAAGAAGTATTACCATTCTCAGCAAAAGCGTACAAAAACGGTGAATTTATTGATGTTACTGAACAAAGTTTAAAAGGTCAATGGAGTATTTTTTGCTTTTATCCAGCAGATTTTACATTCGTATGCCCAACAGAGCTTGAGGACCTACAAAATGAATATGCTACATTAAAAGATCTTGGCGTTGAAGTTTACTCTGTTTCTACTGATACTCATTTTACACATAAAGGTTGGCATGATAGTTCGCCAACGATTGGCAAAATTACTTATGCGATGATTGGTGACCCATCACAAAAAATTTCTCGTAACTTCGAGGTTTTAAATGAAGAAGAAGGTCTTGCTGATCGCGGTACTTTTATCATTGATCCAGACGGCGTTATCCAAACTGTAGAAATTAGTGCAGGAGGCATTGGCCGTGATGCTAGTATCCTTGTTAACAAAATCAAGGCAGCACAATACGTTCGTAACAATCCTGGTGAGGTTTGCCCTGCTAAATGGCAGGAAGGTTCTGAAACACTTAAACCAAGCTTAGACCTTGTAGGAAAGATTTAAGGAGTGCTATAAATGGTTCTTGAAACTGAAATTAAAGCACAACTAAACCAATACCTTCAAATGATGGAAGGCGATGTGGTCCTGAAAGTTAGTGCAGTATCGGATGACATCTCTACGAAAATGAAAGCTCTTGTTGATGAGATTGCTTCTATGTCACCAAGAATTTCTGTTGAACATACAGAGTTATACCGAACACCAAGCTTTAGTGTAAATCGCGTTGGCGAAGATACTGGAGTTACCTTTGCTGGTATCCCTTTAGGTCACGAATTTACCTCCTTAGTGCTAGCTCTCTTACAAGTTAGTGGAAGAGCACCAAAGGTTGATCAGAAGATTATTGACCAAGTGAAAAACATTAGCGGGGAATATGACTTTGAAACTTACGTGAGTTTAAGTTGTCATAACTGCCCTGATGTCGTCCAAGCCTTAAACATGATGAGCGTTCTTAACCCTGGCATTACTCATACGATGATTGATGGTGCGGCGTTTAAGCACGAAGTAGACACTAGAAATGTCATGAACGTCCCTTCAATTTTCTTAAATGGGGAATTCTTTGGTGGCGGGCGTATGACACTTGAAGAAATATTAGCTAAGATGGGGAATGGCCCAGATGCTTCAGAGTTTGCTGACAAAGATCCATACGACGTACTTGTTATCGGCGGCGGGCCAGCGGGTGCAAGTGCCGCGATTTATGCAGCACGTAAAGGGATTCGGACAGGAATAGTTGCAGAACGCTTTGGCGGTCAGGTTCTAGATACGATGAGTATTGAGAATTTTATTAGCATGAAGCAAACAGAAGGACCTAAACTAGTAGCAAGCCTTGAAGAGCATGTGAAAGAGTACAATATTGATGTGATGAATTTACAGCGTGCTAAACATTTAGTGAAGAACGATCTTTTCGAACTTGAGCTAGAAAACGGCGCTGTTCTTAAGAGTAAAAGTGTCATCATTTCAACAGGTGCCCGTTGGCGTAATGTCGGCGTGCCAGGTGAACAAGAATTTAAGAACAAAGGTGTAGCCTATTGCCCACATTGTGACGGCCCATTGTTTGAAGGAAAAGACGTAGCTGTTATCGGTGGAGGAAACTCAGGTGTTGAGGCAGCTATTGATCTGGCTGGAATTGTTAATCATGTAACGGTTCTTGAGTTTATGCCAGAACTGAAAGCTGACGCTGTTCTACAGAAACGTCTATACAGCCTTCCGAACGTAACTGTATTAAAGAACGTTCAAACAAAAGAAATTACCGGTTCAGACAAAGTAAACGGTATTTCCTACATTGAGCGTGATACCGAAGAAGTAAAACATATCGAATTACAAGGTGTGTTTGTTCAAATCGGACTTGTACCAAATACCGATTGGTTAGGTGAAACCGTTGACCGTACTCGTTTCGGCGAAATCGTTGTCAATAATCATGGTGCTACAAACGTACCTGGCTTGTTTGCTGCAGGCGATTGTACAAATAGTCCATATAAGCAAATCATTATTTCAATGGGATCAGGAGCGAATGCAGCATTAGGTGCATTTGATTATCTAATCCGTAATTAAGATCTTAAAAGTCGTTTTACTACTTAGTGAATGAATTTCATATTTACCAAAAACGAGCCATATCAAGCTATATGTAGTTGCGAGCATACTTGAACAACTACATATAGTACCCTAATGGCGATAATACGGTATTATGAAATTCATTAAGATAGTGGAGCGGCTTTTTTTGCGCGAAGTAGTCTAGGCACACTTGATTTACCTATAAAACAGCAACAAAAATAGCCCTAAAGAGTTTACTCCACATACTTTGAAACACTAAATAGTGTAATTCTTCCTATTTAACTAATCTTGCACAAGAATGCAATTATCCCTAAACACAAATTGCCTAGGCACAGAGTTAAACTAAAAACCCTACACCTAAGCAAATCTTCATTATATAAAAACTAAACTCTCTATCTTCTTGCTGATATGCCCGCAAAGATAAATAGTCCTGAAATTAAAGCAGAAATACTAATAATTGTTGCTCCTGTTTAATTGCTCATTTGTGATAATTTTTAATACGTTAGTTGCCTAGCATCAAATAGCTTAAACTTTAAACTTCTTCACTTCTTCGTTTAACTGTTCAGCCATCTCCACTAATTCTTCAGAACTTGCGGTTATTTCTTCTACTGTTGCTGCTTGTTCTTCTGCTCCTGCTGCCACCTCTTGGGAAGAAGCTGCTGTTTCTTCAATAATGCTTGAAATCTCTTCTACTGCCTGAAGAACATTTTGAGTGTTTTCTTGTAGGCGATTAAAAATCTCTTTTGTTGACTTGGCAAAAAACTCTGTCTCCTCTGCTTGTTTGACAATTGCTTCTAACGATTGTCCTCCGCTTCCTATTAAGCAAACTTGTTCTTCAACAGCCTGTAAATTATCGTTCATTAATTTTACTGTCACCGATGTTTCCTGCTGAATGTTATTGATTAATTCCGTAATTTTTCCAGCGGAATTTCTAGACTGTTCTGCTAATTTGCGGACTTCATCAGCAACAACGGCAAATCCTTTTCCTTGCTCTCCAGCGCGTGCTGCTTCGATTGCTGCATTTAATGCTAGTAAATTCGTTTGATCAGCTATTTCAGTAATGATCGTAATGATGCCACTAATTTCTTGAGAATGTCTTCCAAGCAAATCGACCGAATTTGAAGCCGATAAAACCGTTTGCTTCATTTCTTCTGATTGATTAATTGCAGTAACTATTGCTTGCTTTCCTTTTTTGGCAATCTCTGTAGAGGAAGCCGCTGCCAATGACGTTTGATTTACCTGTTCATTTCCTATTTCTACTTCCTTCATAGATTTTTCTACTAAAGTAAGTGTCGATACTGCTAACTCATTCTGCTGTTGAGCTCCATCAGATACTTCCTGAATACTTACAGCCATTTGATTTGCCGATTGTTCGATTTCTTCAGCACTCGCATTTAATTGCTGTGAAGCCGCAGTTGCGTGTTCTGCGTTTCTCATCACATTAGTTACGATACTTCGAACATTGGTTATAAACTTGTTTGTAGCACCTGCAAGCTCTCCAATCTCATCCTTACCGGTAATATTTAATTCCTTTGTTAAATCTCCACCACTAGAAGCTAAAATATTAAGCTCACGACGAAGATAGTTAATTTTATTACTCATGTTGGTAGAAAACCAAATTGAAAAGATTGAGCATATTGCAATAATACCAATAGCAATTATTATGACGAAATTTCGAAGTGAAATTAAGTTAGTAAACGCTTCGTCTTCATCTACTTCAATAACTAACCCTAAAACTTCATTTCCAATTAAAACCGTTCCAACAGCACCTAGTACTGGATTGCCAAGGTAATCATGATATACGTCAGCGAATTCAAAATTCAAATCACGATTTTGGATTGGCTGCCGCAATATATCGACAGCTTTAGTATCAATTGTCACGCTTAGCGTAGCATCTTCAGTATACTCACCAAGCCTTGTTTCAGTATGCAATAACCCTTCAGCATTTATCAAATAGGCATCACCACTTTGTCCTATCCGATGAATTTCATTATGTACTAATGCAGAAATTGCCTCGTTGTCTAACAAAATATTGATTGTTCCTATAAAACTACCAGAAACTCCATTTCTATAAATAGGTGTAGATAATACTTTTACATTGGACAAATATAGGTCAGAGTAGAATAAGTTAGACCAGAACTGATCACCATTTTTTGCTGCGGTGAAGTATGGTCGGTAGGAAATATCACTACCTTCAGTCTCTTTTTGTATCGTTGAATAGGTAATCGTTCCCTTTTCATCTGTTAGGTATATATTCGTAAATCCATATGAACTAGTAACAACTGATAATATCTCGTCCATTTCCTGATAATATGTTCGCCACTGTGGGCTATTCCTTTCTACACGATTTAAATCAGCAATCTTATCATATAAAGAAGCAGCTAACACTTGACCATCTCCCGCGCGCTCCAAAAAATAATTATTAAGCTTCGACTTGGTCAGCTTTAAAAACACGCTATTTCCTCTTAAAACTTCATTTGTAATATTTTCCTTAGACCCACTATAAAACAGTGTACTTAGACCCACTAATGGTAGAAAAGAAACAAAAATAACTAACACCATAATCTTCCTTTTAATCTTTAAGTCCTTCCATTTAAACATAGATACGTCCTCTCTTTCCTTGTTGACTAGTTTGTATTCTATGAATTACTATAAACGATTTAGATATAGAAAAAAAATAATATGCTTGATATATGTATATGATTTGTATAATAAATTTAAAAGTATGCACTAGGATCACTCTCCTAAGACTTAAAAACTAGCAAATTTGTTACATTCCATAAACATCTTTCTCTCCTATTTCGTCTAGCTCCTGGTAGAACTGATCAGCAAATTTGTTTAGAGCAATTGTATAGTAATAGGCAATCGGCTTTTTAAGTCGCACCTTCTTTAGCTTTCGGATCATCTGTTTAAACGCTTGGATCGCCACATCTAACACGAGAGTATGGTCTTTTTCGAGGACATACTTATAGGCTGCTAGTTTGGCCATCTTCCAGTATTCTTCAATGGTGTCGCAGTTGTTGAAAAAAACTTTGACCAGATTCACAAACGGTCTTGGAACATGGTCACTTGTGTATGTATGATCCAGTGGTTCAGCCGCTAGTTCAGACACGGCATTACAATTCTTTTCTATATCTTTTTTTATAGTTTCTAAATTATTAGTTTTATGGTGGTTCAATTTTTCGGCGCAAGGTGGTTCAGGTTGGTTCGACAAGTTCCGATTCGACAAGTGCCTGTCACCTCCCGAATCGTCCAAGTTCCCTCCCCCACCTTCAAAGCGCATAAACACATATAAATTACTCGATTGGCCGCCGCTGTCACGCTTCATTTCGTGGACAACAAGAAGGCCGATCTTTTTTGCTTTAGCGCTCATACGCTTCCAAGTTGAGCGAGAAATGCCGTTACCATTGTATTTTTCATGTAAAACCTTCAGAGCCGTTCCGATCTTCAAATTCGTGACACCGACAACCTTCACCGCAAAACGGCTCAGCTGCACAAGAGCAATTTTTTCACTTCTCGTAAACTCGCGTCCAAATTTCTCCATCCATGAACCAAAATGCTCATTAAACTCCGCGACTGATTGAAACTGTGAGTAATTTTTGAAATTTTCGATTTGTCCATTTTTTAACATTTGAACTCCCCCTTCATTGTATAAATACAAGTTTTTTTAAGAAGGGGTGGGGCATTTTCAAAATATGGCCAAACTTTAAGTTTGACCTATCCAAACGTGAAGTTTCACCTAGTCAAACTTCATGTTTGGGCATGTGAAACATGAAGTTTGGCGATATGACAGCCAACCTCTGGGGCGCAATAATAAGGGTAACCGCGGAATATTTGGAGAGCGCGCTTTCCGCTGGAGAGTTAGTGAAATGAATAGATCGTTTGAAGAAATAGTCGAGGCATTTACACCACTTGTGAAAAAGCAGATTAGACAGCTGCACGGAACGAAACATTTTGATGAGCTATACCAAATCGGCTTAATTGCGATCTGGGAGGCTTCGGAACGCTTCTCGGGAGAAAAAGGGCACTTCCCTAGTTACGTCAAAAAATACATTCGGGGCAAGATGTTACATTTTTTAAATAAAGAAAAGAAAATTCGCGAGCGAACGGTTATGTTCGACGAGCCGGAAATCATTGAACAGTTACCTGCACAAGCAGCGACCGTTGTGATGACAATTCCACTCAGGCCAGTTCTTTCCTATTTATCTGACAGAGAAAAGTTGTGGTTGGTTGAACATCTTGAGCACGGCAAAGGTCCGAAGCAAATTGCCAAAGAACATAACGTCTCAGTCAACACAGTGAAAACTTGGCGACTTGAAGCGATTAAAAAGTTGAAACTACACCTCAATACTCCCTGCGATGGCACCTACGTTTCAACAACTTAACCTAACAACGAAAAAAACTTCAGTGTCACTCCACCCTTTTTCGAAAAAGTTTGTATTTATAAAGTACAATAATGGCGAGGAAAATCGAATTAATTTTTTAATAATGAGATTGGTAGAAACGTATCGAACTCATAAGGTGACCAAATTGAGCCAGTCGATACAGAGAAAGTATCACTGGTCATCGGAGGCTGGGACAAAAGTGTTTTAATCAATGAGAAATCCGAACAATGGTAGTTGGTACATATCAATCGCTTCGGAAATATACTTCGCTATGGTTTTGTATTGTTCGGATTTTCAGTTAAACACTTTAGTTATGTCCCAGCCTCATTACTTATTGTGCATTCGGCCATCATATGTAAGTTATCTAAAAAACGCTTAATTTTTAAACAAACTTTTTTTGTAGTATTCACGTAATTCAAGTGCATTATCTTCCCATTCAATTGTACGATCATGGATTAATTGGCCAAGGACCTCCAAGCATCTATGCCACCCTGCAGCTGTATATATAGCCATTGCTCGATCATTAAACGTATGGCTAAACTTCAAGGTGCACCCTTGATACGTTTCATATAGGCTTATCTCTAATAAATCATCAACTTCTTGAAAACAAAAAGAATATGGAGGATTTAATTCGGTAATTACCGCCTCATAGATTGACCCTTCACCATCATCGAACTTTATCTTTCCACCAACTCTAAGATTCATAACTCCAGTTGCAAATGGATACCACTGAGTGAAATAATACGGATCCGTTAGATAACGAAATACTTTTTCAGGACTAAATGGATATTTACGTTCAAAAACCAAAACAAACCTTCCATCTTTTTCATGAAGACTGCCAAAGTTATTCATGAATGCCACCTCCTTTTTCCGAATTTATTACTATTTTCTTAAATATGGTTACTTATTGTACTATTCTCCTCTTAAGCAAAAAAGCGAATATGGTTATTAAGCATTCGCCTCCGTTTGAAAAGTAAAGCACGTCACATATTATAGATTATTTAATCATAAATGATAACCCTTCTTCTTCTAATGAAGTTCTCAAAACAGTTAAGGAAGCTGGCCCAATTCCATGAATTTTTAATATTTCTTTTTCAGTGTACTTCGATAGTTCTTTCAAATTGTCAATTCCTTCATGAAGCAATGCACTTCATAAGATGCAATGATTTTTAGAAATCAGCCATGTCATTTGGAATTAGTACACTTTATAGAAAATAAAACTTAATCATGTAAGATATCAACTCTGATTTCTTGAAAGTTAGGAACTATAATACGAGTACTGAAAAATAAGGTCATTTTCTGTTGCAGCATAGTATCGTTGCTGTGCTGCAAAAGATCGACTGTAAAGGATAGCTCTCAATCTAATTTGCTTGAGTATTAAGTGTTTGGTAAATAAACGTCTTTTCATCTATGTCCTCTATCGTAGGTAAATTGGAAGTTGTTTTATCAACTAGCCAAAACAGACCAACAAAAACTACAGCTATTCCACTGGAAAAAATGACATAAGAGCTTCCCATTACTACACCTAAACTACCCCCAAGTAACGAGCCAAGTGGCATTGCAATACCACTTAAACTAAAAGAAGCTGAAAATACCCTGCCTAATAATTCTTTAGGTATACCTTTTTGTAAACATGTATTTATCAAGATATTTGTAATACCACCAGGTAACCACGCAATTCCATAAATAATAATCATCAACCATGTCCATGGCATTAAAACAGATACTGCCCACAGTACACCACTAATTAAAAATGCAATTGCATATACCTTACCCATTTTAAAGCGCTCTAATTTGAGATAAGGGGCTAATAACGCTCCTGACAAGCTACCGATTGCTTGTGCCATTAATAATAAGCCATAGATTTCAGCTCCACCCTTATAGTCGCTAAATGCAGGGAGAACCACAAAAGTTGCTCCGCCCACAAGATTTATGACTATCATACCAAAAAGAAGTCTTGAAAATTTTTTGCTAAGTAAAACTTTCACACCATCTTTTAGTTCATGTTGGTATGTTTTACACTGATTTTTTATTGAGGTTTTTAGAATACTATCCTGTTTATTTTCTGGTTTATTCTCAAATTTGATCATTGAAAATATTAAAGCACCCATTAAAAATAGGAAAGAGTCCAGTAGATAAATGGAAACAGCGCCAATGATAACAATTAAAACACCTGCTACCGCATTACACCCTATCTCAATCCCCTGGTATGCAAGTGTAAAATAAGAATTAGCTTTCGTTAAATCATTATTTTCTACGAAGGTAGGAAGTGAAGCCATTTGAGCTGGGTATACCAACATGTTAAAAATCATTATTATTGGTGATAATGTTAGAACAAGTGCAACACTAAGGAATTCAAAATAGTAAGCCAAAGGAATAATCAATAAAAGGGCGCATTGTATAAGTTGTGTGTTGATTAACAATGGACGAATAGATATTTTATCAATTAGTGGTCCACTCAAAAACTGTATCAATCTTGGAAAAATAGTAAGGAAACCTGCTAATCCGGTATAAAAAGTTGAACCCCCTAAATCGTATACTAGCCACATTGCAGCGACCACATAAAGGCTATCTCCGATGTTGGTTACTACTCTTCCCAAAAACATATACCTAAAATTTTTGTTTAAAAATAGATTCATTCCCCCTCCTCCATCTTTGGAATCGTGGAATTTATTTTAACACCGATACTATATTCTTGAGCCCCTACAGTTTCGTTGACGGATGTTTTTTTCACCCAATCTTCAAGAAATAACCTAAATTCCTCTTTTATTTGATCTTGTTGGTCTCGAGTAAG
Organism: Anaerobacillus isosaccharinicus; assembly: GCF_001866075.3. Classification (GTDB taxonomy): domain Bacteria; phylum Bacillota; class Bacilli; order Bacillales; family Anaerobacillaceae; genus Anaerobacillus; species Anaerobacillus isosaccharinicus. The sequence goes on along the minus strand of NZ_CP063356.1, from coordinate 2,389,339 downwards.
GTTTAATCGTATACTAAGTGCCGTTGAATCATTAGAGATAAAATCGTCTTTTAAAACAGGATCAATCGGTTCTGCTCCAAAAGAATTAAACCATTTAGATTTTGACTTGTAATATTTCTCCATTACTCCACCAAATTGTTTTTCTTCCACAAGTTCAATTAGATCTCCTTCGTAAAGCTTCTTCATATGATAATGTACATTTCCTCCAGATTCCCCCAATAAGTCAGCAACCTGTTTTGCTGTTCTGGGTTCATCTAATAACTTACTAATAATTTTAATTCGAAGCGCATTTCCAAGTAGTTTTGCTTGTTCAACTGATACATTTAACGGTTTATTGTTCATATTATGGTCTCCCTAATATCGATCTGTTTTTTTAGATCATTAATCTGTAAAAATAGATTATCACTTCAAATAAAATATGTCTACATTTATTTGGATAATATTCCTTGAAAATTGGTAGTCAACTACCTTCAGATAAGGCAATTTCTTTTTGCATTATTCTGCGATAATTTAAGTGAATAACTTCACAATAATGCATATCTTCATACTAAAAAATCATACCAGAAGATGGCTAATTATTGTCCATATTTCCCACATTTATGTAAAACTTTATTGCGTAGTATAAAGTCTACTACGAAGTTAAAAGTTCAACAGAAATTGTCAAACTTTTATATCTCATTACTGAAACCTTCTTCCCACTATAACGTAAATGAAGTAGATTGTACCTTCAACTAAAGAATTAGAAAGGTTGAGTGTTTGGATGGAAACAATGTTAACCATAGAAAATTTGGGCAAGTCATTTAAAGAAACAAGAGTTCTTCGAAATATTTCCTTTGAAGTTAGGAAAGGGGAAATCATGGCCATACTAGGCCCTAATGGTGCTGGGAAGTCAACTACAATACGTAATATTATGGGGATTATGTATCCGGATGAGGGTTCAATTACATTTCACAACTACCTTGATATCCCACGTAACAAAATTGGCTACCTGCCTGAAGAGCGTGGATTATACAAGAATGTAAAAATAATGGACGTTTTATTGTACCTTGCAGAACTCAAAGATTATCCACTTAAGAAAGCAAAAGAACGAGCACTAGATTACCTGGAAAAATTTGACTTAGAAGGAAAAGAAAATGTACCCGTTGAAGAGCTTTCAAAAGGGATGGGACAAAAAGTACAGTTTATAGCTTCAATTATCCATGAACCTGAATTCCTTATTCTGGATGAGCCATTCTCGGGTCTTGATCCAGTTAGTCAAGATATCTTCAAAGAGGAAATTCGTAAATTAGCCGAAAAAGGGACCGCTATTCTATTATCCTCTCATCAAATGAATTTAGTAGAGGAGCTAGCAGATCGCTTATTTATGATAAACAAAGGGCAAAAAGTTATCTATGGAACGATGGATGAAGTTAAAACGGAATATGCCAATTTCAAATGTACCATCCGAGGAAAAAATGAAAAAAGCACCCTAGAGCGACTCCCAGAAGTACAGCGAGTGGAACAAGATGGGAATACATCGATTTTATACTTAAACAATAATGTGAATCCAGCCACATGGATAAAACATCTACCTGAACAATTAATTATAAATGAATTAAACATTGATCGAGTTACCTTACATGAAATCTTCATTGATATCGCGACAGGTAAAAGTGGAATGAAGAAAGTAGGTGAATCAAATGCGTAACACCCTGAAAGTAGCGAAGTGGGAAATTAAACGTAATATTAAGAATAAGTCATTTCTAATTAGCCTATTTATAACACCCCTGATTTTTATATTATTTATGGTAGTACCCAGTCTTTTTAGTAACGATAAAGAAGCAACACCAACGAAAGTAATGGTTAATGATCAGTTATATATTTATACAGAGTTAGAGGCAATAGTTGACCAAAGTGAGTTTAATTGGGTTTTAGAACCATCAGATATGAAAGAGTCAGATGTCGAAAACGAATTAAAAGAAAGCGAAGATATGGCATATCTATTCATAGATGAGCGAGCACTCAATGAAGGAGTAGTTCCTGTTTATATGAGTGATGAAATAGATTCCCTTTTTATTAATCAAGTTCAACTATTAGCAACACCAATCCAAGCTGTGCAAATGGAACAATTGGGTTTGTCTACAGATGAACTAGCAATAATTACTAAAGGTATTACTTTCATCGAGCCAGCAACTGAAGAAACCTCATCTAAAGAGTCTAGTGGTGGCATGACAGCAAAAGAACTAGAACGGATGGTACCTGGGGCCTTTGCTGGATTCATTATGCTTTCAATAGTTTTTACTGGAATGGCGATTTTTCAAAGCGCATCTGATGAAAAGAAAAATAAAATCGCTGAAATTATCCTATCATCATTAACACCCTCAGAATTAATGCAAGGAAAAATAATTGGATATTTTGCTTTAGGAATTATTCAGACTTTCGTTTCTATTGTTTTAGTACTCCCAGTTCTTAGTTGGAAAATCGATATTCCATTCATCGAGTATTTATTTGTTCCAGAACTAGTGATACTAATACTTATAGCTCTGTTAGGATATTTACTCTTTGCTGCACTATTTGTAGGAGTCGGTGCTACGATGTCAGACATTAGTACCGCTGGTAACTTCCAAGGTCTAATTATGATGCTACCATTTGCTCCATTTATATTTATTGGGCCAGTATTTAGTGACCCCAGTGGACTTATGGCACAAATCGGCACCTATATCCCATTCACAACACCAGGAGTGCTCATTCTTCGCCTTTCCTTATTGGAAGAATGGCCTTGGGTTGAAATTATAATTGCTTTAGCTATTTTAGCTATTAGTGCTTGGTTATTTATGAAACTAGCCGGTAAGATATTTAAAGTTGGAATATTGATGTATGGCAAGAATGCTTCTCTAAAAGAAATTGTGAAGTGGTTACGTGCATAAGCTAAAGATAGTCGAGTGGAAGGTTTGGAGAAGATCATTCAACTACGTTCAAAGCCAAAGTCTTTCCATCTAGATGACCTCCGCGTGAATTTTACTAACCATTCGAATCCAAAGACCGGAAGAAAGAAACCATTTAGCAATAAAGAAGAACGTTAAAAAGGGTAGATAGCTTGACTATCTACCCTTTTCTACTCAACGGCGACTAGCTTTTCTATTACTAGTATCGTTGGACTTCCATGAAAATACTTATTTTCATTCTCGGTGGTGTATCTCTGGTTTTTAAATACATGAATGAATGTGTAGCAAATTATTTTTGTATTAGTTGATCTTCCTCAACATCCTCATATGGAACCTTCGCCAAGCGATTCATTGTCTCTATTTCTTCAGGGAAGTTTAAGTATATTCAAATATTATTTTTTGAAACCACCCCACCCTTTTTCAAAAAAGATTGTATTTATAAAGTGAAGGGGGTGAGACTAGATGAACATTTTAAAATCACGGTTAACAATTACGGTGCATGCGGGCTTTGACCAGGACGGTCAGGAAGTTTTTAAAACAAAGAACTTCTCAAACGTTAACAATTTAGCGACAGAAGAACAACTACTCCAAGCAGCCCAAGCATTAGTAACATTGCAGATGCACACGTTAGAAAGCGTCACAAGAACAAATATGTACAACGTATTTTAAGAGCGTTTAAATTCAGTTGGACGGGAGGTGAACAATAATGGCGAAGAAAATCGAATTAATTTTTAAAAATGAGATTGGTAGAAACGTAACGATTTCATTAGATGACCCAATTGAGCCAGTCGATACAGAAAAAGTATCGTTAGTGATGGATCAGGTGATCGCCCAACAAGCATTCGTTTCAGGCGGAGGTTTATTGGTGGGCAAGGCGGCTGCGCGTATCGTTGAGCGCAATGTTGAACCAATTGAAATTCCAGTAAATTAATTTAGTTTGGGGGACGAAGGGAACTTCTCCCCCTTTGTTAGTATGAATTTTTCGAAAGGAGGGTGGCGTGAAATGGAGTTGTGGATCCCGCTCATTAGCGAATATGGTTTTCCGGTGATGATTACCCTTTACTTGCTGCATCGTATAGAGGTAAAGCTAGACACATTAAACGATTCGATTAAGAGTCTGGCCCATTCGCTGCAAAAGCCTAGTGAGAGCAAACATATGAAGACGCAAAAAGCTAGTTCGTGATGGACTAGCTTTCTATGTGTTGGGTAGCTAAATTTTGCGATGACAAGCAACTACTCATCTTGTATACTATATTCAGAAGGAGGTGAATAGAAATGAACAATGAAAAAATAGAAAATATGTTAACTCAATTAATTAAAATTGTCGGCAATATGCAAACTGATATCCAAGGGATGAAATCTGATATCCAAGGAATGAAATCTGATATCCAAGGGATGAAATCTGATATTCAAGGGATGAAATCTGATATTCAAGGTCTGCAATCTGATGTGCAAGGAATGAAATCTGATATTCAAGGTCTGCAATCTGATGTGCAGGGTATTAAAACCGATATACAAGAAATCAAAGCAGATGCTCGTGATTTTAAAGCAAAAAGTGAAGAACGACACGAGGCAATTATGAATCAGTTTAAAACGCTTGAAAATGACCAGGACTTCATTTGGGAAAAAGCAGTACGAAACGAAAGAGAACTTGGGAACATCAAAAGACAATTAAGTTAAGTGAACCCCAAACCTACAGAAACCCCCACGCTTTATACCTACTTGATGTTTTAGTCCAAAAAATTTAAAAGGAGTGCTTCCTTTAATGGACAGCACTCCTTTGTGAAATTTATAGAGTTAAGTTAATAAAGTTCCTAGCACTAAGCCTTTTTGATAAGTTGTTCTAGAAAAGCTACTAACTTCAATTGAATGTGAATTATCAATTCGCTTGATAAATGACTTGCTTGCAATTTTTGTTCATCCAGACTTTCAACTCTCCTAGCTACATAACCCTTATCAAAAGTTGGGTTGCTCTTAACCATGGTATTTAATTTCGAATTTGTAACTTATTTTCCAAAATATTTGTATTTTCCTTACTCCAAAACAATGCTAGCAGTAATAAAATGAATGATCCAAAACAATAAGTGAGTAAAATCCCATTTTCAATGCTCATTACAAGGTAAACGACTAAAGGACCAAGAGCTGCCCCGATATCTACACATACCGTGTAATATGTGATTACTGCGTTTGTGTGCGCATTATGTTTTGCTACATCAGTTGCCAATGTATCAACGAGTGTTGTAACGAGTGTTCCAGCAGCCATAAAAATGAGACTACTAGCCAACCATAAATAAATAGGTGTAGAAATTGGGATAACAATTAGCGGAATTGCTGCACAAACTAAAAATAAAATTAGTAAAGGTGCCCTTCCCTTCTCACCATCAGAGAGACTTCCAACTTTTACTGTTAGAATAGGTTCCCAAAGCCATCGTATCCCTTGCAAAATACCTGCCAAGGCAGTTACTCCGACTGTTAAGCCCAATAAATCGATTTGCTCACCAAAATGATAACTCATGACTAAACTAATCGTTGAGGTAAACATTCCTTGAATAATAAATGCTAATAGTAATCCACTGCAGAGTACAACAATCACGGATCTAGTAAAAATTGTAACGAACCTATCGTTTAATGGTTCTCGCTTTTCTTCAGCTTTCTTAGAAGGAACTGTTAGTAAGACTAACGGAATTCCAATAAGCATTAGTACTCCGAAGAAAATGGCAATCGAATTAAATCCAAATATACTAACGAGAACGCCTCCACCTAACATTCCAACTAAAAACCCTAATCGTAAAAGACCGTTATAAGTACCCATTAACTTTCCCCGATTAAATTCGTTCGAGCACTCAATAACAGTAAGAAATCCTCCAAATCTTAAAAATGACCAAGCAATTCCCCACAAAACCCGTAAGATGATCCAGCCTACCAATCCTTGAACAAATCCATAACCCACTGTTGTAATGACAGCCAAAACGATTGAAACTAATATCCCTGTCCTTATTGTCAAAACTCGATATAACCATCCGATCATTGGATTTAAAGGTATCCTGACCAAACGATTTAAGGATAAGATTAACCCTACTTCCCATAATGATTGTAAACCAACACCCTTATAATATATCGGCAACGCGATATATAGCATAGAGTCTCCAATTAAACATAAAGCTGTTACGAGTGCGGTAACTATAATCTGACGAGATGATTTATCGTTTCCTTTCTCTATTTTCATAAAGTGTGTACCATTATAGTCATTTTGCTTTATGAAGTAACTTTGAATCAATTAAGTTTTTATTTAGAAATTGGTAAATACCTTCTTCCTCGTTAGTAGTTGTCACGAAATGACAAACTTCGATAAGTTTTGGAATAGCATTCCCCATCGCAACCCCAAGTCCAACATTTTTTATCATCGCTATATCGTTTGCTCCATCACCAAAGGCAATCGTTTCACTAGAGCTAATGTTTAATTGTTCCAAAACAAATTGTAGACTATGCCATTTAGTAATGTACATTTTTGTAATTTCAATATTATCTGGCCATTCAGCAATTTGGTAATCATCTTCTAACGCCATAATTGCTTCATATCTTTTTCGATCATGCATATATGCTGAAATTTTCAAAATTTGCTCATCTTCACTTGGAACAGAGCCAAGTGGTTCAATTGGATAATAGTCTTCCACGTTCAGCTCCAATTCATTTTTCATTTGAAAATTAGCATGCGCCGTATGAAAGAGTACTAATTTAGCTTCATTTGAGACCAATTTATAAATATGAGCTATTTCTTGCTTCTTTAACGCCTCATAAGAAATCACTTTGCCGTTCAAACGGTCAAAAACGACTGCACCATTTAGACATATCATAGGTGTCTCAAGACCTAGTTCCTTATGAAATTCCAATGTCATGTTTACCGGTCGCCCGGTTGCGAGAATGATTTTTGTACCATTTTCCATTTCCTTTTGCAAAGCTAATTTCGTCTTTGCTAGAATTTTTCCATCACCATTTAATAGTGTACCGTCTAAATCTAATACGATTGCTTTAAAGTTTGTCATTTGCTCCTCCTAATGCTTGAGTTAATGTTCAGAACTATAGTAGCAATCGCATTTGAACCTACTTTAAAGAAAGAATTAATAAATTGTAAAATATGTAAATTATATTAAAGAATTAACATCCTCGTTAACATTAATAATACCTACTATACATAACTCTCTTAGTAGTTTTATAGAAAAGACAGCAATGCAACTGATGTAAAGGTTTCTATTCTTTCTAAATAATAAGTCTTATTTTTTTACATTTTTTACAATTATTCTAAAAAACCTTTATACTACCTTAAAAATATAAAGCTAGAATAGCAACTGTACGAAGACAATATCAATAGGGGGTATTCATAATAGGATATTAGTTTGGACAATTTTCACAAAATTAAAATTTCAGCTAATTTGAGAGGGGATTTCACTTTGAAAAAATTTGTAATTATAACGTTTGCTCTTTTTTTGATCTTTCTTGTAGGTTGTAGCAACTCAACTTCAAATTCTGACTCAAGTTCTAATGATGCTTCTTCTTCGGAGCAAAAAACTGAAACAAAAAGTGAAGTAACTGCACCAACTGGCCCATTAACTATTGTTTGGTATCCTAACGAATCTGGCTCTGAACTTGCTGGTGCACGTGAAGCATTAGGAGATGTCATTACAGCGGCCACAGGATTAGAAGTACAACATCGCACAACAACAGATTACAATATTGCCATCGAAACAATTGCAAATGGAAATGCTGACTTAGCATTTATGGGAGCGATTGGTTATATTGAAGCAAATATTCGCAACAACGCTGTTCAGCCGTTAGTCATTCCAAGCGGACAATCTGGAACTGCTGATGATGCTGTTTACTATGGATGGTTAGGTGTAAAAAAAGAAAATGCTGACCTTTATAAGGATAGTTCGGACTATTCAATTGAAAATATTAAAGGGAAGAAATTCTCTTTTGTGTCAACAAGTTCTACTTCGGGATTTGTTGTCCCAGCCAATAGCATTGTTTCTTATTTTAGTCAAAAAGATGAGTGGAAGAATCTTATCGCTGAAGATTTACTAGAAGGCGGCAGCAACAAACTTTTTAGTGAAGTTGCATATGGAAATTCACACCAAGGTTCATTAGTAAACCTTCTTACTAATCGTGTTGATGTAGCCGCATTTTGCGATGCTTGTGTAAGTCAATATATTGAGTTAATTGAAGGAGAAGAAAACCGTCCAGGTGCCATTTATATGGTGAAAGACAATGCAGATGATCCTTTTAATAATTTTCCAGGTGAAGAGTTTACCCTTATCTCTGTTACACCTGTGTTAAATGCGCCAATCGTTGTAAATAAGGATAATATAAATGATGACTTAGCTACTAAACTTATTGAAGCACTTACTTCAGATGAAGTAGCCAATAACACATCTGTTTTTGTTCCGGCTGGTTCTGATTTTATTGGGTTATTTAATAAGCGGGCTGATGAGCGCTTTGTTCATGTTAATGATGCTTGGTTCAATCCATTAAGAGAGTTACGCTAATATTATTTATAAAAGGAGTTAGCTATGAAAACGTTACTAGATGTTCGGAATGTATCAAAACGATATAGTCAAGAAACATTAGCGTTATCCAATGTTAGCTTCTCTGTTAACGAAGGAGAGTTTGTTTCCATCATCGGTCCATCCGGAGCAGGAAAATCTACTCTCCTTCGCTGTATTAATCGAATGATTGATGCAACTGATGGAGAAATCATTTTAGATAACGAAAACATCCTAAATTATAACAAGAAAGACCTACGTAAGTGTAGATCAAAAATCGGAATGATCTTTCAGCATTACAATTTAGTAAATCGATTAAGTGTCATTGAAAACGTTCTTCACGGTCGCCTTGGCTATAAATCAACGTTCGCAGGAATGTTAGGGATTTATAGTGAAGAAGAAAAACGGCAGGCGATTAAATTGTTGGGAATGCTAGGGTTAGAACAAGAAATATATAAACGTTGCGATCAATTAAGTGGTGGTCAAAAGCAGCGAGTCGGAATTGCTAGAGCGTTAATTCAAGATCCTAAATTACTTTTATGTGACGAACCAATAGCTTCTCTTGATCCAAATGCTTCAAAAGTAATTATGGATTATTTAAAGACGGTTTCTACAACTATGGGAATTACTGTCATCGTAAACTTACACCAAGTTGATGTTGCCTTAAATTATTCCGATCAAATCATTGGCGTAAGCAAAGGGGAAATTGTTTATCACGGTTCTCCGAAAGATATTACAAATAGTCAGATTCATAGTATTTACGGATCAGAAGCTGGAGATCTAATGTTAGATATAGGAGGAAGAAATGCAGGATAATTTTTTTCTAAAAAAAAGATTTAAGTCTTCCATTATCATTTCTATCATCTTACTTATTACTTACGGCGCGATGCTAATTACTGAATTTAGTATTGCGAAAGGTCTAGCTTCACTGCCAAAAGCGTTTGAATGGGGAATAACCAATTTCTATCCGAATGCAAAATCGCTTGAGAGACTTCCGAACATTTTAGAAAAACTATTTGAAACAATTCTCGTTTCGATCGGAGCTACAACTGTTGCAGCTATTTTCGCTCTCGCTTTTGCAGTGATGGGCTCTGCAACAACAAGAGTGAGTCCTTTTTTAAGTGGGATCGCCCGTGGGTTTGCTACTTTGTTTCGTAATATTGATATTGCCGTTTGGTCGATGGTTTTACTTTTTACATTTGGTCAAAGCTCACTAACTGGTTTTTTTGCATTATTTTTTGTTTCATTCGGTTTTTTAACACGTGCTTTTATTGAAGTAATTGATGAAGCAAGTAGTAGTTCCGTAGAAGCATTACAAGCAACTGGGGCGCCCTATATGACCACGATCTTTCAATCTGTCATTCCTTCGAGCATTCCGATGATGCTTAGTTGGGTTTTGTTTGTAGCTGAAACGAATATAAGAAGCGCAACCCTAATTGGAATTTTAACTGGAACCGGGATTGGCTTTGCATTTGACTTGTATTATAAAAGTATGAATTATAACGCGGCAAGCTTAGTTGTCATCGTCATCGTCTTAACAATCTTACTAATTGAATATATATCAAACTATGTTAGAAGGGTGATTTTGTAGTGGTACTTGAAAAATTCACTAAAGCTGAGCCGAATGCAAGCGTGTTAATCGAACAATATTTAGCAAAGCCGATAAAAGTAAAACAACTAACAAAATCTGTTCTTGTTATTCGAGCAACACTTCTCTCTTTATTATTGATTACGATTTACGGTTTTTACTTTTATGATTATAAAGGAATTAATGTCTTTGAAGCGATTATCGGTACAATTGCAAACTTTAAAATTATGTTTACAGAAGCGCATTTTAATAATTTCACTTTCACTGAGGGAGTCTATGCCGCCACAGTGACATTGAGTCTTGCTGTGTTGACGACATTATTTGGGGCAATGATTGCGTTATTTTTAGGGTTACTAGCCGCACGAAATTTATCAACACCTGGCGTATCAAATGCGATCCGCGGTGTTGTTGCAATCGTTCGGGCTGTCCAAACTGTTTTATGGGTGTTGATTTTTGCCATTGCTGCAGGTCTTGGAAGTGTGGCTGCAGTCGTTGGGATGACCTTTCACTCAGTCAGTTACTTAGTTAAAGTTTATTCAGAATCATTTGAAGAGCTTGACGAGGGCGTTATTGAAGCATTAAAAGCAAGTGGTGCTAGCTGGTGGCAAATTGTCTTTCAAGCTGTCATTCCATCAACCATGTCTTACTTAATTTCATGGACATTTTTGCGGTTTGAAATAAATTTCGGTGTTGCAATTGCCATGGGGGCTGCTGCGGCAGCTGGTGGTATTGGCTTTGAACTATTTATGGCAAGCGCCTTTTATTACGATATACGGGAGTTAGGAACAATCACCTATTTCGTATTATTTATCGCCATTATGCTTGAAGTTCTCGCAACAAAAATCAAGTCTAAATTAAGAGTTTCGCATTAATTCGTCAAATCTTCCCCCCACTTCTGAAGTGACGGATCAATGTAAAAACCTCCTTAAATATTGATTTAAGGAGCATTCCTGTTAGAAGTATTTTCGGGGACTTGAACAAAAAAGAGCCTTCTTGGTATGATACGGGGTGTCAAATCGTCTGCCGAGATGACCCCTAACTTAGTTAACCAAGGAGGACTCCATAATGAATTTTAAACAAAACGAAAAAATAAATCAAGTCACTGAAAAGACACTCGTTGTTGGAATGGACATTGCGAAACGAACTCATTTCGCTTGTTTTACCGATGATCGTGGACGCGTGCTCCAAAAATCATTTCCTGTTTCTCAATCACATGATGGCTTTGAACAATTTTATCAGAAAATTTTAGCGGCACTAAGAGAACATGATAAATCGGAAGTCATCGTCGGTATTGAGCCTACAGGGCATTATTGGCTTAATCTAGCCTACTTTCTAGAGGATCTTGGTATTTCTCTTGTCATGACCAATCCGATGCATGTGAAACGATCAAAAGAGTTGGATGACAACCTTCCAACAAAGCATGATCGTAAAGATGCGTTAGTGATTGCCCGCTTGGTCAAAGATGGCCGTTTCAGCTACCCAAGAATATTAAAAGATATGGAAGCTGAGCTTCGTGCAGGTTCGACTTTTAGAAGTAAATTGACAGAGGAGTTGGGTGCTGTCAAAAATATGATGATTCGCTGGTTAGATCGTTATTTTCCTGAGTTTACACAAGTGTTTCCCTCGTTTGGGAAAATGGCGTTAGCAGTACTGGAATGTACACCATTTCCAAGTGATCTTCATGAGAGACAACTTGAAGAGGTAATGACTCTTTATCGAGAGGTTGATGGGATAAAATCTCCTCAGAAACCGAAAGCTATGCGCCTAATTGAAGTCGCTGCAAATTCAATTGGAATAACTGAAGGACGTCAGATGGCCCGTTATGAAATCACCACACTCGTTCAACGTTATCACCAATTAGAAAAAAAAATCGATGACATCACACAACAATTAGTAGAACTCGTACAAACTTCTGTAGAATACGAATCGCTCAAGACGGTTCCGGGTCTTGGAGACTCGACAATCGTTGACCTTCTAGCTGAAATCGGTAGCTTTTCACACTATGAAGATCCACGCCAACTTATCAAACTAGCGGGACTTACATTACGTGAAAATTCATCGGGGCAGCACAAAGGCCAAAAACGTATTTCTAAACGAGGAAGAAGGAAGTTACGAGCACTCCTATTTCGTGTCATGATGCCGATGCTCCGTCACAATGAAGCATTTCGTAAACTACATGAATATTACACGAATCGCTCGATCAATCCGTTACGTAAGAAGCAGTCAATTGTGGTCCTTTGCGGAAAACTACTAAAAGTTTTACATGGAATTAGTACAAAGCACAAAGCATTCGATGCACAGCGAATGATGAGGGATATCCCTAGTCTCGTAGAGGCTGTATAAAACCCTACACCCTTTTAATAGACCTAGATAACAGGATGACACGGAGAAGCTGGCACTATTTTCACCATTCGACCTAGAGTCCCTAAAGGAGCTTCGCTAGCCTCTGCCTTATGACTAGACCGAACGAAGGAATGTAGGCACATAGATGCCCAGAGACATGGGAGGGTACGTCATCATAAGCTACGCAGAGATCCATTGTGCATCATATAATTCTTAGCACTACTTACCATTAAAATCCAGTAGTGACCGCGTAGCGCACCCACCAATTGGTATAGTTTCACATATTATAAAAATAATGTTAGTGGTCGTGTCGAAAAATATTTTTTTGGCACTTCAACGACGGCTCAAACCGTTGATATATCAATATTTATAGAGGGAGGTTTTTTAGAAACAATAACTCCAAATTGTCTATCTCAAACGGACATTTATGGTCTTTTTGTCTTTTTAGGGTGTCTGACCCCAATTTACACGGGTGTCACCCTTTTACAAGAATATTAAAATATTTAGCATCTGTTAGGGCTTCTACACCATAATTTATTTCTGCTTCAAGCGCTAAGATCTCACCGGCTTTTAAAATGATTTCATCGACTTCATTATAGGAAATTTTTACTTCACCTTCTAAAATGTGAAAGATTGTTTCCATTTCATAGTATTCTTTATCAATACTTTCACCATTTGCAAAGGAAAAAAATCTAACTTCTGTATGTTCGCTATTGATAAATGCCTTACTTGCAATCTTTTTTCCTGTATGAGAAACTACATCTGTTGCTGCTAGTGGTAAATACGGCTGAACATTTTTTAAATATTTCATGTTAATCCTCTTTAACTACTACAAGAAGAAATGACATATCTTCCTTTGCCGTTACTTGATGGGGGATGTTTGCTGGCATAACAACCATTTGTCCCTTTGTTGCTTCCATTATTTCTTCGCCGATTTTAACCGTTGCAACACCTTCATGAATGTAAATGAGTGCATCTCCTTTTGCTGCATGAGGTCCAACACCTTCACCTTTACCAAAGGCTAATAAGGTTACACCGACACCTTTTTTCTGGGCTAATGTCACTGTCTCAATTTGACCTTCTTTTGGACTTACTAAACTATTAAAATCAATACTTTTTGATAACTCGATATTCTTAATTAGTTCTTGCATTTTATTTCCTCCTCGTATAATAAATAGACTCTCGGCATTTGCCGAGCCTTGTGGCTCAAGGTTTTCTTGAACCAATTTATTTGTATCCCTCCTATTTCTAGGTGGGATTTTTACTTTAGTTTTCTTCTTCAATTGGAAATTAATTGTTGAAAAATATCATAAAAAAACTAAAAAAACACTTGACTTTTTAGTGGAACCCCAATAATCGCCGAGGAGGAATTGACTTCCTAACAATACGGTGAAATGGGGGATTTAAATGAAACCTGCGCTAATACCACATATCTCATATCAAAACTTCGTTTTAGACCAATTAAATACTCATTACTCAGGCGGTATACTGACTCTCGTACAAAAAGATTGGACTATTATCTCGAAGTTATGGATCACGGATCTTTCGTTTACCACTACGTGGCTTCATGATTCATATTCAGTTAAAGGTCCTGAGCCACGTGATCCTGCTTCCATGCTTCGCTCTTATCTTTTGTGTTTATTGACAAGTCCGACCCTGAGTATTACAGAATGGGTGAACCAACTCCATCGTGTTCCTCTTTACACGATCCTTAGCGGCTTTGAACCTGGGGATGTTCCAGGGGTCGGTACTTTTTATGACTTCTTCAGACGGCTATCAGGTTTTGAGAAGGCTAATGTAAAACCTTTTATTAAGCTCAAACGAAAAAAGAAGCAGAAGAAAAAACCGAAAAAGGGTGAAAAAGCAACTCCTAGAAACCCTGGTATTATTAGAAAATTAGTAGATCGTCATTTACGCCATGGTTCAAAACAAAAACAATTGCCGGGAGATCAATTATACGCGTTTTTTCAATCTCAATTTCTTGAGGTTTCAGCGAGATTGGGTTTGCTTGGAGATCCCCATTCCCTTGGTGTTGTTGGAGATGGGACACCTGTGGAAACAGCGAGTTACCCAAGAAGCAAACCTATTTGTGATTGTAGTGCCCAAGGACTAACGAATTGTACTCATCCTCGTCGATATTCTCAACCTGACATCGACTCAGGTTGGGATAGTTCAAGGGAGAGGTACTTCAACGGATATCATCTCTACATGATATCCACTAGCGATAGCCGATTCGACTTACCGCTATATCCACGGCTACATCCTGCTTCCCGGCATGATTCAGTCAGCCTAGTGGTTAGCTCAATTGAATTTTCGCAACGGTACACCTTGGGCACAATTGATAAAATCCTTCTCGATGCCGCACATGATGCAGAACCGATTTACGAATTACTGGACCATCATAATGTGGAACCGTTTATTGATCTTAATGTTCGAACAAAGAAAAACTTCAGTACGGAAAGTGATATTCAAATTTCTCCCATAGGCGTGCCTATTTGTCCAATCGGTAAGGAAATGAAACCCAACGGTTTTGACATATCTCAAAACCGCCAAAAGTGGCGTTGTCCACTAGCTTGCGGATCGAAAAATACATGTTCCACTCCGTGTTCTAAAGCGAAGTATGGCCGGACATTTCATACGTTTAAGCAAGATAATCTTCGTCTGTTCACTAAAACACCGAGGTCTTCTGAAAAGTGGAAACTGATTTATAAACGAAGAACTTCAGTTGAACGTTCGAACAAAAGAGAAAAAGTCGACTATCACTTAGAATCTGGGCGTCATCGCTCTACAAAAATGTGGTATGTCCGCTTATATTCAATCATGATGTGTCAACACATAGATGCTTGGTACAGTAGTCAGAAAGAGACTTTGAACATCCAAGAAATCATCTTTTCTAAGAGCGCCTAGTCATTTTTAAAAAATAGCAGCCGTAGGCTTATTTGGTATACACTTTTTTGAAAACACTATGAAAACACATCACTTTGCTGTCCTGTTAATGAAATTCCCAGTAAATTTTTTACAAATCTTCGATAAACTCATCATTTATTCCGAGAGTCTATAATAATAATTCCTTATCACTATTTACTTTTTTATTTTGGTTGAATTGTATTAATGTTAGCTGGTGACTAATTTCCGCTAATCCCGTGCTACCCTTCCTTAACATCCCATTTCAAGATAATTTTTTTCAACGGACTAATAATTAGATGATCAATGGTAATAATGATCAAAATGCTAACAATCGTCCAAGCAAATACTTTTGCAGTATCGATATTTATTCGAGCTAAAGCTAATGAAAAGCCAATTCCACTATCAGACCCTAGTAATTCAGCCATAATTCCAACTCTAACCGCAGCTCCCACAGCTAATGAAACAGCAGTAAAAATAGGTACTGTTAGTCCAGGTAAAATAATATTTTTCAGCGTATGAAACGGACTGCTATTATAAACTGTTGCCATTTCAAGCAATTGCTGGTCTATATTTCGCCAACCTTCTGCCGTATTTAGAAAAAAAGTAGGAAAAACAAGAACAGCTATAACAACAATTGGTACCAGTGCACCTGTTCCAAACCATACCATCGTAAGAACGACTAAGATGATTGGAGGAATACCTAGAATTAACGATATAATCGGTCGAAATGCTTCATAAACAAATGAAAATCTTCCCGCAAGTAAGCCAAAAATAACCGCAATCGACATCCCAATCATAAATCCTATCATCATCCTTGTAGCCGAAAGAACTAATTGGTTTTGTAACTCCCCACTTTCGACCATCCCCATTAAGGCTAGTAGTGTTTCCATTGGAGAGGCAATTAGAATTCTAGGAAAATGAAGCGACAAACCGAACCAAACACAAAGTAAAAGTAATATTGAACAAATTTGTATCATATAGTTTCGTTTATTTTTGGTAGTAGAAACCTTCATCTGGGAGTTTACCTCCAATAATGTCTAGCGAGACCGTTGACAATTCAGTAAAGAAAAATTCAAGTTCTTCTCTAGCATCCTGTGCCGGAACAAATTGTAAATTAATAGCTGGAATTAGTTTTTCAATAAATGGTGCTTCAAGACCTTCTTGATACTTGGCTAATAACTCAGCTCCCTCTGCTGGTTGTTCATTTAAAAATTGAACTGACTGGGCTATTTGATTTTGAAGTTCTTCGATTACTTCTGGGTATTCCCTCACTAGTTCACCAGTCACAATAATACCTGCTTGAGGAATTCTTGGCTCCTTACCAGTTACCTTTGCCCATTCCGCTTGTAAGTTCATCGTTTTCTTAACGTTTTGTCCTTCTTTATTTGCTTTTGCTACGGCAAGCGAAGCTGTATGCTCTGGTAAAATCGCATACTCTGCTTTACCTGATGCTAATAATTGGACAACCTCTTGTGGTGTTGCAACATACTCAATCGTTACATCCTTTGTTATATCTAGATTGTTTTTTTGCAATAAATATTGGAAAACCAAGTCAGGCATATCACCTCTAAATGGAACATGAATCGTCTTTCCTTTTAAGTTTTCAAAAGTTACCTCTTCACCGTCTGGACCAATCATGTAGAGCATTCCCCAAACAAGAGTGTTAATTAATTGCACATCCATTCCTTTATTGTATAAATTGGCAGCAACATTCGTAGGAACTGCTGATACTTGCGCTTGACCACTTACAATTCTTGAGCGTAACTCATCTGGGTTTTTCCAAGGTAGAAATGTAACTTCATCTACAAGACTATGTAACTCATTATCTTCTAGCACTTTATAAATAGGTGCAGCAATTGAAATTCCCATCGGAGCTTGAATGGTTAAATTCGAGAGTGCCGGTGCCTCTTCTACCACTTCGGTTTCAGTACTTATATCTTTTTGATCACTATCAATAGTTGTTTTCTCTTCTGCTGAGCATCCCACAACTAATGCTAGTAAGAGGATAAAAATGCTTGATAATACTTGGGTTTTATACTGTTTCAACATATCTACTTTGACCTCCAATTATACATTCGCTTAGTTCACATTTCATTTTTTGGATATAATGATGATCCCTCTTTTTGCGTACTCTTTCTAACGAGATCTCTCTTTTTACTTTACATAGTTTATCTTCTAACATAATGATGCGATCTGCCATTCTTACAGCTTCTTCGGGATCATGTGTCACATAAACAATTCCGATATTTTTTTCTTCGATAATAGAAATGACATCTTCTTGCAGTTCTCTTTTTAATGAAACATCTAAAGCTGAAAACGGCTCATCCATTAAAATAATCTTAGGATTTGAAACCAATGCTCTCGCAATGGAAACACGCTGTCTCATTCCGCCTGATAATTGTTTTGGATAACATTTCATAGATTTCTCTAGTCCAACTTTTGCTAACAAATGGTGTGCTTTCTCCAACTTATCTTGTTTACTGCCGCTCTTTACAGCAAAAACGACATTATCCAAAACTGTCTTCCACGGAATTAACCTCGGCTCTTGAAATACGTAACCAATGTCATCTGTATTGCGTTGAATTTCTCCTGCGGTATGATTTGTTAATCCTGCCGTTAAATTTAAAATCGTTGTTTTTCCACAACCAGAAGGACCCAACAATGCAATTACTTCTCCATTTTTCAACCGATATGAAAACTTATCTATAACGGTTTGATCATTATATTTTTTCGTTACTTCATTAAATTGAACTAGCAAGCTCATTTCCATCACTCCAATTAGGCTTCTGCTCAACTACTTTACTGCTGTAAACGTGATATGACCATATAAATCATCATTGTCATCAAACGCTTCGATTAACTGAAATAAATAATCAAGTTTATCCTGATCCTTTTTCGCATTTTCGATCATTTCAATGAGTTTATCCCAGCCTTCATCTACAATTAAACCTTTCAATGTAAGTAAACACATTTTACCTGACTGGTTGTTTAACTCTTTAAAAGGACAAACTGCAAAAATTTGTTTCCAACCATCTTCAGTTAAAGGTTGAGCATTCACGACTACTAGCTTTCGCATTTCTTTTAACCGCTCCTCGACACTTGCGTCACTTGGGTCTTGCTTAAGAAGTAAATCATGGGTCGCAAGTCTTCCACCTGGTTTTAAAACGCGATAATATTCTGAAATAGCCTTCATCTTATGTTCATTTGGGAGCATCGTTAACATCGCTTCATTAATAACCACGTCAAATGTGTTATCGTCAAAAGGAAGTTCAAGGGCATTCCCATGTTGGATTTCGATTAGTTCGTTAAGGTTATGAGCACTAATATTTTCTTTCGCCTTCTCAACACTTTCTTTATGAATATCAATTCCTGTCACATGACAACCAAATGTTTTAGCTAAATGGATAGCTGTTGTCCCCATATTTGGTGCTACTTCAAGAACTTTCGTATCTTTTGTAATTTGGCAAGCCTCAATAATTCGATTAGATGCTTCTCTTCCTCCAGGTCTTAACATTGTCTTACCTAAAGATGCTAGAAACAAATGTGTAGGTAATCGTTTCGTTGTTTGTGTCATGATAATTTCCCCTCGCTTATTGATAATTAAACTCAATTAGATTACAATTAAGATTGTAAATGATTATCATTATCATTAACGTGATCTAAATCACGTTTCCAAAACTATTTTTTTGTGGGGTGAACTATGGGTTTTTTTTATGAAAATGAAGTACATACATTTCTCAGTGAATTTCCGTCCTTTATTAACATAGATGAAATAGAACTAAAGGAAATGTCATGTTATTTTTCTTACAAAAAAGTTAAAAAAAATAATCATATTTTTCTACAAGGGGATCGTTTTCACTCCATTTATTTCTTATTTAATGGTCGAGTCAAAATCTCAAGAGGTGATAACCATGGGAGAGAACAACTAGTAGGAGTTTGTAATGATGGAGAGATGTTTCCACATCTCGGTTATTATTTTGACAATAGAGGATACCCTGCTAGCGCATTAGTTTTAGAAGATACTCATTTGCTATATGTTCCTAGCGAAAACATTAGAAAATTACTTACAGACTATCCGAGCATTAGCATCATTCTCTTAAAAGTAATGGGAGAAAAAATGATTGATCTTCAATGTCGCTTAGAAGAAAAACTATTAAGTAGTATCCATGAGCAAGTCATTAAACTCCTTTTACGACTAGCCAAAAAACACGGAGTCCGCCTTTCAAATGGAACCATTTTATTTCTAACTCCATTTCAAAACAAAGAGTTAGCTTGTATCATAGGCTCTACGCGGGAAACGGTTAGTAGAATTATGAATAAACTTGAAGGAAATAGTATGATTGAAAGAGATCAACAAGGTAGACTTATTATTAATGAGGAATTGTTAAAGAACGAGATTTAAATACTATTGTCTGCTCGATCCTTTCGCTGCGAGAAAAAGTAAAAATACACGTCATAAAAAGGCTGTAAACGTCCATCTCAAAAAGACATTTACAACCTTTTGTCTTTTTGTGGTGTCTGACACCGAATAGGTGGACACCAGATCCGTTATATTGCGAATTTCTTACTATTCTTAACTTTATCGGCCACCAGGTACGTTATTTGCCAATATCAGATGAAAAATACGCGTTTTTTTGACTTTTAACGGAACTAGTGTCCTCAAACTCTCTCAAAATAGCATTATTAAAGTAAATAAAGGAACCACTGTCCTAGTTGCTCTGACCACCCGTTTAGTCTGGACTTCTTCTGACTGACAGCCGAAAGTCCAATAAAAAACAACCCAGTCCCTTGCTTTAGCAAGAAACCGAGTCGTTATATATATGATTTTTAATCGACATTAATATATGTAGGATAAAATCTTAAATTTTATTACTTATAGCGCTATTTGCTGAATCTATAATTTCTCTTAATTTACTTGCTTCTATATTATGTCTAATCTTAAATTCTAGTTGCTTTTTACTAATCGTATATATTTTATTAGTTCTTACACATGTCGGTTCTTTTAACTGTATTAATTTATCATAACTAGTTCTTGATGGTTGGCTAGTGCAAGTACATACAATTACATCTTCACTATCGTTAGAAGCATCTTTTTTCCCTATAATAAATACCGGTCTAGGAAATGATCTTCCATCAGATGTTAATACCTTAGCAAAAAAGAGCTCACCCTGATCAGCATTGTTTCGATCGCGGGTAAGCTTTTTTTGCTGTCCACACCGTTAGTTGTTTTCATAAAACTCCCGCATCTCCTCTTCGTACCAACTAACATAGAACTTGCCGAAATATTGGTTATAATAAAATCTTCACGAAGCATAGTTTGAATTACTTCATATAATTTTGGATATTCTTTTATTTGTTCAGTTAGATTTTCGAAAAGCACGATATTTCACCCTTGCCAATAGTTCTATTTCTTTAAGATAACTAGTTGGTAAGCAATTAAATACTATAAAAGACTGAATCAATTGGTAAAGTTTAATGACTTTTCCATGGGGCCTTCTTTAGCTCTCCTTATCGCAGAGACTGCGGAACCTCTCTTTTCTAAATTTTCTATGTAGAAAATTTAGAAATTTAATTCATAAAAGGCCACAAACTCTTCCAGTCTTTCGTCCAAGAATCAAATACAACTGTAATGTCACCATTATTAATAAAAGGTTGCCGTCCAGTATTTCTTAATATTAAATGTTCATGGTAACTAATAAAGAAACCCACAGCAGGATAAACTGCTATGGGTTTCTCTATATATTAACGGAGCTTAATGCTATTCGCTGCGCTTTTTTGAACAACAAAGACCTCATCATAAACAGTTACTTCTAACTCGTCACCTTCAACTAACGTAATATTCAAATCTGTCTTGGTAAGCTCTAGCTTTAACTTCTGATTTTGATATTGAACAAAAAACGAATACCCTTGCCACTGTTCAGGAACAAATGGCGCAAAGGAAATTCCATTTTCTTTTACACGCATCCCTGCAAAGCCATAAACAATCGCTAGCCATGTTCCACCCATGTTCGCCATATGAAGTCCGTCTTTCGTATTACCGTGGGTATTATCTAGATCAAGACGGGCGGTCTCGATAAAGTAGTTATACGCTTTATCTTTATAACCAAGTTTTGCTGCCATAATGCTGTATATACAATACGACAAAGAAGAGTCGTGTGTTGTAATTTTTTCGTAGTAATCATAAGAACGCTTCATTGTTTCCAACGTTTGCTCGTCTTCTAGTAAGAAATGAGCTAAAACTGTATTAGCCTGTTTTAGCACTTGATATCGATAAAGTGTTAGTGGATGATAATGTAGCAGTAGTGGATACTTTTCTTTTGGTGTTGCTTCAAAGTCCCATACCGCTTTTTGTAAAAATGTATCATCTTGCGGATTAATTTGTACCTTCTCATCATAAGGCAAGTACATTTTTTCTGCTGCTTCTTGCCACTCTTTCGCTTCTTCTTTCGAAACTTGTTCACTATTGATCATGTCAGCAACTTTTGCCGCCCAAGACAAATTCCACTTTGCCATTGCATTCGTGTAATAGTTGTTATTAACGATACATGTATATTCATCAGGACCTGTGACATCGTCTATTCGGAACGTTCCTTCATAATAATGACCAACATCGATCCATAGCCGAGCTGTTTCAAATAATACCTCTGCTCCGAATTCTTTTAAAAATTCAAGATCTCCAGTGACCAAGTAATATTGAATATAGCTATAAGCAATATCTGCACTTATATGGTACTGAGCAGTTCCTGCTGGGAAAAATGCAGAGCATTCGGTTCCTGAGATTGTTCTCCACGGAAAAAGGGCGCCTTGCTTATGACCCATTTCTCTGGCCCGAGCCTTTGCAAATTCTAAAATGGAATGACGGTATTTTAACAACTTTTTCGCAATTTGCGGATTTGTCATTGTAAACACTGGCAAAATATAAATCTCCGTATCCCAAAAGTAGTGTCCTTCATAGCCTTCTCCAGACAATCCTTTGGCGGCAATGTTACTAACTCCATCCTTACCTACAGACTGAAGTAGTTGAAACAGATTAAAGCGAATTCCTTCTTGTAGTTTTTCGTCACCTTTTATTTCGATATCTGCATTGCTCCAAAAGCGATCTAAATATTGCTTTTGTGCTTCTAGCATTTCTTCGAACGTTTCAGTTCTAGCATTTTGAATTACACCTAGCCCCGCTTCAACAATGGCTGGACCGTGTCGAAGCGTATCTACATAGACGTTAAGTTTTGTAAATTGAATTCGCTCACTACCAGGGAAGGTTAGGCTCTCACGAATGCCTGTATTCGTTACTGTCACATCACAATCATACTCAACCGATGCAATACTTTCGGAAATGCAGGCAATTTCTAAATTCGAAGTCTCAGTTTTATTCTGAACGATGTTGACATTTTCGTCACGACGGACATCGATCACTGAAAGTAGCTTTGCATGTCCTGATGCTAAGCGAGGATCATTTTTATCAACATAGTTGGAAACATCACCCTCAATCGTAGAAAAGAGTTTTATTTCATTAATCATCGAAATAGGGATGATTTGAATATCAATAGCAAATAGCTCTTTTTTTGAAAAAGAAACAAGGCGTCGGATGATCAGCTTTACTTCTTTTTGATTAGGTGATTTCCAATGAATAATTCTTTCAGAATAGCCTCGATCAAGATGTAGCTTTCTCTCAAACGAAACAACCTCTCCATTCTCTAATGAAAAGTGCTCGCCATCAATATGAATTTCTATTGTTTGAGAATCAATAACATTTAATAGCTTTTGTTGTGTTTCTGGAAATGCAAATAGCTTTTCTCCATATTGAATCTCTGTGATATCATGAAAGGCATTGATATATGTTCCACGAATAGATTTAAATCCTTCAGGGTATCCTTCTTCAAAATTCCCACGAATTCCTAAATAACCATTTCCTAATGCAAATAAGCTTTCATCGATTACTATATTTTGCTGATCAAGCTTTTCGCTTGAAAGTGTCCAAGTCATGTTTTACACCTCTGTCGTGTTAATTTCATTATTTAAATAAACCTGCCAAATCAAGCTACAACTATTAGCGATTCTTAATAGTTTTTTTAGGCTTAATTAAATACTAACCTCTAATGACCGGGCTTCATTTGCTGATTTAAAGATTACTTCAATTAGTTCTAGGACTCTACGAACTTGGTGTGGCTTAATTAGAAGTTCTTCTTTCCCTTCCATCACTCCAACTAAATTTTGATAAAGTTCTGTCCAGTCTGTTTCTACCTTTGGGAGCGGAAAGTCCTCTTTTGTTTCCGGTGGACGCGGAGCCATCATTCGCGTAGGCCCTGCTGACGTCATAACCACTACCTCTGCTACCGGATTATCGGTGTAACGTGGTTTCGTATACCCACCTGTTTGGCAATCAAAATCATCTATTTGTAACGTCCCATCATTACCAATTACATACCATCGTGGTAACTTATAAAACGCGTAAGTCCCCACCTCGACATGTAACAATGGTCCGTTCTCCAATGTAAGAGTCACCTTGAAGTAGTCGTCTACCTTTTGGTCAAGTACGGTCATCAGTTTCGCATACACACTTGTTACTTTTGTATTAGGAAACATATCTAGTAATTGATCAAAGAGATGTACCCCCCAGTCCAGTATCATTCCACCGCCATATTCAGGAAAACTGCGCCAACCAAAGAAGGCACCACCTGTACCAAACACTCGACTCTCAATCGACTGAATCTTCCCAATATTGCCTTCCTCGATAACTTTACGCATGACATTATAATCCTTATCCCAACGGCGATTTTGATGAACAGTTAAGATTTGACCAGTTTTCTCACTTTCTGCGACCATTTCATCCCAGTCAGCGACAGACATCGTTGCAGGCTTTTCTACCATCACGTGCATTCCTGCGTGTAAAGATTTTATTGTTAACGTTTTATGAACATCATTTGGTGTTGCAATGACGACAAAATTCATTCCATCATGTTTATAGAAATCTTCAAGACTATCATAAGCTGAAATGCCATTATCTTTGGCCATTTCTAATCTCTTTGGATCGACATCATATGCTGCGACAACTTCAACACCAGCACGAGGTGCGTACTCACCATGCCAGTAACCCATGCCCCCATAACCAATGATCCCCAGTTTCATTTTCATACCATAATCACTCCTCTAGTAACCTTTAAACCCACCATGCTGATGTAGGCTTCTCTGAAATAATTACCGATTTCAAATTTGTTACCGCACGTTGAAAACCTTCTTCAACCGACATCAGCGGATCTTCGTGTTCGATACTTACAACATAATCGTAGCCATATGTGCGTAATGCACTGATCATATCGGACCAGTCTTGGATACTATGACCACAACCGACAGAGCGGAATGTCCAAGCTCTTGTTTGCACATCTCCATAAGGCTGCATGTCGGTTAAACCGTACATATTGACATTCTCTTGGTCAATGTAGGTATCTTTTGCATGGAAATGATGGATGGCATTTTCTTTACCAAGAATTTTAATTGCTGCCACTGGATCTATCCCCTGCCACCAGAGGTGACTTGGATCAAGATTAGCACCGATCGCTTCACAAGTTGCTTCTCTCAGTTTTAGAAGTGTGTATGGAGTGTGCACTAAAAATCCGCCATGAAGCTCTAAGCCAATCTTCACGTTATGGTCTTGTGCGATCTGACCGACTTCCTTCCAATATGGAATTAGCTTTTCTTCCCATTGCCACTTCAATACATCACCATATTCATTTGGCCATGGAGTTACTGGCCAATTTGGATATTTTGCTCCTTCGTGATCTCCTGCTGTTCCTGAAAAACAATTAACAACCGGTACATTCATAAGACTAGCAAGCTTAATCGTTTTCAATAATGTGTCATGTGACTTTTCTGCAAATGTTTTTTCAGGTGAAATCGGGTTTCCGTGGCAGCTAAAAGCACTAATTTGTAGATCACGAGTTTTTATTTTCTCTAGGTATTCTTTACGTAATTCATCACTTTCCAATAGTTCATCAAGGTTGCAATGAGCATTTCCTGGATAACATCCCGTTCCGATTTCTACTGCATTGACTCCGGCTTTTTGTACGATATCTAACATTTCTTCAAAATTACTTTGTGAAAATAACACTGTAAACACGCCTAATTTCACGCTTGAAAACCTCCTCTAATATTACTTACACCTATATTTTAAAACAATCGATCGTGAGAGCTTCCACTCTCGTTAATGGTGTACCCTATTACGTTTTTAGAGCGACACAATTTTTTTCGTTTTTTGTGATTCTAAAGCAGCTAACACCACTTGCAGTGAGTTCATTCCTTCTATTCCTGACACCGGTGAATCTTCATTTTCAATGATTGACTTCACAAATCGATCGATAACTTGGCTATTGTTTTGTCCACCAGCCTCATTCGTTTGAATTTTGCCTAACTCATATTTGGCAACCTCGCCATTTTGGTATTGAATAATAAGGGAGTCTACTGGGTTATCTAATAAGCGCATAATTCCTTTTTCACCATAAATAACCGTTGAGTTATCTTCTTTCGAAACATACGACCAGCTTGCAGCTAACGTACCAATAATGCCACTTTCTGTTTTTAAAACACACACCGCTGTATCATCTACATCGGCATTTTTCTTGGCGCTCGTTTCAACAAAAGCACCAACTTCAACAAATTCTTCACCCAATAGAAAACGTAATAAATCAGTTTTATGGACACCAAGGTCACCCATGGCCCCAATAAATGCTTCTTCTTTTTTGAAGAACCAGCTGTCAAGCCCGTCTGCACTCCATCCTTCTGGACCACCATGGCCAAATGCCGTGCGGAAGCTATAAATTTTTCCAAGCTCACCTTTATCAATCAATTGTCTCGCTTTTTGATGAGCAGGAACGAAACGTTGATTATGGGCAATCATCAGCTTTTTACCAGTAACTTCTGCAACTTTGATCATTGCTTCTGCGTCTTCTTTGGAAGTTGCCATCGGCTTTTCACATAAAACGTGTTTGCCAGCATTTAATGCAGCAATCGAAATCGGCGCGTGCAAGTAGTTTGGTGTACAAACACTCACGGCATCAATATCAGAATTTAGAAGTAATTCTTCGTAGTTTGTATAGGCTTTTGCTTCGTACTTTGTTGCAAATTCCTCAACACGTTCTTCAACAATGTCACACACAGCAACAATTTCAACTTCTTTATTGCTTGCATACTCCGGAAGATGACGATGCTTTGCAATACTTCCACAACCAATAACTGCAACCTTTAATTTACTCATGATTATCCATCTCCTACTCTTTTTTTGGTTTGATTTCTTCTAATGGTTTGGCATTCCCATAAATAGGCTTTGGCAGCTTCGTAGGCTTTGCCCACAAAACAGCATTTTTTATGACCTTTTGAACATCTTTGTGATAATAGGTTGGATACGTTTCATGTCCAGGACGGAAGTAAAAGATTTTCCCTTTTCCGCGTTGATATGTACAGCCACTTCGAAACACTTCCCCACCCTCAAACCAGCTCATAAAAATGAGTTGCTCTGGTGCTGGAATATCAAAATGCTCTCCATACATTTCTTCTTTTTCAAGCTCTATATACTCACCGATATCTTCTGCAATCGGATGGCTTGGATCAACAACCCACAGTCTCTCCTTTTCATCCGCTTCACGCCACTTAAGATCACAAGTTGTGCCCATAAGCGTTTTGAAAATCTTGGAAAAATGTCCTGAATGAAGAACGATTAGACCCATGCCATCAAGGACGCGCTGCTTCACTTTTTCTACAATCACATCATCAACCTCATGGTGAGCAAGATGTCCCCACCAAATTAAGACATCTGTTTCATATAGAACATTATCTGTAAGCCCATACGACTCTTCATCTAAAGTTGCTGTTTTTACTTCATGTTCTTCTTTTAAAAAACTTGCAATTGCCCCATGAATTCCTTCTGGATAAATGTTTCTTACAACCTGACTTTTTTGTTCATGACGATTTTCATTCCAGACTGTTACGTTTAACATATATATCCTCTCCCAACCGCTTTATCTATTTGTATTTAAGTAGTTTAAGATCATTTAAATACTTTCAAAAGGTGAACGACGGCATCTATCTTGTTTTAAAATTCACCATTGAACACCATTTTTCTCGAATTTAACCATATTTTATTTTGCTATTTATTTTGAACACTCACCTTAAACTAATTGGATAATGAATTCTTATATTCGTTTGGGGTTACTCCTACTACTTTTTTAAAAACTTTACTAAAGTACTTCTCATTTTGGTAACCTACATTATAGGCAACCTCATAGATTTTCACATGTTCAATTACGAGTAATTCCTTCGCTTTTTGAACTCTGATTTTCATTAAGTAGTCTGTGAGTGTTTCCCCATATTCTTGTTTAAACTTTCGTGAAATGTATTCTTTACATAAGAAAAATTTTTCAGCAATTTCTTGAAGGTTGATCTCACTCTGATAATTAGAGCGTAGGTATTCTTCAATATTTTGGATACTATTTTTTTCCTTTTGGAACTTTGTTTTCTTAATTTGATCTTCTTTAACCTTTGGTGTTCTTAATAGGTCTTGCACTTGCCATTCCTTTACGGCTTTTTCTAATGTTTCATTTAAAATCTCGGGGTCAATCGGTTTTAAAATATAATCAAAACTTTTGTATTGAATTGCATTTCTCATATACTCATAATCTTCATAACCACTTATGACTATTGTGGTACAAGGAATTGCTGAAGCGTGGATCCATTTTAGTAGTTTTACGCCATCTTTTTTCGGCATTCTCATATCGGTAAAAATAAGTTGGGGACGATGCTCGGTGATAAGCTTTATTGCCTCTTCTCCATCCCCAGCTTCAAATATTGTGTTTATGCCATATTTGTCCCATCGACCTAATAGAAGCAATCCTTCACGCACGTGTTTTTCATCGTCAACGATTATTGCTTTCATCTTTATCACCACCGCTACTTATTGGAAGTTTTATAGTTACTAGGAAGCCACCTTCTTGATTATTTTCAAGCAATAATGAAGCTGCTTCTCCATAATAAAGCTTTATCCGGGTAAAGATATTTTTCAAGCCAATATTCGTTTCTTCTCCAGTTATTTGTTTCTCTTGTTGTATATGGTGATAAACCTCATTAAGACGACTTTTAGTAATACCTCCTCCGTTATCACTAATTATCATATGGAGATATTTACCTTGTTTTTTGCATTCGATTTTTATTTTGCCAATTCCATCACGGCTTTCAAACCCATGTTTAAAGTAATTTTCAATAACTGGTTGTAATATCATTTTTGGTACATGGATGTTCATGACATTTTCAGAAACATCTATAGAATAGTCTAGGTAATCTCCAAACCGTTCTTTTTGTAACAATAAAAATGCTTTCGTATAATTAATTTCCTTTATTAAAGGAACCGTACTGTCTTTCATATCCATACCGTATCTCATAATTTTTGAAAGATGTGTTATTAAAGTATAGATTTGTGGAACTTGATTTTTTAGTGCTACCGTACCAATTGATTGAAGTGCATTATATAAGAAATGGGGATTAATTTGTGATTGTAACACTTTTAATTGGTTAGTCTTATTTTCTAATTCAAGCTTATATTCTCGCTTAATTAAATGATTGATTTTCTCGATCATTTGTTTAAATCTAGATCCTAGTATTCCAATTTCATCACTTCCAAGTGATTTAAACTGGATTTCCATGTTACCTTTTTCAATTTCTTGAATGTTTTGTAGCAAAACCCGAATTGGAGACGTAATCTTGAACGAGATAAATAATGTCAAAAGAACTGCTAGAATTAGGCCGAAGCCACCAAAAATAATGTTGATCTTCGCTACATTAAAAGCGCTTTCATATAAAATTGAATGCGGGATTCTTTTGACTAAGATCCATCCTCCTGCTGAATCAGAAAGGCGGTCATAAATCACCATTCCATGAAATGCGCCCTCTTGCCACTCCATTTGACCGCTTTTTGCATCTGATTTTAGGAGTGTCTCGACCCATAGTTGTTGATCTTTGGTAGCAGTTGTGATATCAGATCGTGAGCTATAGATAATTTCACCCTCTGCTGATAAAATAAAAAATTCTTCTGAATTACTGTTATAAAGCTTTTTGCTTAGTTCATAAATTTTATCTGGTGAGATTTCTATGGAGATATACGCCAAGATGTTACTAGTTGGAACATTAAAAAATGCCCTATGAACAGTAATACCTTCCTGGGGGTGCTCAACTAAAGCGTTGTACGTATTTCTCGTTTCAAGATACATATTATAAGGGCTGTTTTTCGCTTTCATATACGCCTGTTCAATTCCTTGTTTTTGAGAATCAGAAAAGACAATTGTTGATTGTTTAGTTGTTGAGATCACTCGATTATCATCAGCAAAGGAAATTTGAACCTTCTGAATATACTCTTCAGAATATAACAGGCTATTTAGAATCCCCTTTAAAAGCTCAACTTTCATTAAATTATTATTGGTAGTTGGATACTTCATATAATTCATAAAATCTGCATTGTTATAAAGGTTAAGAGTGATCTTATTTAATTGATTTATATAGTTCTCTAAATTATACTTTCCTTGGTATAAAAGATTACTAGTTTCCTGAACAGACTGTTTTTGTAAAATATCTTTTGTATGATAATAAGTAATCAGAATGGCACTACTAAATGGAACAATCGTAACGACAAGTAAAAGAAGGATAAGTTTATTACGGATGCTTCTTTTAATCATGGGCTAACCTCCTCACTCCTTACAAATTACCATGGCTTAGTGCGAAAGCCTTAGTTCTTCTTATATTTTAACTCTTTAAAAAGAATAAAGGTATAGCCCACTAAAAATTGAAGGAATAGGTGCCCGATATGTTTTTATAAGATATATAGATAAATAGAGAGCATGTCTATAGGTAGACATGCTTTCTAAGTGATGCTTTATTTCAAGTTGTTCCAAATTTCTTGAAAGCGGTTTAATACAGTATCATAGTCAATTCTTTTAGCAGCGTATTCCTGAATTGTTGCAGCAAAGTCTTTATTGGCTCCATCTGGCCACATGAACCAAGTCCATGGAATTGTTTTATCAGCTGTAGAATACTCTAAAATGGATTGACCTAATGCGCCTAAGCCACTTGGTGCAATGTTATCGAATGCAGGGATGAACGCAAATTCCTCTGTAATATAACGCTTACCAGTTTCAGAGCTTACCATCCAATTTAAAAATAGTTTTGCTTCATCTAAATGCTCAGAATTTTTATTAATTACCCAGTTATTCGGAACTCCAACAGGTAGACGATCAGACTTAGTTGCATCATCATTAATCGCTATTGGTAAAAATGCCATATTAATATCTGGGTTGATTTCATAAATCATATTTTCTGTCCAGTTACCTTGCTGCAGCATTGCTGTTTGGCCAGATGCGAATAATGTTACTTGAGAATTGTAATCCGTTGTTAACGGGTTAGCATTTGCATAGCCAATCTCAGTATCTAGTACTTCTTTAAATTGTATAAATTTCTCATTGCCTACAATTGTCTCAGTACCATCATATAATCCAGCAATATAAGCTTCAGGATCATCTTGTTGTGAGAAAGCAATGTTTAATAAATGTTGTCCAATTACCCACCACTCTGCATATCCAGCTGAGAAAGGAGTAATCCCCGCTCCTTCAAGCTTTGCAGCCGCATCTTTCAACTCAGAAATCGTTGCTGGAGGTGTAGTTATACCCGCTTGCTCGAACAAGTCTTTATTGTAAATAAAGCCATATCCTTCTAGGTTTACAGGCATACCATATAATACACCAGCCTCATCAGTTGTAGGAACAGCACCGATAGGAAGTAAATTAGCTACCCATGGCTCGTTTGAAAGGTCTGCTAAATGTTCTTTCCAAAGTTCTAGCTCCTTAAATCCACCGTTATTAAAAATATCAGGTCTTTGTCCAGCCGCAAATTTAGCTTTTAGTGCTGCACTATAATCAGCGCCTCCGCCAACTGTTTCAAGCTTAATTTTAATATTTTGATGTTCTGCTTCAAACTCATTAATTAGTTCTTGTAGTTGATCAGCAATTTCGACTTTAAATTGGAACATATTAAGTGTTATAATTTCATCATTTGGCTTTGGTTCCTCAGTGTTAGGTTTATCATCGTTCGTATTAGTTTCCTTAGAACTAGTACCATCCGAAGAACACCCAACGAAAATGCCTACAGTTACCAATAACATTAAGAAGAATAATAGATAGCGTTTCATAAAGTCTTGACCCTCCTAAAAATGATTTTTTTTAATGCATTTCATAATTCCATATTTCTTGCCAGGACACCAAGCTCTCTGTGGCAGAATGCATGTAATTATGAAATTCACTCTATTGTATAAGTTTTTACAGCTATTACATAAATAACTGCAAAAACGAAATACCTACTTAATTGAACCTGAAGCAATGCCTTTAATAATGTGCTTTTGTAAAAATAAGAAGAAGATAATAACTGGTGCAATACCTAGCATTAATGCCGCTAACCCCATGTCCCACTGCTTTGTATATTGAGCAAAAAATGAACTTGCTGCCAATGGGATCGTTCGCAATTCAGCATCTTGTAACACAAGCAATGGTAGTAAATAGTCGTTCCATATCCAAAGTGTATTTAAGATGACGACAGTTACTGTAATTGGCTTTAATAGCGGGAATACAATTCTCCAAAAAACATTAAATTGATTACAACCATCTATTCTTGCAGCCTCTTCAATCTCGATTGGCACCGTTTTAATGAAGCCATGATAGAGAAATAGCGATAAAGGAACACCAAAGCCAAAATACATTACTATTAGCCCCGGTATACTATTAACGATCCCTAAAGTACCTCCTAATTTCATTAAAGGGATCATAACCGTTTGGAACGGAATAACCATTGCTGAGACAAAAAAGATAAATAATAGTTTACTAAACTTCCCTGGTGTTCTAACCATTTTCCAAGCAGCCATGGATGTAATGACGACAATTCCGATATTACTTGCAACTGTTATTACTAAGGAGTTCCAAAATGCTCTTGGAAAATCAATGATATTCCAAACCTTTACATAGTTAGAAAACAAAAACTCCTTCGGCCAGGCTGCCGCATCTATTAAAATCTCTGCGAAACTTTTAACTGAGTTCACTAAAACAAAATAAAAAGGAATGAGGAATATGATCGCGATAATGATCGCTAGAATTTCTAACAAAAGAGTTTTTTTCGTATACTTTTCTCTCATTATGCCTCAACCTCCCTCTTTTTCGTACTCCAAACTTGAATAGTCGTAAAAATAGCTACAGCTAAGAAGAAAATGATTGATTTTGCTGTCCCTAAACCATAGCGATTATTTTGAAATGCCTCTTGATAAATGTTAATTGCTACTGACTGCGTTGAATTAAATGGTCCACCGCCTGTTAGTGAGATATTTAAATCAAAGATTTTAAATGCCATAGAGATTGTTAAGAAAAAGCAAATTGTAAATGCTGGTAGGATTAGTGGAATAATAATATTTATTAATATCCTAAAATTAGAAGCCCCGTCTATTTTCGCAGCCTCTAAAATATTAGTATCTAAACCCTGTAATGCAGCTATATAGATTACCATCATATAACCGCTAATTTGCCAAGCAAATACAATAACAAGTCCCCAAAATGCAGTTTTCTCATCACCTAACCAGGGTTGTTGAAAAAACGATAGGCCAGTTAAATTGCCAATAGAGGAAAAACCTCTAACAAATATAAACTGCCATATGAAACCAAGTAACAATCCGCCGATAACATTTGGAATGAAATATATAGTCCTTAAAAGGTTACGAGTCTTTAATGCTGAATTTAATAGTAATGCGAAACCGAAACCAATTAAATTACTAAAAAATACTGCAGCAACCATAAATTTCGTTGTAAATACGAAAGAGTTAAAGAATACCGGGTCATTTGTAAATATTCGTTTGTAATTCTCAAATCCCACCCATTCAACAACTGAGCTAACACCATTCCAGGACGTGAAGGAATAATAAACACCCATTAAGAACGGAATAATTTGAATGACTAGGAAAAATAACAATGCCGGTCCTACGAAAGCTACATAGCTTAAAACACTTTTCCAATTTATCTTTCGTTTCTGAACAATCTCGATCACTTTTTTTGTATTAGCTATATCCGTTTGGTTATTAGGGTTCAACTTTTTCACCTCTCTTTTGTAATCGCTTTCTTTTATTATAAAGTCTCCAACTTTTTTTTGAGGAGACGATATTGACGTAAATGGTACACAATATTAACTCTTTTCAAAGGAAGGTCAATTTGTTTTTTTTATACAAATTTAGTGGGAAACCCATGTATCACTGATAAATACCTTTTTTATTTAGATAAGATGCGGCTTCAAACTGAGGGGACTGTGAAATCGTAGTTAGTAAGAAAAAGTACGGTGTTTCACCAGGAGAGTATCGGCGTCATGTCTAGCTGTGAAGTATTAAACTAAATAAGGTGAATCAAAAAATGAGACACCCTTCTTAATTTTTCTTCATTAGAAAAGCGCAGAGCGCCCGTGGAGCTTTGACAACTGGCGCTCTACGCTAGACACTTTTAAAGCTCAAAAAGTTTATACTTTCTTATCTATTAAAAAACGACCCAATTCCTTGCTTTAGCAAGAAACTGAGTCGTTATACACTATGTATGGTGGAGACTAGAGGGACCCGTCCGCTCGACCTTTTGGCTGCCAGTGAACTCTGGAAACTAAAATACGTTAAAAATAGCGTAAAAATAGGGCTTTTTAATGTGTTCAAATTAACGAAACACAGACTTTTTTGGAACAAATGTGAACTTTTATGAATCTTTATGAGTAATGCGCGTGGTCGGTTTGCATTGATAATCTTCATTTGCAATTTTTGGTTGCCACATCCTAAATTGCTTAGAAGTTATTGCAGGAAAAAATGATAAAGTGATGTGCAAGTTATTCTAGGTTTGCATGGCGTCTCGTCATCATTTCATTCGTATTCCCACTATTACTTAATGTAAAAATAAGAATTGCATCTAGGAGTAGATGAACTGATTGATCGAATTGGTTTCCTAAAGGCTGAATTGTTTCTGGTTCATTTGACAGTCGAAATTTTGTTGCAGCTGGTATAACTAGAACACCATCACAGATTTGCGAAATCTTCGAGTCTCGATTTGTGGTTACTAGAAAGTTTTTTGCCCCTACTTCTTTTGCTTTCTTAGCAAACTGTAATAGAGATCCAGTAGAACCTGACCCCGAGATAGTAATCAGCAAGTCTCCTGATTTAATACTAGGTGTAATTGTCTCGCCTATCACATAAACATGAAATCCACCATGCATTAAACGCATTGCAAATACTTTACCCATTAGTCCCGAACGTCCTTCTCCACAAATAAAGATTCGTTTTGCTTTCGATAAATGAATAGACAAAGAAAGAGCTTCATGAATATTAACATTAGAAAGTACGGTAGAGACTTCGTTTACAACTGCTTTAATGGCATTTTTCATAACAATCGATCATCTCCTTCATCCTTACTGTAACCTCTCTACAATTATTCACTCCAGTAATTGCACTGCCAATAATGATCGTATCAGGTTTTTGTTCAACTATTCTAGGAAGAGACTCTAGATTAATCCCACCAGCAACAGTTACTTCAAAATGAGGAAAAGCTTTTATTAAAAAAAACATATCTTTTTGTATTTCACCTTCTTGTTGCATATCTTTACCAAAATGTAAACTGACTAAATCTACTCCCAATGCACTTAACCCTTTAAGTCTACGTGAGTCATTCATTCCTAATAAGTCAATCATTACCCTTTTTTTATAGTCCTTTGCTATTTTTATAGAATCTAAAATGGTCTTATTTGTAGAAAAAGCCATTACTGTTGTTATATCCGCACCTGCTTCAAACGCTTGAATTGTCTCATATTTTCCAGCATCACAAGTTTTCATATCCGCAACTAGAATTTTATCTGGGTAAACATCTTTTATTTCTCTAATGATACCTACACCATACTGTTTAATAAGGCCAGTGCCTACTTCAATCCAATCAATTAAATCTACTGATTCGTTTAAAATTTGAAAACATCTTCCAATGGATAATCGGTCAAGGGCAAGTTGAATTTTCATGTGTTTCACCACTCTTATCTTTCAATAATTTTTTTTCTAGACACCCGAATAAGCCATAAAGCCACCGTCTACTGGAATAGTTACACCTGTTACAAATCGCGACATATTTTCATCAACCAGCCAAATCAACGTTCCAAGTAAATCATCTGGATCCCCAAACCTCCTCATTGGTGTGTGATTAATAATTTTATTGGCTCTTTCAGTAAGGGTTCCGTCTTCATTTGTTAAAAGATTTTTGTTTTGCTCTGTTAAGAAAAATCCTGGAGCAATCGCATTGACACGTACACCTGTTGAAGCCATGTGAACTGCTAGCCATTGCGTAAAGTTGTCAATTCCTGCTTTTGCTGCACTATATGCAGGAACCTTAGTCATTGGTGAAGGTGCACTCATTGATGACATATTAATAACAATAGCACCTTTTTTATCAACCATTTTCTTTAGAAATATTTGAGTTGGATTAATCGTTCCAAGGATATTTAAATTAAATACATGACCGAACCCTTCACTTGTTAAATCAAAGAATGTAGCTATATTCTCATCATCAATGTCTTCTTTATTAAAGGTTTCTTTCGTTGTAATTCCTTTAGGATGATTTCCACCTGCACCGTTTATTAAAATATTACAAACTCCGTATTTTTTCATCACAATCTCTTCAGCATTTTTAATACTTTCAATATCAAGAACATCACATTGAATGGCAATAGCCTCTCCACCAGCCTCCCTAATACTTTTTTCCACTTCTAGACCTGATTCTTTTGACCTATTAAGGATTGCTACCTTCACACCTTGTCTTGCAAGTTCTTTTGCCATTGCACTACAAAGTACCCCACTACCACCAGTAATCACTGCAACTTTCCCTTTTAAATTTTCATTAATTGCTAACATTTAAGGTTTCTCCTTCACTGTTAATTTTAATAAAAATAATGCCCTTATTCTTTATTCAGAATGTGGGCATTTTTTAATTTTTTTAATTTTGTTTCTGTCTTTCATGAGTATCCCAAATACCCCACAAATACATAATACCAAGGGCTCGATCATATAATCCATACCCGGGTCTACACTCTTCGCCCCAAATATGTCTACCGTGATCTGGTCTTGCATATCCTGTAAAGCCAATTTCATGGTAGGCTTTAACAATGTCATAGATGTCTACGGAACCATCTTTTGTTCTATGAGAGGTTTCAATGAAGTCACCATTTTCAAAGATTCGTACATTACGGATATGGGCAAATGCTATTCTATCACCAAATTCTCGAACCATATCTCCAACATTATTATTTGGATTAGCCCCTAAAGAACCACTGCATAACGTTAGTCCATTATACGGATTATCAACAAGCTTTAAAAATCTTTGGATATTCTCTTTATTAATGATAATTCTAGGCAACCCAAAAATAGGGTATGGTGGATCATCTGGATGAATCCCCATTTTTATATCATACTTTTCGGCAACTGGGATAATTTCTTCTAAGAAATACTTCAAGTTGTTCCAGAGGTCTTCTGTAGTTACATCTTTGTATAGTTGAAATAATTTTGAAAGATGTGCTAATCTCTCTGGTTCCCAACCTGGCATTGTCAATTCAGAATTCTCGTTAATTTTTTCAACCAAATCCATAGGGTCGATATTTTCAATTTTAGATGCTTCATAAAAAAGGGCAGTTGAACCATCCTCAGATTCTTTATAAAGGTCGGTTCTTAACCAGTCAAATACCGGCATGAAATTATAACAAATGACTTTAACTCCAACTTGTGCTAGTTTTTCTATTGTTTTCTTGTAATTATCAATATATATATCTCGGGAAGGTAATCCTAGTTTAATATCTTCATGTACGTTTACACTTTCGACAACATCAATATTTAGGCCATGTGTCTCTGCTTGCTGTTTCACCTCTAGGATTTTTTCCGTTGGCCACTCTTCGCCAGCTGGTACATCATGAAGTGACCAAACAATACCTTCTACACCTGGTATTTGACCGATATGCTTTAATGATACAGTATCATTCCCTTCACCAAACCATCTAAATGCCATTCTCATAAAAACCACTCCAATATTTTTTTCTTTGTTAGTCTTTTTAATTTATGCTCTAGCTTCTTTCACAAGATCACAATATTGTTTTGCTAAACCCGTAACCTCTTTATAGTCACCAAGTTTTGCAGGTTTGGCTAAATCACTACCAATTCCAATCGCTACGGCACCACTTTTTATCCACTCTGCTGCATTATTTAAGTTAATTCCACCAGTAGGCATAATTGATACTTGGGGAAGTGGCCCTTTAATAGACTTTACGATTGAAGGCGTATAGTTGTTCCCTGGAAATAATTTAATAATCTCTGCCCCATACTCCATTGCTGTTTTCATTTCCGTTATTGTCATACATCCTGGCATATAAGGAACTTGATATCGATTGCAGAGTTTAGCTGTCTCTTTATCAAAACATGGACTAACAATATATTTTGCCCCTGCTAAAATCGCAATTCTCGCTGTTTCACTATCCAATACACTACCAGCTCCAACTAACAGATCTTTAAATTCTGGTTTTTTTGTTAAAGATGAGATCACTTCTGTAGCACCTGGTACTGTTAACGTTACTTCAATCGCTTTAATTCCACCTTCTACACAAGCACTTGCAGTAAGAAAAGCCTCTTCTTCACTTTCGGCCCGAATAACAGCGACGACCCCATTTTCAACTATATCCATCAGTATTTTAGATTTTTGAATCACTGTTTTGTTACTCCTTTTTTGTCCTTTAATATTTGCTTAAAATGCTATAACTACTTTTCTAATTTCATTCGGTGAGTTTTCGATTAATGAAATGGCTTCTTTTATCTCATCAACTGAAAATTGGTGTGTAACCATGTCTTCAATTCCTAAGGATTTCTCATTAAATAATTTAATCACTTCTGGGAATTGATTTGTTTGTAGTCTTGATCCTACTATTGTTACTTCCTTTTTTGTAATTGGAAGTTGCGAAATGTTAGACGGTACCGTATCAAACCCAAGGACAACAACACGACCTGCAGGAGAAACGATATCAACTGCATCCTCAAACGTCTTTGGAATACATACAGCGTCAATGACTACATTCGCGCCTTCATCATTAGTGAAAGCCATTACCTCTTTTTTCACATTATTTTTACCAGCATTAATCGAAAGATCAGCACCCCATGACTTTGCAAACTCTAATCGATCATCACTTAAATCAGTAATAATACAAACTGCCCCTTTTGCCTTTGCTATTTTTAAACAACAAAGACCAATAGGACCGGCTCCCATAATTAATACGATGTCACCTTCTTGAACATTCCCACGCCAATTTGCTTGCGCCCCAATCGTAAACGGCTCGACAAGTACAGACTCTTTCCAGTCTAAGTGGTTACTAACTTTATGAACCAGATAATCCGGCATAACTAGATATTCTTGCATTCCGCCTTCACGATGGACTCCATACACTTCTAATTCACTACATACATTTCTTCTTCCACTTCGACATGCATAGCATTTCCCACAAGATTCAATAGGTTCAACAACAACTTTATCGCCAATACTAAGTCCAGTAACAGCTTTTCCAATTTCTTCAACTTCCCCTGTAATCTCATGCCCAATAATTCTCGGTAACGTTGCGAGGGGATTTGTTCCGTGATAAATATGCATATCAGATCCGCATATCCCAACCATTTTTACTTTAACTAATACTTGGTTGTCCTCAGAAACTACCGGTTTTTCTTTTTCAATAATTTCAAGTTTGAGTGCTTCTTTAACTTGAACAGCTTTCATTTAATATAGCAACTCCTTCATTATTTAAATAAACTTGGTAAATAGAGTGTTAATTCCGGGATAAAAGCTACTAATAATAGCACGAAAATACTTACTGCTAAGAAAGGAATTAGTGCAATTGATGTTTTACCAACCGAAACTTTTCCTATACTCGATGCCACAAATAGACATACACCAACTGGAGGTGTCGATAGACCAATAATTAAACCAAGAACCATTACTACACCGAAATGAACAGGATCCATTCCAATACTAACTGCTACTGGTAATAATACTGGGAATAAAATGACTAGTGCTGCAATTGTTTCCATAAAAGTACCAACAAACAGTAAAAGTAATACGATAAGTAAAATAACGACTATTTTATTATCAGATATAGTTAAGATTGCATTAGCTACAACTTGTGGAATTTTTTCACTTACTAAAATCCAACCGAATAGATTAGCTAAACCTACAAGTATCATAATAGAAGCTGTGCTTTTCATAGAAGTCAACAAAATCGAAGGAATTGCTTTTACTTTAAGATCCCTGTATACAAATAGACCAACTATTAACGCATATACAACTGCTACTATTGACGCTTCTGTAGGAGTGAAATAACCACCTAAAATTCCGTACAAAATAACGACTGTCATTAATAAAGCCCAAAACGCATCAATAAATGATTTACCAATGACGGACAATTTTTGCCTTTCACCTTTTGGATAATTTCTTTTTACAGAAATAATGTAAACAGCTATCATTAAACCGATTCCTAAGATAAGCCCTGGGATGGCACCTGCTAAAAATAGATCACCAATTGAAATACTTGCTAATGTACCAACAATAATCAATGGTAGTGAAGGTGGTATAATTGGACCAATTGTAGAAGAAGATGAAGTTACTGCTGCTGAAAAGTCAGCATCATATCCTTGTTTCTTCATTGCTGGTATCAATACTGAACCGATACTAGCAGTATCAGCTAAGGCTGTACCTGAAATCCCTGCAAAGCCCATTGAAGAACCAACATTGGCAAGTCCTAACCCGCCACGGATGTGTCCAACAAGATTATTAGTAAACTTAATGATCCTGTCCGTAATTCCACCTGCATTCATTAGGTTACCCGCTAGAATAAAACTAGGAATACATAAAAGAACGAAAGAGTTTAGTCCACCAAACATTCTTTGAGGAATAATTGATAAAGAGATATCCGCCATTAAAAGGTAGGTGATAGAAGAGATACCTAAACTAAAAGCAATTGGGACTCCTAAAAAAATTAATAATATAAATGATACAAATAATACTAGAGCTAACATTAGTTTTCACTCCCCTTTTGGAGGCCTTTAAAATAATCAACAACGTGAAGTAACGCGTAAATCCCAATAAATACCATTGAGACAGTAATACAAGCATGAATAATAGACATATCTATTGCCATAGTTGCTGAAGTTTGACCTTTTCCAATCAAAATAAATTTATAACCATAAAAAGTTACAATTGCTGAAAAAATAACAATTAGTAAGTAAACGATACCTTCGTAAATTTGTCGTATTCGATTTGGAAGGTAATTAAGCAGTAAGTCGACACTGATAAATTCTTTATCCTTTAAAGCTAATGGCGCCGAAAAAGCTATCGAATATAGAAATAAGAACCGTGATAATTCTTCGGTCCAAATAAATGAATAGGGCAAATAGCGGGAAACAATTTGGATAACCACAACAATAATTAGTGCTGTAAAAGTTAATATTGTCGCTGCTTCCAGTGTGCGGTCTAATAGTTTTGTACTCCTCACTTTTCTCAATCCTTTATCAATAAATTAAAAGGTCACCACTTACTTACTTCTGCTGTTAGTTTGTAGTAAGTGGTGAACCTTCTTACTTTAAAATTATTTTACTTCTAGAATTTGCTCATAAAGTGAATATTGCTCTTCTGTTAATTTTTCTTGAATTGCAGGAAGCATTGCTTCACGGAATGCATCTTGGTTAACATCACTATTGAACTGCATACCTTTTTCAATTAAATCGTCTTTATATCCACTAAATTCTGTATCAAAAAGTTCTTTACCATATACTTGAGCTTCTGCAGCCGCTTCCATAACTGCGGCTTTAAGTTCATCAGATAATTCAGCTAATTGTTCATTACCTATTAAAATATAAATCCACGAATAAACATGTTCTGTTTCATTTACATAACCTTGTACTTCCGCAAATCCAGCACTATGAATTAAGTCTAATGGATTTTCCTGGCCATCAATTACCCCTTGCTGTAAACCAGTAAATACTTCGTTGAAATCCATCACTTGCGGTCTTGCTCCTGCTGTTTCCCAAACACTTAAGAATAAAGGAACGTTTGGAACACGCATTCTAAAACCAGATAAATCTTCCGGAGTAGAAATTGGCTTATTAGATGTTAAGTTACGTGGTGCACGAGTATGATAATAAAGTGGTGTCAAGCCAACTTTTTCAATAATTTCTGCTTCGATTCCTTGTCCAATTTCACCTTCGATTACCTTTATTAAATGTGCCTCATCTCTAAAAGCATATGGAACAGCCATTAAAGCAGCTTTTGGAGCCCAGTTTGCCATTGTTTCTCCAGAGATTACTAAGTCTGCAGTACCTGCTTTAATACTATTAATTGTATCTGTTTCCCCACCAAGTTGGTTATTAGGATAAATTTCAATTTTAATTTGCTGATTAGTTTTTTCACTTACTAATTCACTAAACTTCTCAGCCGTCTTATGCCACATATGATCTTCATTTGCAAGGTGTCCAAATTTCCATTCAATCGATACTGTTTCATCTTGAGCTGGTGTTCCATTATCTTTCGGTTCTGATGAGTCATCAGATCCACAAGCTGACATTACTAAGACCGCTGCAAAAATTGCAGATAAGAATTTAAATTTTTTCACAATAAATTCCCCCATATTTTTAGTTTAATGTAGTATAACTTAAAGAAATAGGTAACCTCTCTTACATTACAGCCCCCCTTTCAAAGGGTAATCCTTTTATCTTTCGTTTTACTTAGAGACAAGGTATTGATAAACATTTTCTGTTATTGGCACGCCTGTCTTTAAAGCCATTTCTTCTTTTAACTGTTCCGGCTCGCCTGGAACCATTACATTTCTAAATCCTTTGGCTGGTTCTAATTCATGGATCTCATCAATCATACGATCCATAT
This sequence comes from Anaerobacillus isosaccharinicus, assembly GCF_001866075.3. Classification (GTDB taxonomy): domain Bacteria; phylum Bacillota; class Bacilli; order Bacillales; family Anaerobacillaceae; genus Anaerobacillus; species Anaerobacillus isosaccharinicus. The sequence continues at coordinate 2,347,017 of NZ_CP063356.1, read as the reverse complement.
TTTCCAAGAAATCATTCTTATCAGTAAACACTGTAGGATCAATTGCACATAGGTAATGGCCTAATTTTCGAGATTTATTGTAATCACCGTACATTTTTGTAATGTGTGGCCCAAAAGCTGCGCCAGCTAATAATCCTGAAAAAATCTCAACAACTAAACCTAACCCATATCCTTTTGGCCCCGCAAACGGTGATAACGCTTTCACATTATGCGGATCAGTTGTTCCGATACCGTTTTCATCAACTCCCCATTCAGCAGGAATAGCTGTTCCACTTTCGCGTGCATGAAGAATTTTACCAAGGGCTACATTACTAGTCGCCATATCCAAAATTACTGGTTTGTTTCGTTTGGCAGGGAAACCATATGCAATTGGGTTTGTACCTAAGAATGGTTTTGCTCCACCAAAAGGAACAACAATACTATCAGTGTGTGTCATTGCCACCCCAATCATGTTTTTGGAAGCTGCTTGTTGAGCAAAGTAAGACAATGCTCCACAATGACTGCTGTTAATAGCTGTCATCATACCAATTCCATTCTTTTCTGCCATTGTAATAGCATGCTCCATTGCTTCTTTTAAAACAACATGCCCCATCCCGTCATCTCCATCAAAAACAGCAGTACAAGGTCCAGTTTCTTTCATAGAAAATTTGGCGTTAGGATTTACCCCCCCCTCCAACAGTCTTTTTACATAATGTTCGGTTCTAAGAACCCCATGAGAACTGACACCACGTAAATCTGCATGAACTAATACATCTGCAACAACATGAGCATGACCTTCATTAAGTCCTGCTTGAGTTAACTTCTTAACAACTAAACTCTTCAATTCTTCGGATTTCACTAAGATATTATCCATGTTTTATCCTTTCTAGCTTATTAAAGTCTATTTTTATTTTTAAAGTCTATCTTTCAATAAAGTCCCTTTCACCAAGTTTAATTAAAACATCTTCAAGGTATGGTAGACCTTCATTATCACCTTTTACACTTACTACGATTGAACCAATTGTATTAGCAAAGTTTAAAGTTTTGCTTAAGTCCCATCCATTTAATACTCCATAAACAAAACCGGCATCAAAACCGTCTCCAGCTCCAACAGTATCAACTACCTTCTTAGCTAAAACAGCAGGAGCTTCTAAATACTCTCCGTTGTGATAACCTATTGAACCTTTATCTCCTAGTTTAATTACAATATGAGATATTCCCAGTTTCTTGCACTCTGCAATTATTTTTTGCGGTTCACTAGTCCCAAATAAAAGTTCTGCTTCTTCTAATCCTGTTAGGAAAATATCAACATACGGTAAAAACTCTAGTAATACCTCTTTAGCTCTTTCTTTACTCCACAATTTCAAACGAATATTTGGATCAAAAGATATTATAAGATTTTGTCTTTTGGCTACTGAGATAGCAGTATGAATAAGCTTTACATTTTTTGGGTCAATTGCAGGGAAAACTCCAGATATATGTAGTAACTTGGTATTTTGAAAATAGGAATCAGTTATGTTTTCGTTCGTTAATGCTAGGGTCGGTGAATTGGAGCGGTAATAATATGTACTTCCATCTCCGCTTTCCATGACTTCTTTAAAGTTTAATGAGGTAGGATGTCCATTAACCAACTTAACTTCAGAAACGTCTATCCCTTCTCCACGGACAAAATTATAGATAAACTTACCGAATTCATCATTTCCTAATCTACTAATCCACCCAGTACTTAAGCCCAATCTAGAGCACCCAATTGCAAAGTTTAATTCAGCTCCGCCTACTTTACGTTCAAAAGATTGAACGAACCTCATTGGGCCGGTAGATGATGGATTAAATGTAATCATTGCATCCCCAATAGTAATAACATCTTTCATATGTGAGACCTACCTTTTATAAATTTTTATCTACGGTCTTATGACTTAAAATAGTTAGGATACTTTTTATTTAAATCTTTACGATCGATCACTACTAGATTTAAATGTTCGCGAACAACTTTTTCAGCACGTAATGGATTTCGTTCCTTAATCGCTTCTACTATTTCATGATGTTGAGAGATTATCTTATCTGTATTTAACTTTTCAGATAAACTTAAGTAACGCATCCGGCTAAAATTTATGCTCATCATATTATCAATCACATTCCAAATTCTTGCTTTATTACATGCTGAGAAAATAATTGAATGAAATTCATCATCTAGCTCATAAAATTTTTGGTAATTTTTTTCGGCAATGCATCTTGTTTGCGCTTCTAAATTACCATTAATTTCATTAAAATCCTCCTCTGAAAAATCTTCACAAGCTAATATAGCGGTAGCAACTTCTAAGTGTTCCCTCATATATCTAGACTCCTCTAAATGGTCTAAATCAATAAGAGAAACAATCGAACCTTTCTGAGGGTAAACAGTTATTAAATCTTCTTGAGAAAGCCTTAAAAAAGCCTCTCTTACAGGCGTTCGACTTACTTGAAGTCGTACAGCTATTTCATTTTCACTAATCGACATTCCCGGCGGTAGCTTTAACCTAATTATTTCATTTTTTAGAAAGTCATAAACTTTCGTTGCCATAGTCGTACTTTTTTTATTAGAAAAATCTAAGACAGTCATATTTTGTTCCTCCTGAATATTGAGGGGGATTAAAACCCCAACTTCCATACTTGTATACTAGTATATCATGAAAGCGTTGTCAATGCGTTTTCTGAAAATTCTTTTATAAATTTATTTCCTTAAAGTAAAAAACTAACTCTAAATACACTTAATTGTCAGAAAAAAATTACTTTGTAAAATTCTGAGAACCCCATTGAAAAATACGACCTAATTCCTTGCTTTAGCAAGAAACTAAGTGGTTATGTACATTGGTTGGTGGAGACTAGCGGGACCTATTAGAGAACGGGATTTAATTACTTATCTGAACGAACCTCTCGCTGCTAGGAAATCATTAAATGTAGTAAGGAAAAATAATGCAAATCATAAAAAAGGACCCCGAACGTCCATTCCATACGGACATTTAGGGCCTTTTTGTCTTTTTGTGGGGTCTGACCCCAGTAGTACAAAAATCATAAAAACTACATTCTAGCAATAAGCATAAAGAAACCAATACCTATGGTAGATAAAATTAATAAATATAACCCATTCGCTCGTAGCCCGACTTGAACTCCTGACAGTCCAGATAGTCTACTTACCACCAGATTTAAACCAGTAAAAGGGCTTAATGCCGACGATATCGCCCATGAGAGTAGCAGTAGTATTGCAAGAGCTAAGGTGCTTCTACCTAATTCTGCTAGATTTAATTGCATTGCAAGTGCTGTGATAACTGCAATTTGATGTATTCCAATAAATGTAACTATTAAAATGATGGTCAGTACTGAGAAGGCAAATAAGAAGATGGACTCTTCAGCAATATTTATTAGTAAATAACTCAAATTATTTGCAAGACTAGTTCCTTGAATTGCATGCCTTAATAATCCAGCACTTGTAAATAACATAATCTCGTTACTCATTGTGCAGATTGTTACATTTTTAAATGTTATCCACTCAGGATAAAGGGTTTTCCAGCTTCTTTTTGCAATAGTCCAAATTAAAGGTAGAATAATTGATAGCAGACAAACATTAACGATCATTGACCATTTTGTTATGTATTCAATTATTAATGATGCGCAAGCAGTATGGTTACAAATAGTACTAGTTGAAATAGTTGTTTTTTATGTTTTTTTTCTATAGGTAGTTCAGTACTCTTTTCTATTGTAAGGGAATTCCTTACTACCCAAAAACCAAATAATATATTACCTACCACTAGAGAAACTAATGAAAGTCCTATTCCATATAAAATATAGGCTCCGACTGACATTTGTAAATAGTACAAAACTAGTGAAACTGAACCAAAATACGGCGACCACATAATCGCAGTAGAAAAGCCAATCAAATAACCTTTAGCAGATAATGCTGTGGGCAGTTTGAGGTCTGACAAAAAGTCGTGGATTATTCTTACTGAACCTAAACTTAATATAGGGCTTAATACAAAAAGGGATGTTGTAATTCCGGCAAATAGTTTTTTAGGATGATCAAGTAAATTTTTTAGTACTGAGTGTACTGCCTTTTTGCCAACTGTAGATAAGGAAGCGATCGAATCTTTGGAGTTTTAAATAGAAAAACACAAAAACAAGTTACATCATCCAAAAAAAGTGTGATCCCTTGTGAACTTTGCCCAAAAATAAAAAAACGACCCAATTCCTTGCTTTAGCAAGAAACTGAGTCGTTATACACTATGTATGGTGGAGACTAGCGGGATCGAACCGCTGACCTTTTGGCTGCCAGCCAAACGCTCTCCCAGCTGAGCTAAGCCCCCACAATTTTATATCAATAAAATGATTATAGACAAATTTAAGCGAAATATCAATCTAAATTTTTTTGATCGCTAATTGGATTATAGTGTTCAACTCTCACTCACTTAAAACACCCAATAAAGGATATAATAAACCACTCCTGCAACAATTCCTGAAATAAAGGCAGTCAATACGTTTTCTTTCGTAATTTTTTTCTGTTTAACAAAGTCAAAAATAAGCCAACCGATAAAGATTGTAAAGATAAACACGATGATTTGAACCATTGCTTCACTTCCTTTATAACGTTTCCAAAACATAATAACATAACCACTATTGTTTCGCTAATTAGGTATGCCTTAGTGAATTTTCAAGTACTAAAAAGAGGTTCTATTCTTTCTTCTATCATAAAAAAACACCAATGTTTTTCATGTTTTACTTTTCACCTAGATAGTTTTTAGGAGTCTGGATATACTAAGCAACACATGAATTTTTTAACAATACCTTTTTCTTTATAATGAGAGGGATATTTCAATGAACTTTTCTGCAGTTGCTCATACGTATGCCAGATTTCCAGTTGTTCTGCGTTTATTTTTAATGGCTGCTTTTTTAGTATTTACAGCAGGGGTTGCAATTCACTATATTGAGCCAGACACGTTTCCTACAATATTTGAGGGTGTTTGGTGGGCCCTGGTAACAGCTTCCACTGTTGGTTATGGTGACTATACTCCAGTTACAAATGTCGGTCGGTTTCTCGCTTTTTTCGTGATCATGTTTGGCATTGGTGTCGTTTCTTTTTTTGTGACATCATTAGCTTCAACTGCAATTACAACGCGTAATGCATTTAAACATGGTGAGCTTTCTTTTAAAAAAAAGGAGCATTACGTTGTCATTGGTTGGAATGAACGAGCAAAAAATATGATTTTACACTTGCAACAGTTAAATGATCGCCTAGATATTGTTCTCATTGACCAAACAATGAAGCAATCACCACTAAACAATAATATGCTACATTTTATCAGGGGTAATCCTTTAGAAGATCGAACCTTAAAGCGAGCGAATATTGAAAAAGCGACGACTGTTATTATTACAGCTAATCTTCATGGTCATGAAGCCGAGGCCGATTCAAAAAGTATTATTACATTACTTGCAATTAAAGGGTTAAATCCGAATATCTATAGTGTTGTAGAAATATTAACACCTGATCAAAAAAATAATTGTTTACGCGCTGGCGCGGATGAAATCGTTGAAACATCGCTACTTACTAGCTTAACAATGGTCAATAGTACGATGTATCATGGAATTACAAAGGTCATTTATCAGCTTCTAGACCATCAAAGTGATCACATGCTTTTATATGAAGAAATCCCTAGTCATTTCATTGGTAAGACATTTGGAGAATGTATTTCACAATTTGAGGATAAAAGTAAACTCGTTATCGGAATCAGTCGCAAAGATGAAATTATTTTACATCCGTTAACATCCTCCGTCATGGAAGATGGAGATAAATTTATTATCATAAAACGTTAAACGCTTGTTACCAACGGACGAAAGACTTTGGTTACAAGCGTTTTCAAAGTTTACTGCTCTTACAATTTAAATATTTTAATTGAAAAAAGTGCTTTTGTAGTAGTATAATTCTCCTAATAACTCTCTTTAGATGGGGAAGTAATACAGATGAAAAAAATAAACATTTGTTTAATAACAGCTTTAACCTTTGCGATTTTATACTTTTTCTGGCTATCATTTTCAACAGAAAATGTTGCTACTGTAAGTACAAGTATCATTACAACAGCGGCTCCGCTTATTTCACTTCTATTCATGCTAAACATATATAATGATTTGAACAATACTAGACGGAATTTTGTATTGTTGTTTATTTTAGGGACCTTCTCCTATTTTATCGCTGAACTCATTTGGAATTACCAAGTTTTATTTCTTTCACTTGGAGATCTACCTTTTCCAGGAATAAGTGACCTATTTTATTTTTTAAATACCATTTTATTTATAAGTGCCTTCATTTATCTCGTTTCAACAAAGAGTCAACGACTTCAACTTTTTAGTTTCCTCTTAGACTTACTTATTATTTACTCTGCTATTATTGTATTATTAGCAATGAAGTTTTTCGTCCCAATATTTGAGGCCAATGGATATACAACTTTGAGTATATTTGTTTCCACATTATACCCTGCTCTCGTATTGTTTTTGCTAATTTCAATGGTTATTTGTTTTCTTTATAAAAACGATACATTTGCTAGGGTCACTATGTTTCTGTTTATTGCTGCTATATCTCTACAAGTAATTGGTGATATGTTATTTACATACGCGATGTACCATTCAATGTTTAAACTAAATAGTTTTCTAGAACCTCTTTGGAGCCTTAGTATTATTTTGTTTGGAATAGCTGTTTATAGCTTATCTGAACATAAGGAAGTTAATCCTAACAAACCTCTTCTTCATATCTATCAAAGCTTCAAATGGAATGTATATAGAATGATTATCCAAAGTGGTTGTATTCTGACACTTCTCTACTTGCTCATTCAGAAAAACAATCTAATTTATAGCAGTGTTTTAACTGTCTTAATTATACTAGTTTTATTGCGTCAAATTCTATCTAGTTATCAAATACACAAACTTTTAAGTTCAATATCAGCATTAAAAGATGACCTAGAGCAAAAAGTGATCGAAAGAACTGAAGAGCTCTCTAGAAAAAATGAGGATCTATCAACAGCCGTTGAAAAAATAAATTACATGGCACTACATGATGATTTAACAGACCTTCCAAATCGCCGTGCTCTCCATGAAAAGCTCCAAGGATTAATTGGTGAAAATATCCCTTTCACCTTATTGTTCATTGATGTTAATAAATTCAAAGAGATCAATGACTCTCTCGGCCATAACTATGGTGACGAAGTTTTAAAAGGGATTTCACAAGTTTTACAGCATTCAATTAAAGACGTTGGAGTCGTCTTTCGGCAATCTGGTGATGAATTTATCATTACCATTGAAAATATAAATTCTCTGTTTATCGAGAATATTATTAATAAAATCATTCAGAATTCAATTGTACCACTGCAAGTAGTAGAGCAGAGAATAAATGTTAGCTTCAGTATTGGTGTTTCCCAGTATCCGAAAGATGGAAATAATCTTAACGAAATTATTAGATGTGCAGATTTTGCTATGTATAAAGCTAAAAATGATTGCATCGATTGTTGTTATCCCAATACCAAATAAAAAAAACGAGGTACTCAGCCTGTTCAGTGGCCGGGTACCTCGTTTTATTATTCAGTTGTAAATATACAACATAGTTGATTAGATAAGATTTTGTTAACTTCACTTTCATTTAGCTGATAATAGCTCCACGTACCTTCTGTTTCTTTCGTTATGAAGCCTGCATCTAGTAATATCTTCAGGTGGTATGACAATTTGGATTGTTTCATATCGACAATTTCGCATAGATCACAAACACAAATTTTCTTACGCACACATAACTCATGCATAATTTGTAGGCGTTTTTCATCTGCTAATGCTTTGAACTTTAGTTCATATTCCTTAAAACAAACCGATTGGTCAGTATATAGTAGTTTTAACTCTTCCATCTTTATCACCTAAGCAGAACAGCAAGCTGTTTGGCAGCAGGATTTGGGTTGTTTTTCGAATAGTCGATTGAAGAGGTTTAGAATGCTTCTTGCTTTCTTGTTACCTACTTTCGTCATTTCTGCGCTAATTTGTTGTTGACGAAAATCGGCTTCCACTTTTAATAAATAATAGTTGTTTGTCATTTTTCTTTCCTCCTGATATTAATCAATTTTTTTTGATATTTTGTGGTTGTTAATCAACTTTTCTTGATATAAGAAGATTATATCTCCATATCCATAAATTAGCAAGTTATTTAATCAATTTTTTTTGATTAATTTTAAAAAAGAGAAGCTAACCAATTATGGTTAGCTGAATAATAGCACCGCTTCAAGCTCTTTCACTAAGTCTTTACCTGTTTGAACCCAATTTTGCGGGAATTGACCATCTTTATCTACTGGTTCCGAGAATTGGTTGACCCATGGGTTCGGATCATGAACATGATCATCTAATCCTCTTTGGTATACATGTGATAATAAAAATGGTCTGCCTAGTTGTACAACTACCCCTCTTCGGTCTAGTTCGCCCTCAACCGCGGTAAATGGTACGCGTAAAAATAAATAACTAACCTCGTCATCCATTTTATAGTCAAAGTAACCATGATCATAATCCCAATTACCACCAATGTCATAGCCTAGTGGTTTTAACTTTTTCTCAAGATCAATTAATTTATATTGTTGATTTTCAATTTGCGATGGCATTTCAATCATATCTTTTCCTCCTAAGAACAACAATCTTATCTATAGATTGTCCGGTTGAGGAGATATAATGTAAGGTATGAAAAAAACTAGCTCGAAAAAGAGCTAGCTTTAGTCAATTTTATTTCAAGCGTGCTTCTAATTTTGCTTTTTCTTCTTCAAATCCTGGCTTGCCAAGTAGAGCAAACATATTTTTCTTATAGGCCTCTACACCTGGTTGGTCAAATGGGTTAACTCCTAATAAGTAACCACTAATCGCGCAAGCTTTCTCGAAGAAATACACCATGTAGCCGAAATGATATGGCGTCAGTTCTGGAATAGATACAACTAAGTTAGGAACGCCTCCGTCTGTGTGAGCAAGCATTGTACCTTGGAACGCCTTTTTGTTTACAAAATCCATTGTCTTGCCAGCTAAGTAATTAAGTCCATCTAAATCACTTGATGCTTCCTCAATGAAGATTTCTTTCTCAACTTTCTCAACTTGAAGAACGGTTTCAAATAAGTCGCGGCGTCCATCTTGTACGTATTGGCCCATTGAATGAAGATCTGTCGAGAAATCTACAGATGCTGGGAAAATTCCTTTTTGGTCTTTTCCTTCACTTTCACCGAAAAGCTGTTTCCACCACTCTGCAACATAGTGAAGCGATGGCTCATAGTTTACCATTAGTTCAATCGTTTTTCCTTTGTTGTACAGGGCATTACGAACAGCCGCATACTGATAGGCATTATTCGTGTTCATATCTGGATTTTCAAGGTCAGTTCTCGCGTCACTAGCTCCTTGCATCATGGCATCAATATCAACGCCACTTACTGCGATTGGTAATAGTCCAACAGCAGTTAGCACTGAGTAACGTCCACCAACGTCATCTGGAACGACAAATGATTCGTAACCTTCATCAGCCGCTAATGTTTTTAATGCACCACGCTCTTTATCGGTTGTAGCAAAAATACGTTTACGAGCTTCTTCAACACCGTATTTTTTTTCTAAATACTCACGGAAAATACGGAAAGCAATTGCCGGTTCTGTTGTTGTCCCTGATTTGGAAATAACGTTAACTGAAACATCTTTGCCCTCAAGGACGTCAAATAAATCGCGAACGTAAGTAGAACTAATATTATGGCCTACAAAAATAACTTGTGGTGTCTTTCTCGTTTCTTTTGAAAGAACATTATAAAATGTATGATTTAAAGCTTCAATTGCAGCCCGAGCTCCTAAATATGATCCTCCAATACCAACAACAAGTAATACATCAGAATCACTTTTAATTTTCTCAGCAGCTTTTTTAATTCGGGTAAACTCTTCACGATCGTAGTTTTCAGGAAGGTCAACCCAACCTACGTATTCATTTCCTGCACCTGTTTTATTATGTAACGCCAAATGAGCAGCTGTCACTGCATCTTGTAAATATGTAACTTCATGTTCTTGGATAAAGTCTAATGCTTTTGAGTAGTCAAAATGTAATTTTTCACTCATAAAAAAATCATCCTCCTATTTTTTTACTCAGATAAAGACGTAGCTTTAGTATATGTCAAGTTAGACAAAACTAGGCTTCCATGAATAATATACCAAAACTCTCACATTCACTTTATTAAAAGAAATCAAACAAATCAAGGTTACTTTTCAATGTAAGCGTCATCAGTTTAATATTTTTTTATAAATAAAAACATCGGGAACAGCTTTGTCCCGATGTTGGTGGTATTATAGTGATTTTGTCAGAATTTCAACGACATCTTCTTTCTCTAACTTTTTAAAATTACCGAATGGACCGTTCACCATTGCTTTATCTGCCATTACATCCACATTTGAATCATCAATGTTGTAATCCTTAAGGCGACTAGGCGCTCCTAGGCTCTGCCAAAATTGCTCAAGCTTACTAATTCCTTCTTCAGCAATTTCTTGCTCTGTCTTGTTGCTTGGATCAACATTCCAAACTCTTACAGCAAGCTGATTTAGCTTGCGTAGACCAATGTCCTTCACATGACGTAGCCACTGAGGATAAATAATAGCTAAGCCGCCTGCGTGTGGTATATCATAAACCGCTGAAATTGAATGCTCAATATTATGAGATGCCCAGTCCCCTCTTGCACCCATTTGCAAAAATCCATTTAATGCAATCGTACCAGAATAAAGAATCGTCTCGCGAAGTTCGTAATTTTCAAGGTCTTCTAATAATTTTGGTGCTGCTTCAGTAACTGTTAACAAAACTGCTTCACACATTCTTTCTTGAAGTGGTGTGTTTGTAGTCGGATGAAAATATTGTTCAAATACATGTGTCATCATATCAACAATTCCATAAACCGTGTGATCCTTAGGAACAGAAAAAGTATTGATTGGATCTAATATTGAAAATTTCGGAAAAACAAGTGGGCTACCCCATCCATACTTTTCTTTCGTTTCCCAATTTGTAATTACTGAACCTGAATTCATTTCAGATCCCGTCGCTGCTAATGTTAAAATCGTTCCGAATGGAAGAGCCGAAGTTGGAAAATGCTTTTTCGTAACAATGTCCCAAACATCGCCATCGTAGTGAGCACCTGCAGCAATAGCCTTCGTGCAATCAAGGACACTACCACCACCAACAGCCAAAATAAATTCAATCTTTTCTTTTTTACAAATTTCTACACCTTTATGTACTGTCGTAAGGCGTGGATTTGGTTCAACTCCCGCTAACTCAAAAACCTCTGCACCACAAAGACTTAATTGTTTTAAAACAGCATCATACAAGCCATTTCGTTTAATACTACCACCACCATAAACTAGTAGCACCCTATTTCCATACTGGGGTACCTCTTTTGGCAATAGTTCAATTTGATCTCGCCCAAATATTAACTTTGTAGGATTTTGAAAAATAAAATTATCCATAAATAATCCCATCCTTTCTTTTCACTTTCTATTATGTACGATTTTAGTTTTTTTCGTAAAGTAAAAGCAATTGAAAATGTAAAATGTAGATTGTAAAATTTTTAAAAGCCTCGCTACGAAGTATTTTCTTACTATAATTCTACATTTTACACTATACATCTTACATTAATGTATAAATTCCCGTTTAGTATGTCATTCTAACAGTAGAAGGTTAGATTCTTATATTATCGTAAATTTTAGGTAATATAAGAAAATCTTGACTTGTTCCTTTGAGGTAACGAGCAGGCACTTCTATTACTTACGAATCCCCCTTTAAGGAGGTGAGAGGAATGAGCGGAATTCAACGCTTTGCTTTAGTACTTGCAATTATTGGTGCGATTAATTGGGGCTTAATTGGGTTCTTTCGCTTCGATTTAGTTGCTGCGATCTTTGGTGGTCAAGCTGCTGGATTTTCACGATTTATTTATGCATTAGTCGGACTTGCAGGTTTATATTGTATCTCCATCCTTTTCAAACCTGATGAAGAATTAGAAAGAAGCCCACAAACTGAAAGATAGGCTCACTTTCTGCGAGAGGCTGGCTTGTAAATGTTGTTATCCAAAGGACGACTGACATTTACAAAGTCAGCCTCTTTTCTCATTTCCTAGGGAATAATTTGTCATTTCTAGGGGATAGCATACAAACGGGTTACTTTTTCGACAAAATAAAAAAGCAACCGACTACAGATCGATTGCAATTCTACATTTATTTTTTTGTACGCTTGTTAAGATCCGCTTGAATCTCGTTAGATTGTTTTAACCAACCTTTTAATTTCTCTTCAAGAGTGTTGAAACCTTGGCTCTTTTCTTGATGAGCTGCTTCAACCTTTCTTGGTCTTTCCGTACGAGGTTTAGCTGCTGGTCTAGCTGGCTTTTCAGGTGCAGCTACTGTTTCACGGATTGAAAGTGAAATCTTCCCAGTGTCTCCGTCAACAGACATAACCTTTACTTTAACTTCATCACCTACAGAAAGGTGTTCGTTAATATCTTTAACAAACCCGTGAGCTACTTGAGAAATATGAACTAATCCTTGTTTTTCTTCATTAATAGCTACAAACGCACCAAAAGGCTTGATTCCTGTAACCTTGCCTTCTACTACACTTCCTACTTCTAATTGATCTGACATGAAAACAACTCCTAACTATTTTTTAACTTATTAAGTATAGCACAAATCCAAAGAATAAACAAAGGTTGCGATTTCGCTTTAATAGAGTATGCCCTATTTTAACGCATCAGTCACCAAAAGTACTTATCTTGAGGAGAAAAGGTGTTACCCTCTGACAGACTTTGCGTTTCCTTATTTTCCTAAAAGTCCTTTTTCATAAATCTCTCGTTTTATTAATTCAATTAAATCTTTTTTATTTAACTTAGAATAACCACGGATCTTATGAGCTTTGACTGTTTCGATTAGCTTATCTTTTGTGTAGCTTTCTAGTAGCTTTGTTATTTCCTCACCATTTAATGGCAGTTGGGCCTCTGGTACAATGACGCTACTCATTTTCTCTTCGAATGTGTCCCAATCATTTAATACAACCTGGAATTTTTCTTTTTCTTTAAGAAGAACATCACGTGCTTTTTCACTACCAAAAAGGTTGTACTCTATATTAACCTTTAATTCGATCGCTTCATAAACATCTGCAACATTTTCTAATTCTCTCGTATCAAAGCTATTTAATTTCTCATATGCTTTTTGACTTTCACCTATTGCCTCATAGTACTTACTAAACGTTAATGAGACTTGCGCGAGTGGGGCAATGTTCATAGCCTCATTCAGACAAGCTTCTACATTTTCGTACTCTTTTAATTGTAGATACGCGTTAGCCAACTGTACGTAAACTGGAATATACATTGGTGATGTTTCTTTAATGATTTTCAGCTTTGAAATACTCTCTGAAATCTCACCTTTAGTTAGCTGTTCCTTTGCAGTAACAAAGAGCTCTGTCAGTACTTCGCTTAGTTCCAACTCTACTGCTTGAAGGGATATTTGTTGTTCAACACCATCTAAAACAACAATTACTGGTTTATCCGCTTCTCCCCAATCAGCTAAGATTGACAGAATTCCTTTTTTGACCCAGTCCTCTAGTTTCTTTGAGACCAATAGATTTTTCTGAACTGCTAATGACCAATTATTATAATGCTTTTTCAAATACTTAAGACTTGTTTGCTTTTGGTGCTCTCCTCCTGTGAAAAGAGGCAAGATCGTCATTAATTGTTCAAAGCCAGTTTCATCTTCAGCCAACAGCATTGGTATCGGCAATTCTTCTTGAACAAACAGCTCAATACATTGAGCAAGATAAGTACTTTTTTCCTTTAAAGAGCTTTCCTTGATTTCTTTCAGAACAGAACAAGCCTCGGTATAATCTTCCTCATTACATAATGCTAATGCAGCACGGTATAATGATATTGGCGAAAGCTGAGCTTTTCTTGCGTTATACAATTCACATAAATCTTTATCTAGACGCAGAACAGATAGCATTTCAGCTAGCTTTTGTAGCATATCATAATCATGATATGGGTCTATTCCTTCTCGCTCTTTAAAAGCAATTAGCGCTTTTTTTGCATAGCTTTCAGCTTCCTTGCCTCTTTGTAGGCGGTATAAAAAGATGGCTCCTTGTATTAAAGCGAACACATTACTTCCATCAAGCTTTATTACTTTTTTTACAAATAGAAGTGCTTCTTTAAAATTGCCTAAGAGTCCGTATACGACCGCTAAATAATTTTGAGCAGGGATATAATCTGGATAAATCGTTAACGCTTTTTCGAAACTTGTTTTTGCCTCGTTAACAATCCCTTGGTTTAGCTCCCGCTGCCCTTTTTGATAGTGATCAAATACTTGCCTGAATTTATGTGGCGACTTTTTTTGAAAGTTACTCAATCGCTCTTGTGACTCTGCTAAAGATGATTTTTTCAATTTATTCTTTTTCAAATGATTCCGTTTCATAGTTGAAAACTCCTTTTCCGCCCATTAAAACCCATCAACTACTTATAATAACATTAAAGTTGTTTTCAAGCTAGTTTTTTGACGATTTTTGTTAATTTAATTTGTCAATTATTGCTTTATTTAGTGTTTCTTTTTTCAGGGAAAATATCAAAAATTGAGTATCTTCACTCATATACCGAAACTTTCATTGACAATTTTTTTAGATCACATTATAGTAAATGACATTACTTTTAGCGAGGGCGTTACTAACTATGTCAATTCAAAATCAATGGTCATCAAAGATCGGCTTTATTTTAGCTGCAGCAGGTTCTGCAATCGGTTTAGGAGCAATTTGGAAACTTCCCTATGTCGCAGGTACAAGCGGTGGCGGTGCTTTTTTCTTAATTTATTTGCTTTTTACAATTTTCTTAGGAGCACCACTTCTTATCTCAGAGTTTATGATTGGTCGAAGTACACAAAAAGAAGCAATATCAGCGTATGAAAGCATTGCCCCTAACTCCTACTGGCCTTGGATTGGGAAAATAGGAGTCGGGACTTCAATTGTCCTTTTATCCTTTTATAGTGTTGTTGGTGGTTGGGTCGTTAATTATTTTTTGCGCAGCTTAACTGGTAGTTTAACCGGTCTTGAGCTTGAGGAATACCAACAGCTTTTTGGAACGATTATTTCAAATCCATATCAAGCGGTGGGAGCTCATCTCATTTTCATTCTACTTACTGTTGCCATCGTTTCTGGAGGGGTCCAAAAAGGGATCGAACGGGTTACCCGTTTTATGATGCCAACTTTATTTATTCTCTTTATTATTTTAGTCTTTCGTTCATTATCACTAGATGGTGCAATGGAGGGTGTGAGCTTTTTCTTAAAGCCTGATTTTTCTAAGGTTACGTCAGATACTGTCTTGTTTGCATTAGGACAATCTTTTTTCGCCTTAAGTTTAGGGATATCAACAATGGTTACTTATAGTTCATATTTGCAAAAAGGGGAAAGTTTACCAAGATCGATGTTTTCTGTTGTTGGGTTAACGATCTTCATCTCGCTTTTAGCTGGACTAGCTATTTTTCCAGCGGTTTTTGCTTTAGGCTTTGAGCCTACAGAGGGACCTAGTCTAATTTTTACGGTATTACCTGCTGTCTTCAATGAAATGGCGTTCGGAGCAATCTTTTTTGTGGCCTTTTTAGCGTTACTTTTATTTGCAACAATTACTTCGTCTATTTCGTTATTAGAAATAATCGTCGCATCACTGACAAAAGGAAGTAATGACCGCCGTCTTAAAACAGCTTGGACTTCTGGCATTTTTATTTTTATGCTAGGGATTCCATCTGCCTTATCCTTTGGTCTATTAGGAGATTCGCTAATCTTTGGGAGAACTTTCTTTGACCTGATGGACTTTTTAGTAAGCAATATTTTTCTACCTTTAGGTGCACTCTTAATCGCAATCTTCGTCGGATATAAGATGTCAAAAAGCGCTTTGTTTGATGAAATGTCACAAGGTTCTGTTGTTCCTCAATGGCTGTTTAAATTTTGGTATTTTCTTATTCGTTATGTAACCCCAGCAGCAATTACTTTCGTATTTTTACACTCTTTAGGGATCTTATAGTGACAAAACAAAACCGGACCGCAATGAAGAAAGTTTCATTGTGGTCCGGTTATTTGTTTTAGCTGCTTTATTAAACAGGAGGGGGAGACTCATGGTCA
This sequence comes from Anaerobacillus isosaccharinicus, assembly GCF_001866075.3. Classification (GTDB taxonomy): domain Bacteria; phylum Bacillota; class Bacilli; order Bacillales; family Anaerobacillaceae; genus Anaerobacillus; species Anaerobacillus isosaccharinicus. The sequence continues at coordinate 2,330,858 of NZ_CP063356.1, read as the reverse complement.
GATAAGCCTTAAAAAGGGGATTACCCATATAGAATTCATGTTCTGTCCTCTAACTTCTCTCGCGACTGACGAGTAGAACACTGGTTCCGTTATTTAGCCTATTATTGCTGTTTTACAACAGTTTTAGGACATATGTTCCGCTATTTGGATAAATACAGTCTATTTTTTGGCTCTGCTAGGCAAATAACGTACCTCATGTCCGATAAATTCTAAAATAACTAATTTTTTTCAAAATAAGGGATCTCATGTCCGATAAAATTAGCTCTTAAAGTCTAATTTTCAGCTGAGCATCCTCTCCAAGCTTGTTACGATTTTTTATCCGTAAGCTTCCCAAATGCTAGCTCTTTTTCATTCATCTTAATTCGTAGTTTCTTTTGAAATTTATCTATGATAAAAAACTCTTTATGGGTAACTAGGGTAATCACTACCCCCGCTTTCCCCATCCTTCCTGTTCTTCCAGCACGGTGAACATATGCATCTTCATTTACAGGGGGATGTATGTTGATGATATGGGTTACATCATCAACGTCAAGACCTCTTGCTGCCACATCAGAAGCAACAACGATTTCTATTTCACCGGATTGAAGCTGCTGCAATACTTTTGCCCGTTGATGCTTGTCACTATCACTTGAAAGTGCCGCAACCTTCATTCCTTTATATTGGAACTTCTCTGTAGTTTCTGCTACTTTATCCAAATGGTTTACAAAAATAATTCCGCGCTTAACATTTAAGCTGTGTACAAGTCTCCTTGCGACATCGATGCGTTCGCGATCCTCACACTTTAAAAATGCGTGCTCTACCTTTTCTGTTTCTAATTTTGCATCACTTGAAACAAGCGTCACTTTCGCTCTGATTAATGCTTCAATATCCTCTAATAAATTTCCTGGAATCGTCGCTGAAAAAAACATATACTTCGTTTCTTTATCCATTCGTTTTGAAATCTCGACAAAGGACTGTCGCGTTTCTCGTTCTTGAAGCATTCTGTCAGCCTCATCGACAACGACCATCTTACACAAATGAATTTTTAACTTCTTTTGTTGGGCGAGTTCCAAAATTCGGCCAGGTGTTCCGACAATGATTTGCGGCTTTTGCTTTTTTAACTTATCTAACTGCCTCTTAATGTTGGCACTCCCAATAAAAACATCAATGTTAAAGCTTGTGTCTGCCGTAAGCTCTTCCATCACACGGAAGATTTGCATCGCTAACTCATGGGTTGGCGCTAACACAATACCTTGAAGTTCCTTATTCGTCTCATCCATATTCGTTAAGAGAGGTAGAAGGTACGCTAATGTTTTTCCTGAACCTGTTTTAGATCTTCCGACAACATGGTTCCCCGCTAGTATTTGTGGAATCGCTTCACTTTGTATTTGTGTTGGTGTTATTATATTCATTTTTTCTAATCCTTTTTGTAAAAAAGGAGCAATTTCAAACTGTAAAAATGCATTTTCCATTTCATTCACCTTTCAATCCGTTGTTATATTCTCCTTGTTACTATACCTAATCCGACTTAAAAGAACAAACACAAAATAGAAAAAGTTGGTACTAACAACATTTTTAAACTTTTTTTCTAATCCCTGAATAAAAGTTAAGCGATTGGCAAAGATATAGATGTATACAATTTAGTATTCCCCCTATTTAGGACAGAACTTTTATAGTTTTGTCTTTTTTTTGTTTAAAATAGATTCTGTGTGCAACTTTTAACCGTAAAACGTTTCTATGAGTTAAAATTTCACAATTATTAGGAAGGGTCACCCCATAGAACACTTCTACGAGTTCAAACTATACATTAATTGGAAAAATCACCCCGTAAAACGCTTCTAAGAACTAAAATTTTACATTCATTAGAGGAATCCACGCCATAGAACACTCCTTTAACTTCAAACACAAATAAAGCGATTAGCTTTTACTCTAATCGCTCTAATACTACTTTAAACTCTTCATAAATCGCTCTATTCTCGTAACGGCTTCTTTTAAATTATCCAATGAAGTAGCATACGAACAACGGATATGGCCTTCTCCACCACTTCCAAACACGTGACCTGGTACTACTGCTACTCGCTCTGAAAGCAGTAATTGCTCAGCAAACTGTTCCGATGTGAGCCCTGTATTTTTAATAGAAGGAAACGCATAAAATGCTCCACCTGGCACGTGGCAAGGCAGACCGATTTCGTCAAATGATTTGACAAAATAATTGCGACGTTGCTTATAGCTTTGCACCATTTTTTTAACATCTTCCATCCCACTTTGCAAAGCTTCGATTGCCGCATGCTGGGCCATTGTTGAGGCACACATCATTGTGTACTGATGGATCTTTAGCATCGCACTCGTAATATCGCTTGGCGCCGTGACAAACCCTAAACGCCAGCCTGTCATCGCAAAGGCTTTAGAGAAACCTGAAATTAAAATTGTCCGCTCTCTCATACCTGATAGATTAGCAATGCTAGCATGGGTATGGTCGTAGGTCATTTCAGCATAGATTTCATCCGAAAGAACGAGTAGGTCATGCTCTTCAACAATTTTGGCAATTCCACGAAGCTCATCTTCAGTCATCGTTGAGCCTGTAGGATTGTTCGGAAAGCTTAGCATGATCGCTTTCGTCTTTGGTGTGATGGCTTTTTCAAGTTGCTCTGGCATTAAACGAAAGTTTGTTTCTACCGTTGTCCCAACTGATACTGGCTTACCACCAGCAAGAGTGACTAATGGTGCGTAGGAAACAAATGTAGGTTCAACAACAATGACTTCGTCTCCAGGATCTACAATCGCTCGTAAGGCAATATCTAACGCCTCACTTGCCCCAACGGTGACAATAATCTCACTTTTCGGGTCATATGATAGTTGAAACTGTTTTTTCATATATTTTGCAATTTCTACTCTAAGTTCTAACATACCTGCGTTCGCCGTGTATGATGTGTACCCTCTCTCAAGTGACGAAATACACGCTTCACGAACAGCCCACGGCGTGATAAAGTCAGGTTCACCAACTCCTAAGGATATGATGTTATCCATAGATGAAGCCAAATCAAAAAATCGCCTTATCCCTGATGGTGGAATTTCATTTACAAGCTTTGAAGTCCTCGTTCCAGTTGTCTTTGATGTCATGGGGTAATCACAATCCTATGATCTTCTTCACCGTCACTGAACACAACACCATCATGTTTGTATTTCTTCAATTGGAAGTGTGTTGTTGTAGAAAGAACTGAATCTAGTGTTGAAAGCTTCTCAGAAACAAACCGTGCGACTTCCTGCATTGTTTTCCCTTCAATAACAACAGAAAGGTCATACGCACCAGACATTAAATAGAGAGCCCTAACTTCTGGGAAACGATAAATCCTTTCTGCAACATCATCAAAACCAACCCCGCGTTTAGGCGTTACTTTGACATCAATCATCGCCGTAACAGTTTCTGTTTCATTAATTTTTGTCCAGTCGATGACCGCTGAGTATCCTAGGATAACCTTTTGATCTTCTAATTCTTTAATAATATCTCTCGTTTCTTCAATTGTGAGATCCACCATTTTTGCTAAAGTTTCATCAGAAATCCTAGCATTCTCTTCAATTAATTGTAATATTTCTAGCTCTTTACCATCCAAAAGAAGTCCCCCTTAATAAAAAAAATACGTATTATGAATTATCGCCACTAAGATACTAGATGTCACTGCGTAAATCCACTCGCAACAACATCTAGTTTGAGATAACTCGTTTGTGGAAATTAGGAAATTCACTCATTTACAATATTCAAAATTATTTTTATGCAGATTATCATACCATAATTACCGATCTGAACGGGAGTCAATTTTTAATAAATTCTGAACTATTGACTTTTGGCTCTAAAATCAATTTAGTTCGTTAATAGCTTTGTGGCAGCACCTAAATAAATTTTTAAAAGTATTAAACGTTTGTTTAATTTCATATCTTGATTACTTTTGTAAACAATACTTTTTGAGGAGGTTATCTATGGTCAATCAAGAAAACGGAGAAATGAAAGCTTTATTGATTATCGATATAATTAACCACTTTCAATTTGAAGATGGGGATAAACTTCGTGAACAAACAATACCAGTAGCAGAAAAAATTGCGAAATTAAAATTGAATGCAAAGGAACACAAGCTTCCTGTTATTTATGTAAATGATAATTTTAAAAATTGGCACGCTGACTTTCGTGACCTTGTTTCCTATTGTCTTAGAAATGATCAACTCGGCCAGTCTATTGTGGAATTATTAAAGCCGGATAAAGACGATTATCATATACTTAAACCATCTTACTCTGGGTTTTATGCAACTCCCCTTCACTTATTACTTGAGCAACTTAACGTAAACTCATTAATTATTACAGGAATTGCAGGCAACATGTGTGTTCAATTTACTGCAAACGATGCTTTTATGTTGAACTACAAGCTTTATATTCCAGCAGATTGCGTGGCATCTAATTCAATAGAAACCAATCAAGTTGCTTTAGAACAAATGAAAAGTATTTTAAAGGCAGACATTCGTCCTTCCTATCAAATAAAATTCTAAAAAAATAAATCATTTTATTTGGCTTTTTTTTATATTTACACTATAATCATAGTGTAAACGAGATTGTGCTTTTCTTCGTTAGAAAACATGCAAAAGTATATAAAAAACCCCAAGGAATGGCAGTTCCTTGAGGTTTTAAGCAAAAGTTTACAAACAATTGTGATCCATTAGGCTAAGCGGAATACAATGCCGTGACCGCCTTTTGGATACTCCCATTTAATATTATCATTTGGACATCCGATACGACAGCTTCCACACTCGTGACAGCCTTCGTATCCTACAAACATTCTGTCACCTTCCCATTTGTAAACGTCACCTGGGCAAAAGAGTGTACAAATTTGTCCTTCGCACTCTGTTGCACATTTATCATGGTTTAAAATAGTTAAGTGTGACTTTTTGTCAGCTTTATAACGGACGAGATACTGTTTTTCTTCAATTGTTTTAGCCATTATTTCATCACCTTCCAAGCTTGATACATATCTTTAACAACACCAAACTTGCCTCGGCCTGCTGTAAAGGATTGCATGATTTTCGCTTGCTTTTCACGTTTAGGTGTACCATCAATTGTAAAGAATTGGCTAGCCGCGCGGTTCATTAACGGAATATACTCATTTAAATATTGAGGGTTTGCCTCAAACGTATGAGTAAGATCTTTATATTTCTTTAAATCTTTACCGATGAAGCTATCAAAAATACTCGTGCGATAAGAATCTAACCCAGCTTCTGAGAAATCTTTTTTGTTCTTCGCTTGAATGATTGCTTCAGCAGCCATCTTACCAGAAGCCATCGCCATATTAGACCCTTCACGGTGAATAGCATTTACTAATTGTGCAGCGTCTCCGATAACAAGTACTCCGTTACCTGTTAATTTTGGAATTGCATAGTAACCACCTTCAGGTATTAAGTGAGCTAAATACTCAGCTGGTTCGCCGTCATGAATATATGGACGAATCATCGGATGATTTTTTACATATTCTAATAATTCGTAAGGCTTAACTTTAGCACGGATCATCCCTGATAAAGTCGTACCAACACCAATGTTTATACTTTCTTTATTCGTATATAAAAATGCAGTTCCTAATTGACCTTGCGTTGCATCTCCAAAGATCTCAACAGAACATCCTTCATTGCCTTCTAAACCAAAACGATCATTAATCTTACCTTTTGGCATATTCAGTACTTCCATTGCACAAAGTGCCACTTGATCTGGCTTAAACTCTTTGTGGAAGCCTAAAGATTTGGCAAGTAATGAGTTAACACCATCTGCTAAAACAACAACATCAGCATAAATGTCTCCATCAGGACGGTCAGTACGAACACCAACTACTTTTCCATCTTCTTGGATACACTCTAAAACGACTGTTTCGTTAATTAATAACGCACCTTGCTCTACAGCCTTTTTGGCAAACCATTGGTCAAATTGTGCACGAAGAACAGTAAAGTTATTGTACGGTTCTTGAGCCCATTCTTTGCCTTTGTATCCCATTGAGACCATTGATTCTTTTTCTAACATCCAGAAACGTTGCTCAACAACCGGTCTTTCAATCGGAGCTTCTTTCCAAAATTCAGGAACAATATCTTCCGTTTGTTTACGGTATAAGATACCACCCATTACGTTTTTCGATCCTGGGTATTCACCACGTTCAATTAATAATACTTTTAAACCGTTTTTCGCACATACATTTGCACACGCTGCTCCTGCTGGACCTGCTCCTACGACGATTACATCAAATTTTTCAGGCATGTACTTTAACACCTCCAACTTCTTTTAACGCTGCTCTAAATTCTTCAGTTAGAATTGGAACGATTTCAAATAAGTCACCGACAATTCCATAGTGGGAAGCGTTAAAGATTTGTGCTTCTGGATCGTTGTTAATGGCAATGATTGTTTCCGAGTTGTTCATTCCAACAACGTGCTGAACAGCACCAGAAATACCAATGGCAAAATAAAGCTTCGGTGTAACTGTTTCTCCGGTTTGACCAACTTGATGATCATGACCGATTAGTCCAGCTTCAACGACATCGCGGCTTGCTCCAACTGTAGCATTAAGGACATCTGCAAAATCACAAACAAGCTTAAAGCCCTTTTCATCCTTAACTCCTTTACCAGCTGCAACAATGATTTCTGCATCTGCTAAATTCACTTTTTTGCTCATATCACGAACAATTTCTAAAACCTTTGTACGTAAATCATCTTCTTTAATTGAAATGGTTTCTTCAATAACTTCTCCTGTTCGGCCTGGTTGTGGCTCTAGAGCCTTCATTACTTTTGAACGAACAGTTGCCATTTGTGGACGATGCTTCTTACAAAGGATCGTTGCCATAATGTTACCACCAAAGGCTGGACGGCTTGCTTCGAATAAACGCTTTTCTAAGTCAATATCAAGCATAGTTGTATCCGCAGTAAGACCTGTCATAACTTCTGTAGCTACAGCACTTGCTAAATCCTTACCGTTAGCCGTCGCACCATACAAGAAAATTTCTGGCTTGTATTTACGAACGAGATCACCAACCGCTGTCATATAAGTTTCTGAGCGATAATCTTTTAAAACTGGGTCATCAATCATGTAGACTTTATCTGCACCATATTCAAAAAGTTGAGCAGGAATTTCTTTTACGTTTTCTCCTAATAGGACGCCACATAAATCTACTTCGAGCTTGTCAGCTAGTGCACGACCTGCTCCTAGTAATTCTAAAGATACTCCAACTACGTTTCCTTCGATTTGCTCAATAAAAACCCAGACGCCTTTATATTCTTCAATATTCATATTACCTACCGCCTTTCTGTTCAAATAGCTCGCGTTTCTCAAGAACTATTGAAACAAGCTGACTCACTTGAGATTTAGCATCGCCTTCAATAAGCTTTGCTCCTTCACTTTTTGCAGGAGGCCACATTTTACCTACAATAGTTGGTGAGCCCTTCATACCAAGCTGTTGCATATCAACATCATCAAGGTCAGCTACTGCCCAAACTGTTGGTTGGTATCTAGCAGCTTTAATCATATTTGGAAGTGGTGAATATGAAACTTCGTTAATCTCTTTTTCTACTGTTAGTAAACAAGGAGTTTGTGATTGAATAATTTCATGACCGTTTTCAATTTTACGGCGAATATCAACCTTGCCTTCAGCTACATCTACTTTTTCGATCTTAATGACATTTGTTATCGGTGGAATTGACAAACGACGAGCGATACCAGGGCCAACTTGACCAGTGTCTCCGTCAATTGCGTGCTTTCCACATAAAATTAACGAGATCGGCTCTTGTTTCTCGATTTTCTCAATTGCTTTCGTTAAGGCATAGCTTGTCGCTAGCGTATCCGCTCCAGCAAAGGCTCTATCGGAAATAAGAACACCCTCATCAGCACCAATTTCTACACATTTTCTAATCGCATTGACAGCTTGTGGTGGTCCCATTGAAAGGACGGTAATCTTCCCACCATGTTGTTGTCTTAAACGAACTGCTTCTTCAACTGCATGGGCATCATAAGGATTTAAAATTGCTGGTGCACTTGAACGGTCTAGCGTATTCGTTTTCGGGTTAACTTTAATAATCTTTGTATCTGGTACCTGCTTAATACAAACGACTATGTGCATTGACTCACACTCCTCACGTGTACTTACCTTATTTAATCTTACTAAGTTTATAAATGAATTTCATACTAAAGCTTCTGCCAAAATGCTTTGGTGTGGCTATTAAAGAGATAAAATTCACTTTGTTAAATAAAGATTTTTGAATCACTTTGAGAGTTTAAAAACCAATGTGACAGTTGTACCTCATTTGAAGATACAAAAAGCTCGCAAATTGAAGTAAGTTCAACAATTCACTAACTTTTCCATGATGAAGATGATCGATGTTTTACTCAACGATCTCTAGAAAAACTCTTAAAGTGATGCTCTAAGACTATGTTTCTAGTATTCTGTGACCAAGTTAGATGTAGAGGGTTGAAAGATCTCTCTTGTTGCTAACCTCCTCCCAGGCGAGTAATCATATTTTTCAAATCTAACAGGAAGGAAAACAGTAGTCTTCCTTTCAGGGTTTGATAGATTATAAACAACCCTATGAAAGAAATCGCTAGCATCCTAGTAAGCGAAACTCGCATTAAAATTTGGACCTACAACCGAACAAGAAAATTTCAAATTGTAAGTTTTGTAAGCGATTACTTAGTTTATTTATACCAAAATAAATGCTTTTCAACAACCATATTTTGTACAATTTTACGGCTTGACAAATGCTGATCTTACTTTTTAATAACATTATTACCTATTTTCACCTGTTCACAAATGCGTCACATCTGACTTCACTTACCACCGATTGAAGAATAATCCTTTACTAACATAATTTTTTCTAATTCTTTAAAATAATGTTTTTTTTGTTTTGGCTAGTTATTTTGATTTTCAACCGACCTAAACATGTATATGTTTCGTAAATTTATCCTATGCAAACAACATGTGGTGAAAATTATCTTTAATTTAATAGTTTTCATTTTACTTTTCTTTAAGAGCGTGTTCAAAAAGGGGTAAATTTTTCATGAAAAACAAAAATACACCTCAGCGATAAATGGTAAAATGGGAGTACCAAACAACCAAAAATACCAATTTACGAGGTGCATTTTCATGGATATGCAGCTAGAACTGCTTCCCTACCACTACTATAACACACTCGGTTTTGATGTGGAATTGATAGATTATATTGATCATGTTGATGATTCCATTGTCTTGGAAAAAATTAAACCATTATATAAAGATGGTGGTCGACCACCTATTGATGCTAGAACGTATTTTCGTATGCATTATTTGTACTTTACACGTCCTGAGATCACGTCTTTTAGAGAGCTGTGTAGACAGCTGAAGGATCCTAAGAATCAGGCATGGCGTAACTTCATCGGCACTCCTAACATAAAGGATGTTCCTGTTCATTCGAGCTTGACTCATTTTCGTAATACCGTGACACCTGAGCACTTTTATAAAATCTTATTTAATCTGATTGGTCAAGCTCTAAAACTGGATGATTTTTTAGAACCAACTCTAGCAGGAATTGATTCTAGACCCGTCTATGCTCATGTGAACGGCTATAAAAAGAAACGGTGTTCTTGTGAAAACAAAGAGATTTGTGAATGCGAGAAAACGTATTCAGATCCTGATGCCAAAGTCGGTGTTCAAAGGAATAAGGCCAATCAGAATAAATTTTTTATCGGCTATCGAAAACATTCGATCGTTTGCCCCTCCCCCTCGGGACCTGTTGTTCTCTTGTCTATTGTTCTTCCTCCAGATACTCACGATGTCGATGTTCTTCTTCCGCTGGTAGAAAAACTTAAGCAAATCGGTGATCTGAAAGTAGACTATCTCGTAGCTGATTTAGGCTATTTCAGTGAGGAAGATCAGGCAGAGTCATTTCTCAAACACGATGTAGCTGTCGTCACGGAATTTAAGAAAAATACGATTATCCCGGAGACGTGTTCCACAGAAGGGAAGCCCGAATGTGAAGCTGGTCATCCACTACTTTGGGATGGGTTCGATAAGGAAACAAATACTTCTTGGTTTCAGGCAGATGAAGAGAAATGTTTCTCCTGCCCCCTAGAAGCAACTTGTGAAAAGCAATTTGGTTTCTCTTTTGAAGAAAGTCCTTTCTTCTATGGTCCTGTTCCACAAGGGTCGGAGCTACAGAAAAAGATGGTAAAATTCCGTAAACAAGTGGAACTTTCCTTCGCTCATGAATCAAACCAACTCGATTCCGTTATGCGACATAAAAAAGTACCAGTGAAGACAACGGAGAGAGTACAATCTTTTTTCATCATGAGAGATCTATTCAGGCTCATTCAACGGATGATCAAGCATGTTCGAGAGACAGTCTTGCCTAAAGATCATGTTGAAACTTTACAGAAATTACAGGAAATGCAGGTGGAGCAGCTATCCTTACCGATAGCCAGCTAATATAAGTCTCATCAAACATTTTTTTAAAATTTGTTTATGTCCAAGGGGGGAGTCCGCTCTTTTTTAAATGTGATTTTTAGTAAGTATACACATTATTTTTTTTGCTTGAAATAACTTACTTTCATTTCCAATAATGGAAGTGCAGCTGCGTGATTTATGAAATATGGTTTGCTAAATTAGATACTTTTTGAACAGACTCTTTAAGTGATTTTTCGAAAAAATAAAAGGTTTCTGAGTAACATTTATCTCAGAAACCTAGTCGTTTTTTGTTCAATCAAAAAATTATAATCGCAAACAGTGCCGTTCGTTATAGTTGTCTAATCAGATATAATCATTACATTAAATCGATGTTCGTTATAAAGTCAAATAACACATGTTAAAACGTACAAGTTTGAATAACTTTTAAAAAACAGTTCGTAACGTTTGTTTATCGTGAGTGAGCCAATGCTTCATTAGTCGCTTTGCTCCATCTAAATCATGAAGCTTTGCCTGACCGCATTCTTTTTCAGTTGCAGCTGGGACTACTTCAATATCAAGGCTGTAAGTTAGGGCCGCTTCCATCACATCAATGATTTCATCAACTGAGGGATCACCACTTACGATTAAATAAAAACCTGTTTGACAACCCATTGGTGAAACGTCAATCACGTCAAAGTGATTATACTTCTCTGTAAATCTACGAATATTGATCGCTAGTAAATGCTCTAGCGTATGAATTGCTCCTGGTTGCATTGCTTGTTTATTCGGTTGGCAAAATCGAATATCAAATTTCTTCACAACACCATCTGTTCCAACATTGTGGGTCCCACAATGACGAACAAAAGGTGCTTTCACTAGATTATGGTCTAATTCAAAGCTTTCTACAGAAGGCATTCAAACATCACATTCCTCTCAAAGATACTTTGTTACATTACCATTATAAAGTGAGTAGTTTGATTTGTCTAAATAAATAGTTTTTTTATAGACTGTATTGTGGGCTTTCAGTTCAGTTTGCTGGTCATAATAATGGTAAAGTTGACGGTTATGTTATGGACAAACAGATTATAGAATAAAAATTGGACAGGAGGGCGATTGGACGTAGTTGTCACTAGCAGGGGGGCAGGCTTTGACGTTCGCTTTTACGAGTTAACGGACATAAATTCCGCTATTTGTGATATTTTTGCTATTTTGGGAATTTATCGGACATCTGTTCCGCTATTATTAGTTTACTTGGGCTTTTGGGCTCCATTTTTTGAAAATAACGGAACTCATGTCCGATAGCATTGAAAATTTCTTGTTTTTTCGAAAATAACGGATCTGATGTCCGATCCGACATCATCATCCTCTATCCACGCTTAAAATTACTTCTTTTCCGAGCTTGCAATAAACTCATTTTATCATTGATTTCTGATTGCTTAGCCGCAGTCTGCCCCTCTAATAACAGCACTTCAGCAACGGAGCCATTTACTATTTTCACTTGGACGACATTACCCTCTTTTATTTCCTCAGGCAGCTCTTCTAATGGAACATTATACTCTGCTTCATCCTCACCAACAAGGATCACCGCCCACTTCCCATCAACAATACGGTCAACTACACCCTTCACACTCTAGCCTCCTATTTACAAATCACCCTAAGATTTCTTACTATTTTACCCTTATTAAATACACTTAAATCAAATAATCAAGTTACTATTTTCATAACTCACAACTCACACCCCACAAACCCTAACTCACTAACTCTTTCTTTTTAAACAGTTGTATCGTCACCACTAACAGCGCTACAATTAAGAAGAAGGTCACGAGTAAACTCAACCAAAAGTAGTCAACCCCGCTGCTTGTTAATAGAATTGAATGACTATGTGTTGATAATCGTGCAGGGCTCCAATACATCATTTTGCTAAATAGACTTGTTAAAAGTGATAACAGCATGGTTGTTCCTAAGCTTAAAAATGCGATCGCTCCAATGCTTTTCATAAGAGAACTAAATAAAAGAACAAGTGTCATAATAAAGATTAGCCAAAGAGCGTAAACCCCTCCACCAAACATCATATCCACAATCCGAAATTCTCCCATTAGTATGTATGTGTAGTAGGCTGAAGAAAGGTAACCTAATATAAAGCTTGAAATCGCAAACAATGAAATACTTGCCCATTTCGCTGTAATGTAAGATGTAAATGAGACTGGTTTTACTAAAATCATAACGTAGGAACCAGAGCTTCTTTCACTCGAAACGATCCCCATTGTTGCTAAGACTAAAATTAAAATGCCGATCTGCGAAAACTGTCCTAATGTTGCAACTAGTACTTCAGGGGCAGTTGGGACAGGCATTTCCAATACTGTTCCTTCCGGCATGCCACCAACTGCTTCTAATATATCTGGAAGATAATAGGCAGTTAACGGTTGCATCATTCCCATAATCATAAATACAAGAGGAACCCAAATCCACTTGAAATTTTTCAACATTTCCTTTTGTTCTTTAGAAAATAAGATTAGCCACTGGTTCATTTTTTCGCCACCTTTAAGAAAAGATCTTCTAAAGAGGTTCTAACAAGTTCAAATTTGCGGATCGGAACATTCAAGCTACCAAAGTAGTTTAATAATTCTCTTCTTGCCGTCTCCACATTTGTAACAGTAACAGTCACCGTTTTTGGCGTGTTAGAAACAAGTTCAGAAACAAACGAATATTGTTTTAATTTAGGCAGCCACTCATCTAATTCTTTTTCGCCTTCAATATATATCGTTGGTTGCTGATGAGTATTTTGCAATTCATCTAATGTCCCGTTAATGGCCATTTCCCCATTTTTAACAATATAAATATAGTCACAAATTTCTTCAGCGTCATGAAGGACATGAGTTGAAAATAAAATCGTTGTCTTTTCTTTTAACTCCCTCATTAGCGTTAAAACTTCTCTTCGTCCAATAGGATCAAGGGCTGAGACAGGCTCATCTAAAATAAGCAGCAATGGATCGTTTATTAATGCTTGGGCAATTCCTAAACGTTGTTTCATCCCTCCAGAGTAGCCACTAATTTTCCGCTTTTTAGCATCAGCAATACCGACCAGTTCCAAAAGCTCTCCTGCCTTTGTTGCAGCTTCGTTTTTTGACAATGAAGCTAGTTGACCTACATATTGTAAATATTCTTTTCCTGACATCCAGCCATAAAAAACAGGATACTGCGGTAAGTAACCAATGTACTTACGAAAATCACGTTCAGCAACTCCTGAGAATGCAATTGAGCCACTTGTTGGTTTCATTATACCGGCCAGCATACTTAAGGTTGTTGTTTTACCAGCACCATTTGGCCCAAGTAGCGCTGTACAAACTCCTTTGTTTAGCTCTAAGTTCAAGTTATGAACAGCAATATTAGTATTAAATTTTTTTGTTAAGCCTGTAATGGTCACTAGACTCATTAATCAGCTCTCCTTCCAAACAAGAAATAAGCAATTGGCCCAAAAATATTAACAAAAATGATAATCAGAACCCACATCACCTTTGGTCCATTCGTTCTCTCAATCCTTACACAATCGATTAAGGCAATGGTCATTAAAATAAGTTGTACAACAATAATTGGGGCAATTAAAGCCCAGTTAATCGAAGTTAAGTCCATCATTTTTCCCTCCTAAAAAAAGTTATTTCTCTATTACTATACGTACTTTTACTAATTTCAGTTTCAGTTTTGATAATAAAAATGCAATAAATTTATATTTTCTGTGTAACGCACGTAAATTTAAAGTTCTTAATATTGCAATTGTTTTTAGGGTAGTAATGACTCACATATGGTAAAATATAGATATTAAACTAGGCATGAGGTGAATTATGGATATTTTTGTTGCAAGACAACCTATACTATCAAGATCAGAGGATATTATTGGCTATGAGCTCTTATACCGTAATAGCCAAGATAATGTTTTTTCTGAAATTGACGGAGATGTTGCTACGATTGAACTGCTTTTAAATAGCTTTGTAAGTATCGGCAACGAGAAATTATTCGATGGCAAAAAACTGTTTATTAACTTTACTAGAAACCTTCTTTTAAAGAGAGTTCCATGTTTATTTTCTCCTGAAAAAATTGTTATTGAAGTTCTTGAAAATGTAACTGGAGATCAAGAGATGATCGACATTATCTTGGAGTTTAAACAGCTTGGGTACACAATTGCCCTTGACGATTTCACCCCCTATGCCCTAACAAAAGGTTTAGTACCTCATGCTGACATTATTAAGGTTGATTTTCTTCAATCAACATCCATCCAAAGAAAAGCTATTCAAAATATTGCTAAATCCTTTCAAATAAAACTTCTCGCAGAAAAAGTAGAAACCAGAGAAGACTATACTCTGGCATTACAAGAAGGTTATGACTACTATCAAGGTTATTTTTTCAGTAAACCTGTGATCTTAACGTCTCGCGAAGTCCCTCTATATTCCAATGACTATCTTCAAATTTTAACTGAATTAAATGACCCAGAATGTAGCATTAATAAAATTGCTAGATTAATTGAATGCGACTTATCATTATCCTACCGACTATTAAAAGTCGTTAATACATTGGCTTATTATACACGAGTAAAAGTGACGTCAATAAAACAAGCCATTCTTATTTTAGGACTTAATGAATTAGTTAAAATTCTGACCATCATCTCTTTAAGGGAGCAACAAGTAAAAACATCGATTAGTAAGGAGATTTTGTTAAGATCTGTGGTTCGCGCAAGTTTTGCCGAACAAATTGGTGCGAGCCTTTATGGCAGGGATAAGTCCTCAGAGTGCTTTTTGTTAGGGATGTTTTCGCTTTTAGATACAATATTACAACAACCAATGGAAGTCGTTTTAGAACCGCTTCCACTTTCTGATGATTTAAAGCAAGCTTTACTCGGAAGTGACAGTAAGTACAATGATTTATTGCGTATCGTTACTGCTGGGGAAAAAGGAGATTGGGATACACTACAAAGATTAGCCCCTTCCATAGCTTCTATTAATTTATCGACTTGTTATGAGAATGCGATTAAGTGGGCTTCAGACATCAACTTTCATCTAGATGATTCTAATCATCTTCTTGATAACATATAACTGCGAATAAAGTCTCACGAGGGGCACTATTGCTAATTTTTAAACGTTCACTCACTTTACAATAAAACTAGATATAAAAGTAGATCTGTGATCAATTCTTCAATATCTAGTTTTTGTGGTAACGTGCCTCGTTTTTGCTTTACACTAGTAATATAACTTAAATCTAGTAAATTTATTCAATCTATTCTCCATCTCCCCCACTAAAAATCTGATACATTTTTCCTATTTTTGTTTTACCCCAATAATTATTTATTAATTTTTTTACATTTTTCCCGTTATAATCTGACAATCTTCAACAAAAGCCGTAAAATTTTTTAGGGGATTTTTACTAAATTCCACTAATAATTTTGGCTAGTTTTTATTCTAGTTTCTAGATCTATATCGCAGTTTATAGTTTATTCGAGCTTTTACTTTCTAATTAAAGGTACCATTAGCATTCATAAAAATGTATAAACCTGTATAACTTAGGTTATTTAATGCCATCTCTATGAAGCATACTATTCTACGCAAACTTACTAGGCACCCCCATAAAAAATAACTTTATATAATGTCACACAAATTATTTTCTGTTCCAACTAACAATATTCTACTTTTTAAATATACAATTATGTTTATATTAACAAATAACTTTCTAAGCACCTAGTAAGCTATGGCTATATAAACACTAACAATTCGCATGCGAATTGTTGAATACATTGAACTAGGACCTAACTAAAAACTCTAGCTAAAATGATCGAAATAATACTACTTTAGTAGCTGTTGTAATTTTCTGAATATTAAACATATAATTATTCATAGTTGTATATTGTAAATGTATATAGCTATCTAGGAGGTGGTTAGGTTACATATATAATAGGATGCTAGAATACTACATTAGAAATCTAAAAACGAAAGGTTGGATTTGATGATCGGTAAAAAAATGGCACGTTCATTACTTATTTTATTAACATTCGCACTAATATTATCTTCATTTAGCATGGGGGTATTTGCGAATGGAAGCAAAGGTAACCTCGATATTACGCCATTAGAAACGGCAGAATTATTTGGAGAACATGACCTTAAATCCTCAGATCTTACGACTGTAATCGTTGAATTAAAAGCTGCTTCTATTGTCGAAGCAAAAAATAAAGGACAAAAACAAAGTAAAGCAAACTTAAAGAAGGAAAGAGAACAAGTAATCGGAGCGCTTAAAGGAAGCGCAGCTAAGGTAAAACGAGAATATGATCACGTATTCTCAGGATTTGCAGTCGAGTTACCTGCAAATCAAATTCCTCAATTACTATCAACACCAGGAGTAAAAGCTGTTTACCCTAACGTAACATATACGGTTGATGCATTTGATCCTCAAGAAATTGATGCAGAGGCATTCAGTCCAGCAATGATGGATAGCGCTCCTTTCATCGGTTCAGATCTTGCATGGGATGCAGGATTTACTGGTAAAGGTGTAACCGTTGCCATCATTGATACAGGTGTAGATTACACTCACCCTGATTTAGTTCATGCTTTTGGTGATTATAAAGGCTGGGACTTTGTAGATAACGACAACGATCCACAAGAGGGCCCTGGTCAATACCATGGTACACACGTAGCTGGAACAGTGGCAGCTAACGGCGGCATTAAAGGTGTTGCGCCGGAAGCAAACCTATTAGCATACCGTGTGTTAGGTCCTAATGGCGGTACGACTGCAGACGTTGTTGCAGGAATTGAATTAGCTGTTCAAGATGGTGCTGACATCATGAACCTTTCATTAGGAAATACATTAAACAATCCTGACTGGGCAACTTCGATTGCTCTAGACTGGGCAATGGCAGAAGGTGTTGTTGCTGTCACTTCTAACGGTAACAGCGGTCCAAATAACTGGACAGTTGGGTCACCTGGTACATCTCGTGATGCAATTTCTGTAGGTGCTACACAATTACCTTACAATGTATTTACATCTATCATCTCTACTACTGAAGGTTTAGACTATCCATCAGCAAAAGTAATGGGCTTCCCAAATGAAGAAGAATTACTTGCGCTTAATGATGGTGAATACGAGTTTGTTTATGTAGGACTAGGTGCTGTAGCTGATTTTGAAGGAAAAGATTTAACTGGAAAAATCGCCTTAATTTCTCGTGGTGAATTTGCTTTCGTTGATAAGGCGACAAATGCTAAAAATGCTGGTGCTGTTGGAGCGATCATCTATAACAACGTAGCTGGAGAACATGCAGATGTTCCTGGGATGGCTGTACCAACAAT
This sequence comes from Anaerobacillus isosaccharinicus, assembly GCF_001866075.3. Lineage (GTDB taxonomy): Bacteria > Bacillota > Bacilli > Bacillales > Anaerobacillaceae > Anaerobacillus > Anaerobacillus isosaccharinicus. The sequence goes on along the minus strand of NZ_CP063356.1, from coordinate 2,313,132 downwards.
TAAAACAACATTAGCAGACGGACAAAAGCTACTTGCTGAATTAGAAGCAGGAAATAACACTGTTTCATTTAATATCGAATTCGATAAAGCTGTTGGCGAAACAATGGCAGGCTTCTCTTCAAGAGGACCAGTTACACATACATGGATGATTAAGCCAGATGTATCAGCTCCTGGTGTTAACATCGTAAGTACGTTCCCAGGAGAAACCTATGCGGCTCTTCAAGGAACAAGTATGTCAGCTCCACACGTAGCTGGTGCTGCAGCATTAATTTTACATGCGAACCCTTCTTGGGGACCAGATGAAGTAAAAGCAGCATTAATGAATACTGCAGAAGATATGATTGATCCTGCAACTGGTAAAGTATATGCACACAATTCACAAGGTGCTGGAAGTATCCGTGTATTAGATGCAATCAATGCTACTACTCTTGTAGTACCTGGAAGCTATTCTTTCGGTAAATTTGTAAAAGTAGACGATGTACAAGTAGAAAAACAAAGCTTCACAATTAAAAACCTTTCAAACGAAAGAAAACGTTATAGCTTTAAAGTAGAGTTTGCAGGGAATCCAAAAGGAATTAAGGTAATGACAAGTAACAGCCTTAATGTTCCTGCTAATAAAACACAACAAGTGAACTTCAACGTTCAAGTTGATACTTCTAAACTAGAGCCAGGATACTATGAAGCAACAATCAAAGTAAGTGATGGATCTACAACAATTGATGTACCATCCATCCTTTTCGTAGGTGAGCCTGATTACCCACGTGTAACTGGAGCTTTCATGGGTAAAGAAGCTGACGGATCTTATTATGTTGGTTCTTACTTACCAGGTGGTGCTGAGGTAATTGAGTACGATATTTACGTACTTGGGCCAGGTAATACAATTGGTGGCTTTGTTGATACAATCGGTTCATTTGAAAACGTTCCTTCACCAATCCATGAATTTTCATGGGATGGAACAGTCCAAAATGGAATTAATCTTCCAAATGGAGATTGGGTACTAGGTGTTTATGTAGAAAAAGCTGGAGTTACAGAGTATAAAGCATATTTAGTCACTAAAAACTAGTTGAATTTAATCTTAAAAGCCAAGTCTCTAATGAGCTTGGCTTTTAACCTTTAATAATAAAGCTTTTGGCTCATAACAGATCTGACGTTCGCCTATTGAACTACAATGAGTGCTAGGAAGGATTTGATCAACCTTCACTTTTGTCACACCTGCCCCTGAGACAAATCCTAGTTTTTCACTAATAAATTCTATAAAAACACCATTTTGCTAAAGGGTCTCAATTACACTTCTTACCTCATAGCTATCAAACCCATTTCCAATCAGGACACCAACCTTTAACGTGCACGGATAATGTGGTGTATTTTGCTTGGCTGACTGCTGGTGAAGTAGTCGTCACTAGAACGTGCTCTCCGACCGGGGAATTCGCTCTAACAATATCAGCAATTGTAGTCGCCATCTCTTTATCCACATTTACAAACATATCGACAACTTGCTGTGCAAAGGATTAGTGCTAATTTTGCTGTGGGATTAAACTTCCCTTTTTCAATAAACTTATAGAGTAATTTAGCTAAAAGACAACAATTATTTTATTAGAGCGTTCAAGATAACATTGACTTCACTACTTTTATTAACCTTTGAAAAATAAAATTTAAGTCCCCTTCCCTTTACCCTATTAATTTCCTCATAACACCCTCACTAGAAAGCTCCGTAATTAGCTCCATCAAGTTTTCAATCGATGGCCCTTTTTCTTGGTTGAACCAATAGCTTAGGATGCCTATCATAGCTGATAAAGCATATTCCAATGTGTAGTCCAGTTCAAAGCCGTCTTTCGCTCCCTGTGAAACTAGGATTTCTTTTATCATCGGCTTCATGCTGGCCTTGACTTTACCCTGAAAAGCTGGATCTCCGTGATCTCCTAGTAATACGACGAGATATTTGCTGTGGTGTGAATACATACTGACAAGCGCTTCAAACGGGAATGGATCACCTGGAGAAGATAGCTGCTGCATAGGCAATTCTTTTAGTTTGGAAATCAATGTGTTTTCCATTTGCTCAAGGACATCATAAACATCGGTAAAGTATTCATAAAAGGTAGATCGATTATATCCAGCTCTCGTTGTAATTTCCTTAATTGTTATTTTCTCTATTCGCTTAGCGCAGTAGAGTTCCCAGAAGGCATCTATTAAATTTTGTTTTGTTTGTGCGGTGATTGTTGGCTTCTTTTTCATCGTTCTTCCTCCCACGGTGTCTCAGAATCCGACAATTGAGCTAAACTGTCGGTTGATAGAGACAATCGTACATACTACACTTATATCATACGACATGTTGTCGGATAAATGAAGAAGAATTGGTGTGGTGATAGTAAATGACAGCAATAAACATCCAACAGCTTACAAAAGATTACGGAAAAAATAAGGGGATTTTTGATATTTCATTTCAGATTGAGGAAGGAGAGGTATTTGGCTTTCTAGGTCCTAACGGAGCTGGGAAAACTACGACAATTCGCCATCTACTAGGATTCATAAAACCACAAAGTGGGAAGTCTACTATATTAAATTTAGATTGTTGGAATCAGTCTAAAGAGATCCAAAAGCATCTTGGATATTTACCTGCAGAGATTGCTTTTCCAGAAAACATGACTGGGACAGAGCTTATTTCGCACGCCGCTAAAATGCGTGGTCTCCGTGATATGACAAAGGCCGAACAACTAATAGGGATGTTCGACTTAGATCCATCAGCACAAATAAAGCGAATGTCTAAGGGAATGAAACAAAAGGTTGGGATTGTTTGTGCATTCATGCATGATCCACAAATTCTCATTCTTGACGAACCTACAACAGGGCTTGATCCTCTTATGCAATCGGTATTTGTTAAGCTAATTCACCAGGAAAAACAAAAAGGGAAAAGTATCCTTATGTCTTCTCATCTATTTGAGGAAATTGAGGGGACTTGTGATAGTCTTGCAATGATCAAGCAAGGTAGATTAATTTCGGTAATGAATTCTCAGGATTTTAAACAATTTGATAAGAGCATATTTAAAATAACGTTCCAAAACTTTCAGGACTTCCAGGCTATACAGAAAGAAGGTTTTATTATTAGTGAGATTTATAAGGACAGTTTGCAGGTTGTGATAGAAATAGAAGACCTTCAAATAAACGAGCTAATACGTACTTTATCTAAAAAAGACGTGACATCCATTCGTGAAATGAAGTACTCATTAGAAGATTATTTTATGAATTTTTATAAAGGAGAGAAGCATAACCATGTTTAATATGACCTTATTTACCCACTTTATAAAATCAAATATAAAAGTCTTCTCTATCATTGCAGGGGTACTTTCCCTGCTAATCGGAATTGTTATGAGTGTTTTCACTCCAGACACCATGCATGAAATTGCACAAGCAAGCAAGGATGCTCCTGTTAATCCGTTAGGTGATATTTCAACCTTAATCGCCTTTGTAGCAAATCAATATTTCGGGAATTTTGCCCTCATCTTTGCCATGATTTATTCCGTTATTATCGGAAATAAAATGATAGCTGATCAAGTGGACAAAGGGAGCATGGCCTATCATCTGTCAACGCCTATCACTAGAACTCAATACACTTTTACAAGCATCATCTATTTTGTTTCCTCACTCGTGGTAATGTTTGCGTTAGTATTTGTTGTCGGATACGGGGTGGCAGAGCTCGTTCAGCCAGGTGAGCTGCCTGTAGAGACATTCTTCATGCTCACTTTAGGTTCTTTATTATTGAATTTGGCCGTCAGCGGAATAACTTTTTTTGCATCTTGTTTATTCAACCGTTCAAGCCATTCACTTGCCCTCGGTGCAGGACTAACGGTATTTTTCTTTGCTACAAATATGCTTTCTGGAATGAATGAAAGTCTAGAAATACTTAAAAATGTTACGATCATCACTCTTTTCGATTCTAATGCTATCATTCAAAGTGGCAGCTATGGTGCTCAATTAATCATTCTTCTTGGATTAACCCTTTTACTATATTTAATGGGGATAGCTGTCTTTAAGCGAAAGGATTTAGCATTGTAAATATACATTAAAGCACATGAGCCAGAATTAATCTCGTAAAAATAGAGACTGGGACATAACTAAAGTGTTTAACTGAAAATCCGAACAATACAAAACCATAGCGGAGGAAATATACGTAGACTCCTGCGGGATGAAAGGCAAGGGTGAGACCCCACAGTGCGTAAGCACGAGGAGGCTCACCAGCCGCCCGCGGAAAGCGAAGTATATTTCCGAAGCGAAGTATATGCACCAACTATCTTTCGTTCGGATTTGTATTGATTAAAAAACTTTTGTCCCATCCTCTTATTTTTACTAGACTCTTCCAAAGTAGGCTTCAATCAACAAAAGACACATCCAGTGCCTTTATTTAACTTTTCAACCGCCTTCTATGCAAGTAACTCCAGAGCTACCAATGGTTTTATTAAGGTCAGAAATCAATAAATCTAAGTCTTTACCTTGAAGATGTTCTTTAAGAGCTTTATTAGAACCAACAGGGATGTCATATTTGTTAAACGCTTCTTTTGTTTCTTCCCAACTGTTTGCAATACCTGATACTGGCATTTCAGCTGTGATAACCACTTATCCAACCTCCATCAACATTATTGTCATTATTAGCCTCAAAAAAATAACACTTATCAAGACCAGATGTACTGAATGATACGTTCGTTAGTTCAGTAACGTTATCTTCCATGCACTCAATCCAGGAGGATCAGAAAGGAAAGCTAGCGGTTTTAAATCAGCTTTTATTTTATCTCCTATTTCTAATTCCCTAAAATCTAACTCTTCACCAGATATGTTTACTATGTCTACATACTGCAAGCCTAATGTTGCTCTTTTATAGCTTGGATTTATTAATTTATTGCTTTCAATCCAAACTGAAGTTTCTACATCCTTGGCTACAATTGTAAACGTCTCTTCCTTTGTTAACTCATAATATATGAAAGTGATTCCTAGTACAATTAATAATATAAAGATAGAACGAAATACAAAACTTTTCATTAGCGCACCCCACTAGTTCTAAACCTCTGAGAAAACAGTAATAATACATAGAACGGAACTGACCACTTCTCCTGTTTTACTTTTAATAAGACAAGCGATAGTCCTGTTCCATTATAGTGTCATTCTCACTTCTTAAATAAAGTAATGCTTTTCTTGACGTTAGACTTTTTAGTGAACGATTGTTCTGTTATCATTTTCATTAAATTAATTTAGGTCCAACTTCATCGCGATAACTGTTGTTTCGTTATTTCCAATTTGATAATTTTCTATTCTTTTAAACTCTTGAAAGCCGATTTTTTTCCAAAAATTAAATGCTTTTTCATTTTCGTTTAAAACTCCTACTCGTATTCCTGTCAGATTGGAATTTTGTACCCAATCTTTAAAGTTAATAAATATGTGTTCACCTAGACCGGTATTTCGATATAAAGGATCAATAATCATAAGCCCTATATACCAGGAACCTTCAGGGAAATTTTCTACTCCTTCAATTAGTCCGACTAATTTATTTTCTTTATTAAAAATGCCAATTACATATTTATCTTCCAGTGTTTTCCCTGGGGGTAATTCCATAAATATTTCTTCAGCTGCTGAATCTGGTGTTGGTCTTCGTTCACAAAGCTCATAATAATCTGTACATCTTTTACATAGGTCTTGGACGAGTTTAAGGTCATCTTCCAAAGATAATATTTTAGCGAAATAATCATTATTCTTAAATAAATACAGATCTTTTTTGTTCACTTGATTTCCCCCTCCATTTAGCTTCATTCCATGTTTATCTAATTAGATTTTAATCTAATTAGATATGTGTAGCAATAGTTTTCGTAAATTATTTGGGAACAAAAATTCGACATGTTGTGAAAGTAACAGGTTCAGTAGCGAGGTGCAATTTACGTTTAAAAAATGAACAAAGGGAATTGAAGAGGAACAAGATTTACGGTTGATTTTGTAAATAATAAGTACACATATGATGAAATTGCTTCCATAAATAAAGACTTGACTATAAAACATTCATTTTAACAAAGAATGGTTTATAGGATTAATTTAGAGTACAGCTTATCTTTATTTGATTAAGGCTTGAACCTAAAGTAACTTCTTTAGGTAAAGCGACAGCCTTTATGCGATCGTAATCAAACCAAATATCAATAGAGTTACATGAAATAACGATAGTTTTATTCTATTATCATTAATTCTTACCACAACCACTTATTAGAATCTCTCTAGTATTTATTAAAACTTATTCAACTCTCCTCGTTACTTTGATAACATTAGGAACTCTCATTACAATAGTCCTTAACTAATGCCTGCGTTAAAAGAATTAGCTTGAACAGCAAGTTTTAGCTATAATACTCCTCAATGTGTCTAAAGATTAAATGGTAAATCCAACCCGGTATTTCAGTTTCGAAAGTATCTGCCTTGGTTCGGCATCAAATTCTTCAAGTTCTAACGAAGCAGGTTCAGTCTTATGGAAAGTAACTTTGTCAAAACTCTGATTTGGTAATTCACCAATAATTCCAATATCCAAGGGTTTCCCACTATATAATTGAGTTGTTGTATCTACTTTATCGACATTTGCATAACATCCAGAAATAAAAGTAGAGTAACAACAGAAATTATTAACAATTGTTTAATGGTTCTCCCTCCAGCTTTTATAAGCGTATTATCCAGACACTGAGTTGTTATCAAAGAAACAGCTTATCCCCCGAGTAAAGCAATCGTTCTCTAAGTAACAACCCACTTGTTTATCACCGTTTCCTTTTACCTAATTTCCACCCAAAATAGCTAACCAAAACTGCTAATAGTAGTGGTAACCATGCAATCTCCGCCTCAAATCTCGTACCATCATCCGATGTATTACCATAGTAATTGTAAACAAACCAATCAACACTGATATATCTTTCTAATAAAAAATAAAGAATAATCGTTAAGAAAAATCCAAATATAGACAGAAAGTAAGGGAAATATTTCATTTCTCAATCACATCCTTTTTTGTTGTACCATAACAAACACGTAAAAAAGTAAAAGAACTCAGTCCAAAGAAAAACTGTATACAGAAGCAATGCTTTCCTTTTTAAATGCTAAGATTAGTCTGGTATAATCTAATTCTAATTGTCTACTGGACTCTCAAAGCTACTTTTTTTAATTATGTTGTCCGCTCTCATAACAGTCCATTCTTCTTATCACTCAGAATTTATTCAATATTTTATCATAACTTCTATATTTTAGTAATTGTTGATTCGTTTTTTTAATCCCTATGTTTTGAAAAATAAAAAGTTTAGTCCGGATCTAGCATTCACATTTCTTTCCGCAACAACACCCTTTTTTCAGTTACTAGATTTAACCTTGAAAACAGAACTGAGTAAAATACAGTGAAAATAATATAGGCAAAACCTACGAATAAACTCAACTCTCTTGGACTAACCAATTCTATTAAAAATCCTGCGGAAGCCATTGATAGTCCAAGTGCAGTATTCGAAATCGCTTGCATCAATCCAAATAGTGTTCCTTGCTTAGATCTAGGAATAACCTTCATCATTACTGTATCGATACAAATGTTACTTATTCCACCTACAAGCGTAATAAAGATTACAACGATTAATGCTATTGGAAAGGTAGGGACAATACTTAATACCATATGACCGATGCCTTCAAACGCGATAAAAATAACAGTAAGAGTTAATAACCCTCGTTTAAGTAAACTAGAAAACAAAGAGCTGATGATAAATCCTAGTCCAAGTGCCGCATACATAAACCCTATCCCTATTTCTCCCATTTCAAAAACGTCGAGCGCATAAATGCTAATTAATACATTATCAATTCCATTTGCTAAAGGCATGGTTATAGCTATGAAAAAGAAAGTGCTAAGTGCAGCAGATCCCCAAAATACACTCTTTGAGATCATAATAGAAACTTTTTTCTGTTTAACATTCCGATCTTTAGCAGGGATCTTAATTTTATATAAAATCATAGCCGAGATAAGGAATGTCACTCCATTTAAAATGAACGGGGTAGACAATCCTAAATAATATGAAATCAAACCACCGGCACTTGCACCAATAACTAAAACTAAACCTATCATGGCTTGCTCCAATGAATTAACATCAATAAGTCGTTCTTGTTTAACCAGTGCCGGAATCGCGGACATTCTTGTTGGTGCATATATTGCTTCTCCACTCGCAAGTAAAAATGTACTAACATAGATAATCCATAAATCACTAGTTTCTCGAACTAGTAATGGTGATAAAACCAAAGGAATTCGAATTAGATCAATCAAGACCAACAGTTTATATCGTGAGAACCTATCTGCAAGGACGCCTCCTAATGGGGCAAGGAGGAGAAATGGTAACATACGAATCGCTAGAACCAAACCAATCGCCATTCCTGAGCCAGTTAATTGGTAGAGCAACGCAAATATTGCCACTTGGCTAAACCGGTTTCCAATGCCATTTACGATCCCAGCCCAAAAAAGACTTTGATAATTTTTTTCTTGTCTCCAAGACTTTACTATAGACAACATTTCAACTCCTTTTGACAATAACTAATTCTACACTGATCTAATTTCACATAGATCTAATTAGTTTTCTAAAAAAGAAGGACTGATTAGATCAGCCACATCTCTTTTGGATTTAATTCATATTCTCCATCCTGCCTGAACATAAATTGATACATGACAAATTCACGCCGAATCGTTGCATAATCTTCATGGTACTGCTTAATAAATTCATTAATTTCATTTTCGCTATAAGTTTTTCCAATTTCTAATTTTGTCACTAAATGCTCTAAAATAATTAGCCTTTTTTTATGCTGTGCAGGAAGATTTTTTAGTCTTCCATCTTGCTGAATAAAGTTTTTAAGAACCTTTTCTTTTTCCTCTTCTTTGTATTGATAAAGCTTAGCCTCATCTTCAATCCCTATTTTCAGAATAGCTTGGGCCATTACCTCGAGTTTCTTTTCATTCAAGTGAAAATAGATCGTGTTTTTATCGCGGCGTTGATAAATAATATCGATTTCACGAAGTTTAGCTATGTGATGAGAAATTGTTGGCGGGGTAAGTCCAAGCTTCCCTGCAAGGGCCTGGCCGTGTAAAGGCCCCTCTTTTAATAATGCAATAATTCGAATTCTGGTTTTATCACCTATTGTTTTATGAAAGTTCACTAACCGATTAAGTTGCATAACAAACCTCCCAGAGAAATCAAAACCACCCGTGACAACGGGTGGTTTGTTCTGCGGCTGAAAGCCTTTGTTACTGACCAGGCCCTAAAGGGCTACTGAACGGTTCGCCATTTGTACTACTTCTACTGGCCAGACCTCAAAGGCCTATTTTCTCCTCTTCTTTCCTTTGTTCACTTCTTCTCCTGTAAATGGATCAACGTACTCTAATAAGCTTAACTGTTCTGCGACTATATCATCTTGTATTTGATTTTTAATGTATTCTTCAATGACTTTCTTATTTCTTCCTACCGTATCTACATAAAAGCCAGTACACCAGAATTTCCGATTTCCATATCTATACTTCAAATTTGCGTGCCTATCAAAGATCATCAAACTACTTTTTCCTTTTAAATACCCAACAAATGAGGACACACTTATTTTTGGTGGAATACTTACTAGCATATGTACATGATCCTTACAAGCGGTTGCTTCGATTATTTCAACGCCTTTTCTTTCACATAGTGTTCTTAATATTTCTCCTATGTCTTTCTTTAATTTTCCGTATATTACTTGTCTTCTATACTTTGGTGCAAATACAATGTGATACTTACAATTCCATTTTGTATGTGCTAAACTGTTAATGTCTTTTGACATAAAACTCCCCCGTTTGCTTGATATATTGGTTGGCGAACCAAATATATTTTAGCACCACGGGGGAGTTTTTTTAATACCTCGCTGGAAGCTTTTTGGAACCCTAGGCCGAGCCTAGGGTTTTCAATTTCACAAGAACAATAAGATAATTAGATTATAATCTAATTAGATAAGTGTAACAATACAGTATCTGATTTTTTTTAGGTAGACGATTTGGTTTTCTTTGTTGTTATAATGGTTGCATGTAAAAGTAAAGTGAATGAGGGGTTAAAGATGTTAAAAATTGCTCTTGTAGAAGATGATTTAGAACTTCGAATGATTATTTCAACGATGCTTAAAAGATACCAATATGAAGTAATCGTTATTAATGATTTTTCGAATGTGGTGGTGGATTTACTTAATGTAAATCCAGATGTTGTTTTATTAGATATTAATTTGCCTTATGTAGATGGATTTCACATTTGTAAAAGCTTAAGAAGTAAAAGTCATGTTCCAATCATCATCATTTCAGCAAGAAATTCTGATTCAGATCAAATTTTAGGGGTAGAGCTAGGTGCTGATGATTATGTTATTAAGCCGTTTAGTGTAGAGGTGCTTCATTCGAAAATAAAAGCTTGCATCAGGCGGGTATATGGCGAATTTACTTCTGAAAAAAAAGGTAGTGCATTTGCTAATTTTAAAATCGACTATCAAACTTTTACCGTTTCTTATAGTGAAAAAGAACAAGAATTAACGAAAAACGAATATAAAATTTTAAAGTGTCTAGCTGAAAGACCAAATCAAATCGTTTCCCGTGAAGAACTTTTAAATGAGCTTTGGGATGACGTCTCGTTTGTTGATAATAATACTCTGAATGTAAATATTTCACGGATTAAAGGAAAACTAGCGGAAATCGGCATCACAGAAGCTATTCAAACAAAAAGAGGCTATGGATACAAGTTTGTTCCATATTGGATGGAGAATAGAAATGAATAAACGGGTGTTTCTAGCATTTTTGAAAGATCAAATTCCATATACGCTAGCTTTTTTTAGTAGTGCAGCCTTTATCGCACTGTTTTATTGGTTAGAAACAAACCAGCAGATCTCAATTATTTATCCATTTTTGTTAGTCTCTTTTTTTTACGTACTATTCTTGATTTTTAAAGGTATCCGTTATGTTCGCTATTTTCAAATCATTGAAAATTTCGATGAAGGCAAAAGTGATCCTCTTTTGAAAAATAGCAACTTTAATGAAATCGAACTTAAAGCGATTAATTCAATGAAAGCGCTAGAAGTTCAATCACAAAAGAAACTTCATAAACTTGAACTTGAAAATGAAACTAAGCATCAAGTTATTTCGCAAATGATTCACAATGTTAAAACACCAACGGCAGTTATTGATCTATTAGTTCAAAACAGTAAAGTGCAAGCGAACGATTTAGAAGAAACAATTGATAAAATTAGTAAAGAAAATAGCTCTATTAATGAAAATTTAAATCAAATACTTAACTACCTACGTTTAGATTTTTTCGAAAATGATTTTCTTATTGAAGAGGTTGAAATCATTGAACAAATCCGCGAATTAATTAATGGAAAAAAAGAGATGTTCATTTATAATCAAGTATTTCCAAAGCTAGTAACTGAAGTTGATAAACTACATGTTATTACAGATAAAAAGTGGAATCGAATTATACTAGATCAACTAGTAACAAATGCGATTAAATACACGGCTTTAAAAGAAGGCGAAAAAAAGGTCTTCTTTCAGGTAGTACAAAAAAACGATCGGGTGCAATTGATAATTGAAGATACTGGAATAGGGATTACAGCCACCGATATAAAGCGTGTCTTTGAACCTTTTTTTACGGGTGAGAATGGTAGAAAAATTAGAAATGCTACGGGAATAGGTCTTCATATAAGTAAAACAATTGCCGATCAACTCCACCATAATATGTCGATCAAATCAACTGTCAATGAAGGAACAAAAGTAACGATTACGTATCTTACAAAAGTGTAAGTTTCCTGTAAGCTAACGTAATTGAGTTCTGACAGTTATCTTCCTTATACTAAATGTGGTGAAGGGATAGATAAAAGCTGAGCGATTCCACTTTAGGAGGAAAAAAATGAGTGCGATTTTAAAGGCAATGAATGTAAAAAAAATCTTTGGTGGTGGAAAGGATTTTTCTGAAACAGTTGCATTAAATCATCTAAATCTTGAACTTGAGAAAGGTGATTTCACAGCAATTATGGGGCCATCTGGTAGTGGTAAATCTACACTATTAAATATTCTAAGTGGATTTGATTTTCCAACAACAGGTGAAGTACTGATTAAAGATCGACCTATTAGTAGAATGTCTGGAGATGAGCTGGCGATTTTTAGACGTACCCACATTGGCTATATTTTTCAAGAGTTTCACTTACTCGACAGCTTGACGATCGAAGAAAATGTGATGCTACCTAGAATATTAAATAGAGAAGTTTCCTTGAAGATGTTTGAAAAAGCCGATCAGATGTTGAAGTTTCTTGGGATTTCTGAAATCAAAAATAAATACCCTTATCAAGTATCGGGCGGTCAACAGCAACGTGCCGCTGTTTGTCGCGCTCTTATAAATGAAACATCGCTACTATTTGCTGATGAACCAACAGGAAATTTAGACTCTAAGTCATCAAAATCAGTGTTGGAAACATTAAAAAGAACAAATGAAAATTTCCAAACAACCATTTTATTAGTTACCCATGATCCATTCGCAGCAAGTTATTCAAATAAAGTTTTATTCTTGAAAGATGGTTCAATTCGAACACAGCTGGATAAAAAGGGTGATCAAGACCTATTTGTTAAAGAGATATTAGATAACTTGACGTTGTTGGAGGATGACTATGACGTATAATCAATTTTTGTTAAAAACGATCCTCTTTAACTATCGAAAGTATCTCGCTTATTTCTTTTGTGTCACTTTTTCGATGTTTGTTTTCTTTTTGTTTACGACCATTTGGTTTACTCCTGATTTTACCGAACAAACGTCGAGAGGGATGAAACAGATCGTCCAGATTGGTGGAATTCTGGCTACGGCATTTTCCCTTTTTATAATCACGTATTCATATCAAAATTTTTTTAAAGGAAGAACAAAAGAATTTGCTATTTTAATGTCTTACGGGCTATTGTATCGTGATATGCGCACAATGATAATTGTCGAAAATAGCTTTATTTTTCTAGTAGCTCTAATTTCTGCTTTTATAAGTGGGAGTATTTTCTCAAAGCTATTCTTCATGGTAGTAATCGCTATTTTAAACATAAATACTATTCCTTTTTCACTTACCATTCGTAGTTTTATATGGACATTCTTTATTTTTTTTCCAATATATCTGTTAATCATCGGGATCTCAATTTATAAAATGAAAAAATATAGCATCACTAAGCTTTTAAAAGAACATCGCCTCAAAGAAATGAAGCATCAAACTAGAAGTGTTTTATTTGCTATTTGTGGGATCGGATTAATTGTTGCTACCATGCTTTTTTTAAATGGTTATACAAGTGACTTTGCCAATGTGGCGACGATGAGACAAGCGATTATTATCTCGATCGTAATTTGTGTGGCAGGCTTATATTTACTGATTCACCACTTTACGTGTCTTATTTATGTCATATGGAAGAAAAAGAAGGAGCCTTACTTAAAAAACATTTTAAACATTACCGAGTTTTCTAGTAATTTTTCGCAAAATCGTTCGATTATTTTTACTGTCTCCCTATTAAGTATGGGCATTATCTTTTTTTCGACTCTTACGCTTTCGCTCTATAACCACAGCTTTGACATTGTGGAAAAAGAACAATTATTTGATGTAGTTGTAAAAGATTATGAAGTATTAAAAATTCTTGATCAACAGGAAGTAAAAGAAATTGCGACAACTGTTATAATTGAACCATTTGAACAGCAGCAGCTATCTGTTGTTTATGTAGAAGCACCCATGATGAAACACACGCCGTGGCGAACGAATAAAAGAATCATCGTGACATCAGACAATCAATTCAATCAAGTTTTTTCTACAAATTTCAATGTGGAGCAATCAGCTGCAAAAATCATTGATTTTAACCAAGGTGATTCAGCATCAATTCCTTATTTTGAAGAGACCATTTTTTTAAACCATGATCACGGGCAATATACGTTTTCTCATCAAGAAACAAAACAAATGAAATTATTTGACCGTTATGTATTTAATCAACCAATATTGATGATTATTAGTGAAGAAGCCTTTTTAGAAATCAAACATAACGCAGTGTTAGATGAAATAGGTGTCATTCATTTATTTAAATTCAGCAATTGGAAAAATAGTGGTGAATTTGTTGCTCTATTAAAAGAAACAGTAGAAAAAAATGTTCATTCAGCTGACATGAAATTTAGAAATATCATTGAGAAAAAGAACCACTACCCTTTTATCGTTCAATCAAAATATGACCGTTATGCACATACGAAAGAAGTAGCTGGATTTGCATTGTTTATTATGTCATTCATTAGTTTCTTGTTTATCGTTACTGTTTTTGTTGTGTTATACTTCAAGATTTTTGCTGACCGAGAAGATGACCAAAAGAAACTTAAACAGCTACAAGCAATTGGTTTTACTTCTGCAGAAACCAGTAAATATCTAAATAACAAATTAAAAATGATCATTGTCTTACCCATTTTTATCGGGAGCATCATAGGTTTATGTTTAACTTTCGTAATGAATTTCGCTAATGTAGCAGAGATGGAGCTAGTGAATACAACGATACTACTGACAGGTTTCAAGGTGGTAGGATTTTATTATGCTGCGATCACCATCTACTATTTCTGGTTAAAGATCATCTACAAAAAAACTGTTATGTTAGAACGTAAATTGTAAAGGAGAGTTCTAATGAATCAAGAAGTACTATTGGAAGTTACAAACCTTTCAAAAAAAATCGGAAATACAACGATCATTCACGATTTATCATTCCAATTAAAAAAAGGTGAAATAAAAGGGCTATTAGGTCCTAATGGTTCGGGAAAAACAACGATTTTAAAAATGATCGTAGGATTACTAAAACCAACAAGTGGCTCGGTTAAAATTAATCAATTTGACCTTCATAATAACTTTTCAAAAGCAATCGCTAACGTAGGAGCAATAATTGAAAATCCTGAGTTATACGAATACTTATCTGGCTATGATAATTTGCTACAGTTTTATCGTCTCTCCCCTTATTGTTCAAAAAATAGAGTAGAAGAAGTGATTCAGCTACTTGAAATGGAAGATTATATTGACGATAAAGTTAGAACATATTCTCTTGGAATGTTACAGCGCTTAGGCCTTGCCCAGGCGCTATTGCACCACCCGTCTTTACTTCTTTTAGATGAGCCCACAAATGGATTAGATCCTTCAGGAATACAAGATCTTCGCAAATATTTAAAAAAGCTTGCAAAAGAAGGCGTTTCTGTCATTATTTCTAGTCATCTACTTGCAGAAATTGAAATGATTTGTGATAGTGTTATCATTCTAAACGATGGTCAGCTAATTTCTGACGAGAAATTAGAAGATATTCAAAGTAGCGGTGAAGGCTCAATTTATCTTTTTCATTTCTTGAAAAATGCCGATCTTCAGAGTTTATTATCTGGACATCCACTCTCAAACCGAGTAATTTCTCTTTCAACTAAGTCACTCTCGATAAACTTAACAGAGATTGAGGTGGCAGAACTAAACCATTTTTTAATAAGTAACCAGGTGAAAGTGGTTGGAATTGAAAAAGAACGAACGTCACTAGAGGATGCTTTCTTAGCGAAAGTAAAAGGAGAGTGGCAGTGAAATGAACTATTTTCTTAATCTCGTTATGAATGAAAATGTAAAAATGTATAAACGCCCCCGCGGTGTTGCATTACTTAGCTTAATCATATTGATGAATTTTTTAGCGGCAATTGTAATGAAATATATCTTTACAGACACGAACTTTACGTTTTGGGATCACTTCAATATTAGTTCTTATCTTATTTTTATATTAATCTTCGTCGCAATTATCGTTAGTGGCGATATCGTTTCTAGTGAGTTCTCCCAAGGAACGATTAAGCTCTTGCTACTACGACCAGCGAGTCGAATGAAAATATTACTATCAAAATTTATAGCCGTCATGCTATTCGTTATACTAATCGCTCTTATTCATATTGCTTCAACTGCTGTCTTTGGAACAGTGTTCTTTTATGGTACTGTGTTTTCATTTGAGGCAAGTTTCATAGGCAATCTTTTCTTAAAGTATGTATTTGGTTTTGTCGAAGTTGCCATTATTGCTACTTTTGCCATAACTCTTTCTGTTGTAACGAGAAGTAGTGTGTTTTCAATTTCTTTTCCAATTTTCATTGTATTGTCGGGCAGATTATTGTTGGAAGTGTTAAGTCACTACAATATTGCACAAGGAAAATATTTTTTGCTAGCCAATACAAATTTGTTTCAGTACGTTATGGGAAGAACCCTATTTGAAGACATGACACTAAGCTTTTCTATTGTGAATTTAAGTGTTCATATCATCCTATTTTTCATCATTTCATCGTTGTTCATCGTAAAAAGGGATATCAATGTATAAAATTAGTCTGCCAGATCGACAAGGAGACTTAGTACAAAAAAAGCAGATCAGGCGCGTAGATGACCATCACCAAGTAATAGGCTATGAGAGGGAACCCGCGTGTCCAGATTTAAAAACTGTAACATTAGAAGAGGCTGAGACAAAAGTGTTTTAATCATTGAGAAATCCGAACGCGATGATGGTTGGTACAACCCTTCGCTTCGGAAATATACTTCGCTTTCCGCAGGCGGCTGGTGAGCCTCCTCGTGCTTACGCACTGTGGGGTCTCACCCTTGCCTTTCATCCCGCAGGAGTCTACGTATATTTCCTCCGCTACGGTTTATATTGTTCGGATTTTCAGTTAAACACTTTAGTAATGTCCTAGCCGCTTTGCAGCGTAATTTTTCAAATCCAGAAACTGTTTATTTTTTATTATTAACAAACTCATAGATTTCTTCAACTGAACTATTAGTCAATGAATAAATCGTATGTGTGTCTTTTTTGTTCATTATTGTTCCAGAGTCTTCAGTAATCCAAAGAAAATAGCTTTCTTCACCGATACTGAATTGATACTGTGGGTTTGCCATATTGACAAGACCAGGCTCTTTTTTTGAATAAGCTACTGCTCCTGTAAATATATCAGCTTCTTCTGTTTCATTTAATTCCAAAAAAATTGTCTTGGTGACTGTTACAGAACTGCTTTCATTAAGAAGAACAGTTTCATTTGTGCAACCAACTAAAATGAATAACATCACACTAAATAGAAGAAAATTAACTTTCATATTATTCCCCCAAAACGATTTTCCCTATTGTATTATTACTTAATTAGACGGCTTAGATTGGCTTAAAGTTTCTAATTTAATCTCCGATAAACCATTATTCCCTCCAAAAAGTTGAACAATCTGCTTTATCCTGAATATTAAATTCAATCATTTTCCTAAGCAGCTCATAATCTACTGGCTTATTCCAGGGAATTCTAAACAAGCCTTTGGTATTACTGTATCCAGCTTGTGCAATGTCATCAGCAAACTGCGTAATGCCTACTTCTTCTGGTGAAACACTCAAATGTTGTTTCGCTGTTGAAAAGCCAATAATATATGTACCATTATAAGAGAACATCGGTGTGTTCCACTTGATTAGCGGTTCTAAATTTTGAAAATGATTAGCAACCCAAATCAAAACCTCCTCTGTTCTGTCTCGATGGTCGGGGTTATCAATACCTGCTAAATAATTTGTAAAAACCTCCATGTTAATTCCTCCAAATATAATCTATTTGTCATCTTTTCAATCCTTCGATATCAATGGGGAGCCGTGGCAACGACAGCTACTCACTATTATCTCCGTTCTAGTCACAAGTTAATTTAAATTGTTGATAATTTTTTTCACTCTTTGTAATTGACCATCCTCCTGGTTAATCAAATCTTCTCTCTTAATTTTAACTAAAATATCAGGATAAAGTGAAATGTCGTGATCCAAAGATTGATCAGGTCTCGAAAATTCTTTGTGTGAAATTATTAAATAAAATCCAGTGTAGGGAAGATCGAAATGTAGAAAATCTCCGAAACTACTAGGGGCAGCTCCTGTTGGTTCTCCAATAACCGTACCAAGGCCAGAGTCATGAAATATTGTTGCAAACATATTCGCCGAACTGTATGTACTATTTCCTACTAAAATATAGACATCACCATAAAAAGTTGGACTCACTTGAGAGTTTTGAACAACCGATGGGAGTTGTACTTCATAACCATCAATATGTTCATATCCTCTCTGCTCACTTGCACTTTTAGAAAATTTAGTAATCATTCCAAAGCTTTTATACGTCTTATCATGAAGATGACGAAGAAATACATCAACAACACCAGAATTTCCACCAGTATTTTTTCTTAAGTCAATAATGATGTTGTCTAATTGCAGCTCGTTTACCTTCTTAAAAAATTCTTGAACATTCTGCTCGTATTCCATTGTAACGTTACTTTCATTTAAAAAGTAATATCCTACATTGTTTTTTTGATCAAGTTCAAAGCCAAACCACAGTTCTTCATTTAAGCCCTTTTGATTAACGTCTTCAATATTTACCCAATCAATCTTTATATTTTTCGTATCTCCTTTTATATTTGAAACAGTTATTGTTAAATGCTCATCTTTCACATCTACAATTCCACTTAGAAACATCTCCTGTCGTATAAATTGACTAGATAGGTGTTTAATCCAATATTCATTTTCCGTGGAGATGATTTTTGCCATAAAATCAACGATTTGATTTATCTCTTTCCCTTCTATATGGGTTATCTTATCGCCGCGATTTATGCCTTCGATCTGACTTTCAGTAACAATAAGTTCGTCGCCTAACCACTGTATAACTAACGGTAATACTCTACTTTCGATTGTAAGTGGGTAGACGTAAGTATGCGAATCGCCTAGTTTACTTACAAAGCTTTGTATAATAACAAAATACTCAATGATATGTAGTGGTTTTCCTAATTTACTTTCGGTTTCAACAATTAACTCATCCCAGCTAATTTGATTTAAGTTCCTTTTGGGGTCTGGATGTACTTCCAGTATTTTCTCTATCAAATAATTAAATTCTGCCATCATTAAATTCGATGACATTTTATCTGTCATCTGAAAATTCTCTTTACCTTTACTATTATTTAAATCAAATAACGTTTCAGATTTTAAGCTACCAACAACATTGAATATGGAATATACGATAAGAAAGGTTAACAATACAATCACTATATATTTTACTTTCATTCTTATTGTCCCCTCATTATCAATAATGCACTCGTTTAATTTAGTATACTGCCTTAAGCTAAAATCACTGTTGTTTTTCTTTAGATTTTCGCTTTCTACGCTCTGTCCACAAAAACAAACCCAAGAATACTAAGGTGTATATAACAAGGAAACTCCACTTAAATTCCCCGGTTAGGAGTCTTAATAATACGAACGCTATTAAAAGTCCAATAATATAACTACTTAATCTCTTAAAATCCATAAAACCAAGCCCTTCTTTTTCTGAACCTCAGTTAAGATATCAAGTGCTATTGTCAGTAATAAAACATTGGATTTTCTTTGCTAAAATGGGGTAATCACTTCTTCTTCTCCCCGCATTAATTTCTCTAAAATTACTGCTGCACTAGTTTATCTTATCAAGATCAGATGTAATCTTTTTTATTTGATTACTATAAAACCAAAAACATATAGAGATTGTTATTACTCCCGAAACACCAAAAATATAAAGAATTTCCCAACCGACCGGGCTACCGAATAAAACCCAGATTTGGTAAGGGATGTAGGCAATTAAAAACATAAGAACAATACCTAATGGAACCATTTTTAAGTTTTGTTTTATTTCGATTAATAATGACTTGTTTTTTTTCTTTTCTAAACAAGCAAGGGTTCTAACTGTAAGCAATAATAAAATTATCCCTAAAATCAACAATAACCAGTTCACTTATCTCGCCCCCTTTTTAAATGAAAAAATAGGAGTGATTGTTATTGCCAAAACGCATTATATTCAATTGCCATATACACATTTTTGCAAGATACTCTCTTCATTTGAGTTTTTTATAACAATATCAAAATTCTTATGATAGGGGTGCATAAATAAATCATATTGAATTCTACGTTGTTCATGAGATTTTTTAATAGAATTAAAATCCGCCATTCTTTCAGAAACATCACGAACCCCTCTTCTTATTAACTCGGTTTCTCCATCAGTATATAAGTAAACTGTTAAATCAAACAAATTTGGATTTAAAAATGCTACACTCATGCCCTCTACAATATTAATATTCTTTTTTGAAGAGATTAAAGTACTCTCCATGTAATGCGTTTCTATTGTATGAAAATCTAGATTAGCTCTAATCATTTTTATGTCTCTTTCCAAAGCTATTAAATTATGAGCAGCAGGGTGACAAGCTGTCATTTTATAAGAATATTTTTCATTTTGATATTCATAATCTATTACTGTGTACTTCCTGACATCAGTAATAATATAGGGATCGGTATTTATGTAATTCACATCATTTTCCAGGCGCTTTACAAGGTTATTTGCAAAAGTTGTCTTACCAGAAGCACCATGTCCCGAAATACCAATGATGATTTTTTCGTTTTTCTCACTTATCAAATTTGCTACCTTATCTATTATTTGCTCCATAATTTACCTCCACCATGTTACTTCACTAACAACTTGCTCATCACTTCAACAAAGAGAAGCGATAACCTTTATTCAGCTACCTCTTATCTTTAGTTGAGTAACTTCTTACTTCAATTGCTTATAAAAACCTGTAGCTTTTCCTTCAAAACCTCTACGAAAATAATACTGGTGTGCATCGTTTCGTTCAGTACGATTGCCACTATTTAAAGTCATCATATTCGCTCCTTGCTTCTTTGCCCAATTCTCTGCTTCTTCCAATAGGAGACTACCAATGCCTTTACCTCTTAATTCAGAATGGACTACAAAAGCTACAATCCTAATGTAACTTTCATTTCTTTCAAATCGGTAACACAAAATCATCCCAATCATTCCTAGTAATTTCCCATCTTCTTCATACACATAAGTTTGATAGTTGTTGTTTGAAAGTATATTAGACATTCTATATTCCATCTCTTTGAAATCCGTTGGGTATCCCAATTCTCCCATTAACTCTGCTAAACCCGCAATATCCTGCTTCTTTGCTTCTCTAATCATATATTTTTCCTCCGCAACAGCTATAAATGTTTTAACATTAACTTCATATTGTATTAACCCTCTCATTACTTCAACGAAAATAGGAACTGCCTTTTACACAGCTCCTTAACTAAAGTGTGGAAACAGCTGCTATAATTTTTTAGCGATACAAAACATCTCAGCAAAATCATTTACAATAGTTTTGTCAGGATTAATTTTTATATCGTATCTCATTCTATCTAATCCTTCCTCATAATCCTTATCGTTAATTAAAGTAAGTACGGAAATATCTCTATTTTCTGCGTAACCGATGTAATCCACAACCCTAACATTTTCCATTCTGTACTCAATGTTTAAGTTTACTACTAAGCCTCTTGTTGTAAGCTCATTAAAAATAATATCTTTACTCCAAAATCTTTTTAAATCTTCATAATAAGCTGTTGGGAAATAGTGATACACCCACCAATTAGGCATTTCATGGATTGCTATATTATGTAATTTATAAATACCACCTCTTGTTAATACACGATATATCTCATCTAATGCTTTTCCTTTATTACTATAATGATGGAAAGCATAGTTATTAGAGATAAAATCTAACGTTTCCGATGCATACGGCATATCCACTACATCGGCTCTGATTAATTTTACATTTTTCAACTTTTGGTTAGCCTTGTTCAACATTTGTTCTGATAAGTCCAGTCCAGTCCACTTAATGTTAAGCCCTTCAAAATAATTGATTTGTTTTTCAAGGTAAAGACCTGTTCCGCAAGATAAATCCAATACCTGGTATTCATGTTTGCTATTGTTATCAACGTACTCTTTTAAATCAAGATCAACTCTAATTTCATTAACTCTATATTGGTTTTTATCGTACTTTTCAGCGATTTTTGAGTAATTAGTTGTTTTCATACTCTTCCCCCTTACAATGATAATCGTTACAACATTTTACAATATGTTTCCTATAGAGACTTCAACTCTTCTGAACGTAAAACGATAACAGCAACGACAGTTTGCTAACACTCGTTCGTATAAAAAAGAAATATTTATTTTTGAGAAAGATTTTCTAACCATTGCTCATTCCACTGAAAATATAGTTCACTATCTTCCCTTTGTAAAAATAATTTTTTAGGGTAAGGTAAAGCGAGTTCAGGCATGTTGTTTGGGCAAAAGTATTGAAGTTTAGTCGTTTCATTGTCTATTGGACTTAGTTCACCACTTTGAATAACGCACTCAAACATATAGACGTTATACTCCACTTGATGGCCATTAGGATATTGGTACCGAAAGTCTTTCCCACCAAATATGGCTAATAACTTCTTTGGCACAACATATAATCCTGTCTCTTCCCATACTTCACGAACAACTGCTTGTGCTGGTGCTTCTCCAAGTTCAATTGCACCAGCAGGAAGGCTCCATTTTTCACCATTTCCTTTGTTTTGCAATAAAATTTCCCCCAAGTTGTTTCGAACAATTCCCGCTACACTTGGCATAAAAATCAGTTCGTTACCCACTTTTTCTCTGAGGTTTTTATAATAATCTGACATCGCCATTTTTTCTAACCACCTTGAGTCATTTATTAAAATCTGCATCTGTACAAAACTCTGACTTTCTTAAACTCATCTGTTCAATTAATTCGAAGAGCTACAACCTACAAATAAGACAAGATGATAACTTGTATTCAGCTATCCTTCTCTTAATAGATTTCTATATTTAAACGCTCTGTCCTTATTTCTGTTTCAGAAATGTAAACAAAGTATCCTTTAACTACAGTCAAATCCTCCGAGAAAAAATCGTTATAAATTGTTACACCCTTCATTTGATCATCACACTTTCCTATCAATATATATATTGTGTGATTATCTAAGGTAATAGTGCTGTTCATGTATGAGTAGCCGGTTTCAGAATTAATACGACCAGGTGATACATCATTAGTAAGTCTATCAATTTTTATTTCTCCTCTATCATTAGCAAGGGCAGCATATGTTGAAAGAGTTTTACCATTTGTAAAGAAAACGACTTCAATATCTTCAGTCAATGTATGGGATTTCACTACTTCAATGTCATTTTTGTGTTGCTCTTCTACATTAATTACATGCTCAATAGCATCTTTAACATTACTAAATGAAGCCTCATCTCTATCAGTAGAAGTGCAGGCTGTTAGGAAGACACAGAGAAGGAATAACGAAAGGATAAGGATTTTTTTCATTTTAATCAACTCCAATGGATTTTGATGCTAAGCGACAGCCTTTATTTAACTATTGCTTACTGGTTGTTCTATTTGTTTTTAATTTCTTCTAATAAAGAAATTACCTTTTCATTTTGTTTTATTAGCGTATCATTCTGCTTTCTAATTCTAGCAAAGTCGAATAAAAACACTATTACAGCTATTGTGATAAAGATAAGCATTCAATTTCACCCCATTTTTAATTAAATGCGTATTTATAATAAGCTGGAAATTCTCGAGTGATCGAATATAAATCTCTATACTCAAAGATTTCTGCATGTGCTGAATACACATTTTCAAAACCAAGTTTGTTAAACGCTAATTTTGTCCGTGTTATATGAAAGTATTGTGTAATCACCATAACAGATTTTATATTCAAATCCTTCATTATGGCTTTAGTATTTTCTGCGGTCATGAATGAATTATAACCGTTACTATCTTCTATAATTAACTCTGAGGGAATACCTTTATTCACTAAGTATTCTTTCATGACTTTTGCTTCATCAAAACCTTCTATTCCTATACCACCACTTACTAATATGTACTTAAAATATCCTTCCTCATAAAGTTCTACAGATTTATCTAATCTAGCTTTTAATCTATTAGAGGGCTGACCATCTAATTCGACTTTATTACCTAGAACCACCGCTATATCTACAGCTGCTAATTCATCATTTACACCATCTGTTACTATAATGGCAGTATGTAGGATAAACCACAAAAAAAGAACGATAAAAAGGAAATCAAATTTTTTCAAAGCTTGTTTTTTCAAGAAAGTCATTCCCTCCCTATTTACTATGTCAGAGATAATTATATTAGCTCTATTTTTACTGAAGTATCCACTCTTCATTTTAACATAAATTCCCAATAGTTATGAAATTAAAAAAACGAGCTGCATTTACTACAGCCCGTAATTTTTCTAACGCCGTTCCCTTTAGCTTAAAAATAAAACTATTTATTTTATATTATAAACAAGCTCATAGACTTCTTCACATGAACTATTGGACAATGAATAAAACGTATGTGTGTCCACTTTTGTCAAAATAGTTAAGTTGAACCACAAGCCGGAGATTTGCATTATCACCCATTTGTCAAAACAAAAGAAATCAACTTTATTGTCGCAATCGCTTTTTGTATGGTCGCTTTAATGGTTCTCATAATGTCTGTTTATGGACTTATTTTAACTGCTTTAACGACAGGAATTGACGGTTCAATCTTCACAGCTTACCTTAAAATAGTTGGTTTAAACTTTATCGTAGCTCTTCCATCGCAGTTACTCATTGTCGGACCAATCTCTCGTGCTCTATTAACTAAATACGTTAAACCACTGGCGGAAGAGCCAGAAATAAGCTTATAAGATAAGCGAGCTACTCTTTAGTAGCTCGCCTTCCATTTTTTCTATTCGGTATCATAAATGGCTAAGATCTATACTAAAAAGTCAAACTTCAGGAGCGAATTTCCCTTGTCTTCGTTTCTAAAATCTTATAATCTTTTGTTTTCGTTATATGTATATTATTCTCAAAAGCAAATTGAGTTATTTCTTCAAATACAGTCTGTGGAGTAAATAAAATCACTCGAATATTAAAACCTTTTTTCACATGAACAATTGCTCCTTTCGTTGCCCAGCCGACACGTTTAAATCTTATTTCAATTATTTTGTCATGAGCTACTTGTTTTTGATAAATGGGTAACGTTAAAATTAACATTTGATATGACAAAGTATCTTTTTCGATTTTAAGTTTGTAATTAACAGACAAGCCAATGGCAACAAACACGACCAATATAGCATCCAAAACCGTTACAGAATTGACGAACAGCATCCTCACAAAAGTCACCACAAGAATAAATAACAATAGATATCTTTGAGTTGTAGCTCTATAGACCAAGACTACCTCCTAGTTAAGAATCAGACATATGTTTAACCAATGTATAGTAACGTACACAAGGTACCAAAATTTCGTTTAACTACCTTTTCATATTTTACTCTTCAACTATTCTCCTTCTCACTTTCACAGCTTTTATACTCTACTATTTACACTAATCCCCTTTTATATGGGGTAAATGTAAATAGTGTTAAGCGCCACTCGTGAGCCAATTAGAATTACAAGTAATATGTGTACTAAACAAAGTAAATTCTACTATGGAAAGTTCCATTATTGTTTGATAACCCAAACTCTCATATAAATGAACAGCAGGTAGGTTATCTGCCAATACACCAAGATAGACATCTGGTGAACGCTTTTTACCGAGGTGTGTCAATGCACTTGTTATGTGTTTAGCTAATCCCCTTCCTCTGCAATCTAATCTAGTAACAATGTTCCCTAGTTCTACAAGCTGAGAGTCATAAAAATGGTAGCCACCCACTGCTATGAAATCTTTCCCTTCCTTAATTCCCAGAAAAGGACAACTCTCTAACTCACTCCTAGTAAAAAATTTCATTCCACCTCTATGTAAAAAATCTATCACCTCGGAATATTCATTTTCACTAATTTTTTCTACAATGTTTGATTCAAGGAGTTTCGAAGCATCCTGATGCTGCATATTTAAAAAACGCTGTGGGTTCCCTTTAATGAGACCAAAGGATCGGAAAAGTTCAAGTTCACTTTCACAGAGTATCGTTCCACAAACAGCATTTTCATCAAGTTTTATAGCATCTCTTGTAAAAGCGATTAGTTCTGGAAAAAAGGTGTTCTGCTCTTCAACTCCGAAGAATGAAAAGGCAGGAAAGGAAAGTTCACTGAAATAAGCTAATACAGCAGTAATTTGGTTATTAACAAATTGACAACAATATTTAGCCTTCTCTTTGCGTTGAGTTATATAACTATAGAAGAGCAAATTCTGGTCTGTATTAATGTGGGGCAATAATTCAACAATTTTATCATGAGTAAGCAATCTATGGGTTAACATTTAGACACCTAACCTCCCTTGTTTTTAATTTACCTACTAATAAATCGGATGTCGCCACCAAATAATTTATCAGCAATTAGATCTCCATCCTCATTAAGTCCTCTGATTGTCCAATTATCTTCAGAATACCCATCAAGGACAAAGAAGGCAAAGTTATTAACTACCTCTTTAATTTGATACTTTTCAGGTTGTTCCTTTACAGTGTGCAATGAAAATTCGTAGGGATTAGATGGAGCTGATTTTTCAGAGTGACCACCAATAACGATATATTTTATAGAGGAATTTTCAGTAGAAAAAACAAACCAGTAATCCAATACAACGATAGTCTCTATACACCTTTAATCACACTCTCCCCCAGTCTCCTTATCTATTTAGCTCAAGAAAGGAATTTACTTCTAAAGATGATCACCATTATTCTAACATCATTTTCCAGTTTATGGACAAAAAAATAAGCTGCAACATTGCAACTCGAAAATTGAAAATATTCATGTTGTCAAACTCAATTAAATCACTAACTTTATATTCCTCTTCAATAAAAAATAGGTGACCAGCAAAAATAAATAATTTGGTATTTTTCATAAATCAAAACAGCCAATACCAAAATTAGCCATTGGCTGTTTCGATATCTCAATTAATCATCACTAGTAACATTCATTACTATTATATTAACATCCCTTATTATACCTCTAGCTGCGATAAATTCTTCTATGAATTCTGGCTTTATGTCCTCGTCCAAAAACCTATTACTTGGATTTATTCCGCTTTTCACTAGTATTTTTTCATAAGTCATTAGTGCCTCAATATATAAATCATATTCTTGAGGCGGCAAAATAACCTTACTTGACTCTGCTCCGTTTAATTTATCAAAATAAGGTTGTACCACCATCATAGCATTTTTAATTTCCTGTACTTTATCTTGTGGAATCGTGTCATAATCAATATTTCCATATGTGTCACCGTACTTCAGTTTTGAACTCGTAATTACCTTTAGTAGCTCTTTAAATTGTTCATATTCCTCCTGTCCTAACTCGCCCTTTGCTTGAGCTAATTTGGCATTAAATAACATATAGCTGTCTACTGTTCCAGAAGTCACATGTTTCTTAAGATTTTCAAATGAACCATATAAGTCGTCGGCTAAATAAGCTTGATAAGCAATGGCACCCGTTGGGATAATTAAAGCAACTGCAATAAAACCCGCTACTACTCGTTTTTTCATTTTACTGACAACACCAATATTTTCAATTTTATTCATCACTTTTTGCTTCAATTCTTGTGGAGCAGTGATTTGCTTACTTTTTTCTTTTAAAGACTGCTTTACCTTCGTTTCAAAACTCATTACACTTTCCTCACTTTCTCAAAAAAATAATTATCTTCATAACCTTTTTGCCGCAGTTTTCTTAATGCTGAGCTAATTCTTGATTTCACTGTTCCTAGTGGTATATTTAAAATTTTTGCAATCTCTTCTTGTGAGTGTTCATTTACATACTGTAATATAATAACCTGTTTCAGTTTATAGGGCAGAAAATTCACTAACTCATCTATTTTCTTGTTTGAATATTTATTAATAAGTTCGTCCGTTTTATCGTAGGTAGTTAAAATTTCTGTTCTTTCAACCTTCTTTAAAAGCATTAGTCGCTTCCAAATCTTTCTTCGAGTTGAGTACATTTGTTTTATTGCAATTCCTATAATCCAAGGTTTAAAAGCTCTCGTTTTATCAAACTTACTAAGATTTTTATAGACTTGAATATACGTTTCCTGAACAATATCATCTACTTCTGTTTTATCTTCTAGTAAAAAATGAATTGTTGTATACACATCTTGAATCGTTTTTTCATAAAGATCTCCAAAAGTCTTTTTATTCCCTGATAAAATGTGGTCAATCATCTGATTTATTTCATCATTTGCGTTACCCATAATCTCCCCTCCTTCTTTTCTATACTTTATATTGGTAAGAAATCTTCATTTCGTTCGGTTTTTTTAAAAGAATATTTTCGTTATTTTTTCATTACTAATAACTAGTCACAAGTTATGGTAATGTTTTGAACCAAAAAAACGCTCATAATAACTGAGCGTAATAAAATAAGTTCCATATTTTTGTTACATTGCATTTAATTATCCATTGCAAAGAATATATATTGTAAACCTTCACAATCTTTAATAAAAGCAAGTGTCTTTTCAAGTAATTTAGGTTGAATCTCTAAATAAGTAAGGTTTTTGGGGAGTTTATCGAATAGTTTCACTTCGCCAATTTCCGATATTGGTAATTGACCGATTTCCTTTATTCTTGCAAAGTATAACCTTCCAAAAATTTTATTAACGGAATCGTCCATTGAATAATCGCAAATGGGAACTAAATCTACTTCTTTGCACCCTGTTTCTTCAAATAACTCTCTTTTCGCTGTTTCGTCAATCATTTCTCCAGGTTCTCTATGCCCACCAGGGATTTCCCAAGAGTTTCGGTCTTTATGCTTAACATAAAGCCATTTCCCCTTATAAGTAGTACTTATTACAGCAAATTTTAATTCTCTTTCACTAACTGCACCTATATTTGAAAATTCTATCTTCATTTTTTTACACCTCTAATTAATGGACAGCTCTGAAGGTTAAATATTATATAATCGAATATTACCTATTTATCGTTTTGAGCTATAATATTCGATCTCCTATTGAACAATCGCTCTCAAAAATTCACCAATAAATGGAAGCTACTAATATGATCAAACTGCTCTTTAACACAATAGGAGTTATGAAATCGTTGCTTCCTTAATGCACTCTTGGGAGCTTTAGTTAATAAAAATTAGTTATTATAATTTTTGTTTTTATTCTTCCAGTCCTCATACTCTTCCCAGACGATGTATGCTATTCCCGTAATAAAAGCTAATAAACTAAAATTACTTAAAGTGTTACCAACATAACCTAACATTGCTTCATATAAAGATTTATTCCAACTAACAACTCCTGAACCAAATATTGAAGCACTTATATATTTTGATGATATTAATAGTGCAGAAATTGCGATAAATGCAACACCAGTTCCACGTTTACTCAATTCAAACCCTCCTATTTAAATATGGACTAACGTTAAAAACCAACTTCTTGTACGCTTACATAGAGCTTCGTTCTTTTACTACCCAGTTTTTTACTCAAATAAATTTTAACACTAATTACCAGTTGCAAGAACAATTTTTTCAAAAAAGAAAAGGACCCAGTTTGATACCAAGTCCGATTACCAAATTATTCATTAAGGCTCTTACGTTACTTCAATGTCTATTGTAAATCCGTGAGTTTATTACCAGTTAAAATCTCAAATAAATCATCTGAATTTGCCTTTGTTAACTTAGCATATCCGCCTTTATCTCTAACGACTTCTAATCTATCTTTATTAGGAGAAACCCAAACAAGAAAGGTTTCAATTTGCTCCCCTGTGCTTTTATTTATAAAGCTAAATTTATAATGTGGCGGTTGTGCCATTTCAACTTTTATAGCTTCCCAAGTTGCATCGTTAAGTATGTCCATTACACTTTTAAGTAGTTCTTCTTTTTCAATTTCCTTAAAAACTTTGTATTCGTTCTCTTCGCCAACCCGTTCCTGAACATTTATTATTGTTTCTTCTGGGTTAATTTCTAAATTGATTACAAAAGAACTCCCTTTTGTTTTTCCTTCATTTATGCACCCCGTAATTGTAAAAATGAATAACAACGCTAAACAAATAAAATAAATATTAATCTTCATTAGCTAGCCCCCACTATTCTTTATTTTTCAACATACAATGTTAGACGTTCTATCATAAAAAAAGTTCCAGTTAAACATAATGGGTTCCGTATTCTATCGCAAACATAGAAAATGTAGAGTAATTTGCCTATCAAATCGTTAGTTAATTTGGTAGGAACTTTTTTATTGCTATAAAGGGATTTCCCCTTAACTATTTGTGGTCTTTGTAATGTATTATGTGGATGGATTTTCGTATGTATATTCACCAGTGTACATACGAAAATGATGGTACAAATCTATGTACAGTTAAACTCAAATATTACATTCCAATTCTCAATTTGAATAACAAACTTAAATCCTTAATAAAAACCCACGAGCCAATTGGAATTTTATGTTAAAATATTACTAATCAAACCAACTTATGTAAAAAGTTAGAAATATAAAATTAGAAAGGTGATAAACATGAAAAAAATCATTATATCAGCTGGGGTAGTAATTATCTTATTAGTGACATTTATCGTTCATCTTTCTACTGAAAATAGAGAATTAAAGAAAGAAATAGGAGTTCATTATATGTCTGTTGTAAATCATACTGCTATCAAAACTGAACTTTATGAGGATATAGAGAAGGATGATTTCACTGTGTTGTTAAAATCACACAGGAGAACACTTCACACGGGGCTCGTTTTTTTTCAAAGTTCAAATTAACGCACTACAGAAATTCTAACGACGAGCGTTACTGGAACAATAGCAGTGAACGCTTTCATTTCACTATTGAAGCAGTTTAAGAAAATGCTCATGTAAAGTTATTAAATGTAGTTTCAAACTTTAACAATTTCTATACCATTTATTGAGGTGAGGGAGGGTGAAAATGAAAAATAAGCTTATAGTGGTAATCCTTAGTTTATCTCTATTGTTTAATGCGGCTTTATTTTATATGTTTATTCAAAAAAGTTCAGAATCTGAACATCGTTTAAATGTTCTTTATATGGCTTACGAAGAGGGACTTTATCCAAATACCCATTTAATTAATGCTATGAATGGATTTGGAAAAGAACACTTATTAAACGCCTATGCTGATTTGCATAGTGCTTCAAGGTTTTTTTGGTATTTCAAACCTCAAGTAGGTATACGGAGCGATGATAATGTTATTACTTTTTACAGCGATCTTCTCCTTGAATGGTTGGCTCAAGACTACGAAGCAACTGAAGAAGAATATAAAAATATGATTGATGATATGTAAGCGTCAAATAATGCCCACCTAGTTTTTCAGGTGGGCATTAGTGTATTCTTTATTTAAGTTTAGCAGGGATCCTGCATTCATTTGGAATGGACTTTGACCACGGAAGGAATTGGTCAAGTGCTTCCTGATCATCTAGGTCTATTTGTGGTAAGTGTTCAAAAAGATAAGTTAAATAATTTAATGGATTTAATTGATTCTCTTTGGCAGTTTCGACAATGCTGTAGATGACCGCACTGGCGGTTGCTCCTTTCATCGATTGGGCAAACAACCATGCTTTTCTTCCCATAACGAATGGTTTAATTGAACGTTCTGCTCTATTATTATCGAGTTCAAGTCGCCCGTCTTTCATAAAGACAATGAGTTTTGACCATTGGTTTAAACTATAATTTATGGCATCGCCTAATTTGCTTTTAGGTGGAACTTGAGGGCGTTTGGATTTTAGCCATGCCAAATAAGCGTCCAACACAGGTTGACTACGTTTTTGACGTTCTTCTTTTCGCTGTTCAGGACTACAATTTTCAAATTCCTCTTCTATCTGTTTTTCAATTTTAAATAATTGCGTACAGAAGTGAAGACCTTCAGCTGCGAGACTCGTAGATTTATCTACACTTGCAGGCAAAGATTTGAGCGTTTCGTCGTATTTACGGCGTGAATGCGCCCAACAGCCAACTAACTCCACATCCTTCATATCATGGTAACCTGCATAACCATCGACATGAAGATAGCCCGCAAATCCTTTTAGAAAGGCTTTCGGGTGTTTACTATGGCGAGAAGTTTGATAGTCATATAAGACAATCGGTGAAACATCCCGACCAGATCGATACAACCACATATAGGATTTGGAAGTTGCTAATTTATCAGGTTCTGCTAAAACTTGAACGGTTGTTTCATCTGCGTGCAGACGGTCAAGATGAAGCAGTAACTCATGCAGGCGATTGTA
Source organism: Anaerobacillus isosaccharinicus (assembly GCF_001866075.3). Taxonomy (GTDB): domain Bacteria; phylum Bacillota; class Bacilli; order Bacillales; family Anaerobacillaceae; genus Anaerobacillus; species Anaerobacillus isosaccharinicus. The sequence goes on along the minus strand of NZ_CP063356.1, from coordinate 2,281,069 downwards.
TAACGGTGAGAGCCACTTTGTTGCACCATATATTACCCAATTGGCAATCGTTTGGCGTGATAGAAAGACACCCAGCCGTTCAAATTGTTTTTCGATTCGGTACAACGGCATTCCTTCTACGTATTTTTGATTCATGATATATGCCATTGCAGAAGGAGAAGCGAGACTTTTTGGAAAGACTGCCGCAGGCATTTTAGCTGTGACAACCGGCGTTTCTATTCCTTCGCGTTCACATTGACGGCAACTGTATATATGTCGAACATGTTCAACGACTGTTACTTGAGCAGGAATAATTTTTAGCTCACGTCTTGTTTGCGTACTCATTTCATGTACAGTTTCACCGCAACACAAACAGACCTGCTCTTCTTCGGATAAACGATAATGGATCGTTTCCGTAGGCAAGTTTTCAAGCTTCGCATCTCGTTGTCCTACATGCTTCTTTCGATTATAAGTAATCGTTTCAAGTGTAGGTTCTTCCATTTTTACATCCGCTGTGATTTCAGCTTCATTAAAAAGAGGAAGTTCGATTTGATCCGGATTTGTTTTTTCACTCGAAGCCCCGAATTTCTTTTGTTGGCTTAGTCGGAATTGCTCTTCCAACCATTTGATTTTTGCCTCTAGGACTTCTTTTTGTTTTTCCAAATCCGCATTTTTCGCTGCGAGTTCTTCAATTGTATCTAGTAGTTCATTCGTCGTTTTTCTCATATAAATAGAATAACATATAGAGAGGTGTCGTGGTTGATCAATTCTCTCTATATGATAAATTTTGCACTCATTTTTGGATGGGCTTGTTTTTGTTCAAGTGGAAGTCCATCCAAGAGCCAGTTGAATTGGCGAGGACTGATCGATAGCGGCTTAGTAGTTTGTTCATCTGGCCATTGAAAAACGCCTTTTTCCAGTCGGCGATAATATAACCAAAACCCATTATGATCCCAATGAAGGATCTTTAGTTTATCTCGTTTGCGATTACAGAACACAAATAGATTGGAAGAGAAAGGATCCAATTGGAAACTCATTTGAACAATCGCTGCCAAACCATCAATCGACTTTCTCAGATCTGTTGCACCCGCCGCTAAATAGACTCGTTGAATAGGTGTTTTACTTAACATGGGATTGAAGAACCTGAAGTACTTCATTTAAAAGTGAATGGCTGAAGCCTTCTTTAATTTCGATTGAAACATCGCCTACCTTAACTGTTAAAGTAGCTGTTTCTTCAATCGAGTTGGATGAATCAATGGCAACCCATTGTGTAAGAGGATAAGCGACGTGAGTCGGCTCAGTTTCCAATCTTTTCATCCAGCTATACATACTTTGAACACCTACTTGATTTTGTTCACACCAAGCTTTGACACTTGGCACTCCACTGGATCTGTAGGCGTCGATGCGATCTTCCCACATTTGTTTACGTTCATCTACTGACATAAAAAACCTCCTAACAATTGATGTTAATGTGATTATCACAAAACACGGTAATTATTAGAAGGTGTGGAGTATTTGACGCTTACTGACATAAAAAACCTCCTAACAATTGATGTTAATGTGATTATCACAAAACACGGTAATTATTAGAAGGTGTGGAGTATTTGACGCTTACGATGATATAGCACATATTTATTACACATTTTCAAAATGGGAAGAAACACCAGGAAAGTATAAAGAACGAAGCATTTTTGATTGGAATGAAATTGAATATTTAGCAAACGTAGATGAACTAAAAGATAAACTTATACTATTTAATGAGTAAGACTGGTTTTATTCAATAAACGGAAGCAATAGTTTAACAGTTACTATAGCTAATTGTAACTAAGCAGAAGAGCTAACAAGCGTAACCAAGGGGCATATTAATGAAGTACAAATTTGCGTTTTTTTCAGTATTTGTTTGGGCACTTCTAATTTTAGCTGGATGTCTAAACAATGAATCTGAAATACAAGAAGTTGTTAAGTCACCTGGGCAAATAAGTATTGTAATGGAAGGGCAAGGTATGGTCGTAAACGTCAAAAACACTGGTACTGGTTACATTGTTTCAAAAGAATTAACTAAAACACTTCTTCAATATATTAATTGAGTTACATATGACAATAGCGTTTTTCACTCTTCAAGCAACGTTCTCAAAGTTTAATAAGTTGTTGCTGCCGTATGGTGGTAACGAGCGGCTGATTAAAAACCAAAATAACCGTTAGGAGGCATTTTATGCATCAAAAAGAGGTCTTAGAATTAATGGTTGTTGGGGTAACGGTCGCAGGAATCGTAATAATTTCATTCTTTTTAGGTAAATGGAGAAAGTTTGGATGGTTATTAGCCTTTATCCTACTTTTATCATTTTGTGTATTGTATATTGCACGTCCATATTGGATTGACGCACAAATTGAAAAAAAAGTTGAACTGTTAGAACCGTATTTAGAACAACTGTTTCCGAATGAAGTTTGGACAATAATAACCGTACCCCATCGAAAAGCAGGTTACAAACATCTTAATCCCTATCTAATTGGAGTCGTTTTCGAAAATGAACCAGAAGTTACTTATCATTATTCGGTAGATAAGAATACCATTTACCAAATTAGTTATTCAACAGACAAAAATTTTGACGAGTTGAATTATAAAGAAAGCAAATAAACTAATGTTTTCTAAATAATACTCATTTTTCATTTTGTTATTATATGGATGCGATAGCACAATTAGCTGTCGCTTCCCCCACAATCAGGGAGGTTTCTTAAAGAACTAGAGGGAGGAATTTAGAGTGAAAAGAGCACTAATACTTTTTATTATTCTTTTATTATCTTTTATATTAATGGCATGGGAACTACTAAATAGCGATGGATATTATTCCTCTTTGGAAGACGCTCTAAAAGCTGAAACCAGAGAAGGAACAATTGAAATAATGTTAGATAAACCTGAAGAAAGAATGGTTGTATATCTTTTGAAACGGAATGAAAAAGACGCTGGAGACGTAATCTTAGTTACCTATGACGTTAAAACGGGGAGATATAAACGGGATATTGGCAGAGGTGAGGGTTCATTCGCACTTGGTGGAGACTTTGGCGAGTTTATTCCTATTTTAATGAATCATTTTAGCCATCCAGACACAGACGATAAATATCTATACGGTATGGTAAGCAGGGAAGATGTTAAGTATGTAGTGATTAAATTTACTATTCTGCAAGAGAATAGTGAGACTTTGAAAACAGTAACAGCTCCAGTAGAAAATAATAATCTCTTCCTAATCAATGATCCAGACAACTTATTTTTAAAATCAGTGCGAGTAGAATATGAGTTAGTCGATGGCAACGGGAAAATTGTAGAAGAGTTTTAACTTGAAACAAATAAGCAACCCATCTTGAACTTAGTAAGAGTAGAACTGTAGCTAAAAAGTTTTAAAATTGAAAGTATCAAGCAGGCTAATTCAGTATTTAGGAGGACTTTTTTTGAAAAAATTTATTATTATTTTTACTATATTGCTTATGTTTACTTCTTGCTCTAACGGTGCTAAACAAGTTTCTAATCAAATCCTACAAGACCCTATAACAAAAATTACAGTTGAGGATTTATCGGGACCGAAAACTATTGAGTTTACTGACGAAGACAGTATAAATTCAGTAATTGAACTTATAAAGTTAGATGCGTGGATAAAACTGAAAAAATGGAATCTAAAATTAGCTCCTAACTTATATGTTGCAATCAATGATGATATTGTCATTGGACTATTCAAAGGTGATAATTATGCAAAAATTGAAGGTAACAATGGTGGATATTATGAGATACCTAAAGACGTAAGCTTAGAAATAAGTAAGTTTTTAGAGAGTTTTGACTAAAACTTCCTATCGTGAAGTATTTAACTGTAACGGTAAGCTTTACTAAAACAACTATTAGCCTGAATTATTCATAGAAAATCTTTAATCGGTTATTAATGGCTATCTGATAAGCTTTTTTATTAAATTCACTTGCATCAAATAAATGAAAAAAGAACCCATTTCTGTTAAGTTAAAAGTACGACCAAATAACCGACAGAAAGGGTTCTTATAATGGCTACTTTACCTCAATTAACACTTGATTTCAATCGAAAAATTAAACTTTCTAACGACGGAGGAGAACTCTCATCCGATACTGGAGAATTCCTTTTTAGAGAATTCGATGAAAAGATAAATTTTTCTTCTACATTAGCACGCTTTTTAAACCTAAAAGACAATAGACGCTACTATGTTCATTCGAATGAAAATTTACTTCGTCAAAAGATTTATCAAATCATTGCTGGTTATACCGATGATGATAATGCCGACCAATTAACGAGAGATCCTGTGTTTACTCAAATCATTGGTACAAATGCATTGGCTTCTCAGCCGAGTTTGTCTCGCTTTTTTAGACGTTTCGACGATCAATCTATGGAAGAATTGAATCAAGCCAACCAAGAGCTTATTGATAAAGTGCACCAACTCAGGGAGTCGAAGGCAGTCATTTTTGATTTGGATTCTACACATTCCGATACTTATGGAGATCAAGAAGCTGCGGCTTACAATACTCATTATGGAACAGTCGGTTTTCATCCATTAGTTGCCTTTGATGGTGTAACAGGTGATTTCCTCAAAGCAAAGCTACGACCTGGAAACGTGTATACGTCCAATGGTGTAGTGGATTTTATTCAACCACTCATTGAGCATTACAACGAAAAGTTTCCTGAGACAACACCTTTTCTTCGGGGTGATAGTGGTTTCGCTGTCCCTGCTTTATATGATTTGTGCGAAAGAGAGAGCGTTTATTACGTTATTCGTCTGAAATCAAATGCAATTCTGCAACGAATCGCAGATGAACTCCATCCTCCGTCTATCATTTCCGATGTTTCCAAGACGGAAATTTATTATGAAGAAACCATCTATCAAGCAAACTCTTGGTCGAAACCTAGAAAAGTAATTATCAAATCGGTACGCCCAGCGGGCGAATTACTGTTTTCCCATTCCTTCTTTGTGACAAATTTAGTAGATGCCTTTTCTCCTGAAGCAATCGTTCTTACTTATCAAAAAAGAGGAACGATGGAAAACTACATCAAGGAAGCCAAGAATGGGTTCGGTTTTGATAAAATGAATAGCCATTCTTTCCAAGTAAACGAAGTAAAAATGATGTTGAGTCTATTAGCTTATAACTTAACAAACTGGTTGCGTACCCTCTGTTTTCCTGAAGGACAAAAGACCATGCAAATCGAGACCATACGCACCCGAATTATTAAAGTTGCCAGTAAACTAGTGAAGTCAGGACGTTCTCTGTACTTTAAGCTCGCTTCGAGTTTCGTTTACCAAGAATTCTTTTGGAATGTACTTCAACGAGTTCAGAGACTGAAAATAGTGTAAACCTAAATAATTAACTAATTTCTGGAAATTCCATTCTAAACCAAGGGAGTAGTCTGTCTAAAAATGGGTGATTTTCAAGAAATACTTTTAAAATCAAAAATGAAGTAGTTCAAATTGATATTATTCGATTTTAATGTGAGAGACTTTCATGATTTTTGCTTCTGTTATGACTTAACTTTGAAGTATGAATAATTCAGGATTAGGTAAGGAATTAAACGATATCTTTTGATGCTACTAATTTTTATTAGGGGAGATTTTATTTTGTTTTACGGAATTGTCTTTGCGCTAATTATTTTTTTGATTACAATTATGTCCATTCAAATAAGTATTGAATTTGGTCTTTATACGTTTTTAGTATGTTCAGTTGTTTTTAATATTTATTTAGTTTTACAAATCAATAAAAAAGAAAAGAAAAAAGAAGATAAATCGTAGTTTAAGTAAAGGAGAGCGATAGTGAAGTAAGCTGTCGCTCCGGTTACGGTGCTAACGAGTTTAGTGCAATAGGGAGGGAGAAAAAATGTATGTGTTTTAGTGGTGGTAAGGTATATCTAAAACAATTTTTTGCCGTATTGTTTATCATCATTATTTTATCAGCATGTAATGAAAAAACTCATGAAGAAATTGGACAAAAGTTTCTTGAGAACAATGACTATGAAGTGGTTTCTTATGAAGGGAAGATAGAAAGTTATGAGTTCACAGAACGAACTGTACTTAAAATTCCTTATAAACTTCAATGGAGTGTTCAGGATACAGAAAGTGTAGAAACATACATCGGGAAAACAGTCACTGTTGAAGAATTTATTGTAAGTAATCATCCATCAGATGAAAAATTAGGCACCTCAATAGTGCGTCTATTTTTCGTTAAAGGAAATGTTATTGGAGGTATATCTGGACCGATGGATGCAGAAGAAAGAATTGGAGCAGTTCAAAATATCGACGGAAAAACCTTTGAAAAAATACATTCCATATCTTTGAAGAATGGGAAAAATTATGGAATGAAGTATTTCAGTAGTTTTCGGCTCCAATAGTAGCAATGTCTAAAACTACGCCAATAGCCAGGAAAATAATTAAACTAAAAATCCAAATCACATATTTAGATAATAACAATCTCATTACACTTCTCTTTCTTAGCACGTTGTACCAACGACGTTAGCTCAACAAGAAATGAAGAATTGGCGGAGATAATAATAAAATGATAGCACTTATTATTAACGTTTTTGAAACATCACTAGGTAGTTTTTCTCTGCCTTTTCCTGTGTACCATCCACTGAACTGAAGTTTATTTCTATATAAAACAAAGATTAAGATAAAAACACCAATCATAGCTGTCCATCCATATTTGTCAGTATCGATACCTATATTAGAATAAATAGCATAAGGTATTCCACCTAATAGTGTTGCAAGAATAGCAAAAATGAAAATAATCCTTAGTAGTTCTAGCAATACCCGCACATTATTCTCCCCCTTTATGCCTTCTTCACTAACTCTATCGTTAGTAAAAAATAGTTCCTTTAATTTATGGTGATTTTTTTATTCCTTAGTCGTTACTGGAATAACATCAAGTGAGCTGTATGGTTCTTCGTGAATAGTATAAAATAGGCGTGAATATTCGGAACCTATTACCTCCATTTTTAGAATATCTATACTATAAGCCTTACCTACAAGAATATTTACAGTCACTCCTGATTTTGTTTAGAAATCAAATCCTAACGTTGTATGAGCGGTGTCTCCATCAAACCCTACGTATGAAGTATTTCTAAAGAAACTAAAACCTTTTTTACTTTCAGTAATGCTCGCTACTCCTAAAGAGTTATTATATTGATAGACACTAGAGTTTCTCCCTTGAATTTTTCAATAGATAATATAGAGGTTTTGTCGGTCTCCGCTTGTTGTAATCCGTATTCTATTGCCTTTTCTAACTTAAATTTCAATCTGTTTAATTATTTTTGCTGGATTCCCACCCACTACAACATTATCTGGTACATCTTTAGTAACTACTGCACCAGATGCAATTACAACATTGTCCCCTACTTTTACTCCGGGATTTATTACTGCGCTTCCACCAATCCATACATTGTTTCCAAAAATAACTGGTTTTGCGTATTCTTTACCTGAATTACGTTCAGCCGGATTAAGTGGATGTGTTGCAGTATAGATGTGTACGCCAGGTGCAAGCATGCAATTATCCCCAAATCGCACTTCACAAACATCTAAAATGGTACAGTCAAAGTTTGCATAGAAGTTTTTGATTACAGCCAACGAAATGTACCATCAGTGACATAGTTCTTACCATCGAATGACAAAGAATGTACCAGTAAATGCCACGCTGTTTACCAGTTTGCCTTTTGTATAATTAGTGAGCACACCTTCGAGTGTGCCATTTTTTATATAGGAGCATTCCTGTTAGAAGTATTTTCGGGGACTTGAACAAAAAAGAGCCTTCTTGGTATGATACGGGGTGTCAAATCGTCTGCCGAGATGACCCCTAACTTAGTTAACCAAGGAGGACTCCATAATGAATTTTAAACAAAACGAAAAAATAAATCAAGTCACTGAAAAGACACTCGTTGTTGGAATGGACATTGCGAAACGAACTCATTTCGCTTGTTTTACCGATGATCGTGGACGCGTGCTCCAAAAATCATTTCCTGTTTCTCAATCACATGATGGCTTTGAACAATTTTATCAGAAAATTTTAGCGGCACTAAGAGAACATGATAAATCGGAAGTCATCGTCGGTATTGAGCCTACAGGGCATTATTGGCTTAATCTAGCCTACTTTCTAGAGGATCTTGGTATTTCTCTTGTCATGACCAATCCGATGCATGTGAAACGATCAAAAGAGTTGGATGACAACCTTCCAACAAAGCATGATCGTAAAGATGCGTTAGTGATTGCCCGCTTGGTCAAAGATGGCCGTTTCAGCTACCCAAGAATATTAAAAGATATGGAAGCTGAGCTTCGTGCAGGTTCGACTTTTAGAAGTAAATTGACAGAGGAGTTGGGTGCTGTCAAAAATATGATGATTCGCTGGTTAGATCGTTATTTTCCTGAGTTTACACAAGTGTTTCCCTCGTTTGGGAAAATGGCGTTAGCAGTACTGGAATGTACACCATTTCCAAGTGATCTTCATGAGAGACAACTTGAAGAGGTAATGACTCTTTATCGAGAGGTTGATGGGATAAAATCTCCTCAGAAACCGAAAGCTATGCGCCTAATTGAAGTCGCTGCAAATTCAATTGGAATAACTGAAGGACGTCAGATGGCCCGTTATGAAATCACCACACTCGTTCAACGTTATCACCAATTAGAAAAAAAAATCGATGACATCACACAACAATTAGTAGAACTCGTACAAACTTCTGTAGAATACGAATCGCTCAAGACGGTTCCGGGTCTTGGAGACTCGACAATCGTTGACCTTCTAGCTGAAATCGGTAGCTTTTCACACTATGAAGATCCACGCCAACTTATCAAACTAGCGGGACTTACATTACGTGAAAATTCATCGGGGCAGCACAAAGGCCAAAAACGTATTTCTAAACGAGGAAGAAGGAAGTTACGAGCACTCCTATTTCGTGTCATGATGCCGATGCTCCGTCACAATGAAGCATTTCGTAAACTACATGAATATTACACGAATCGCTCGATCAATCCGTTACGTAAGAAGCAGTCAATTGTGGTCCTTTGCGGAAAACTACTAAAAGTTTTACATGGAATTAGTACAAAGCACAAAGCATTCGATGCACAGCGAATGATGAGGGATATCCCTAGTCTCGTAGAGGCTGTATAAAACCCTACACCCTTTTAATAGACCTAGATAACAGGATGACACGGAGAAGCTGGCACTATTTTCACCATTCGACCTAGAGTCCCTAAAGGAGCTTCGCTAGCCTCTGCCTTATGACTAGACCGAACGAAGGAATGTAGGCACATAGATGCCCAGAGACATGGGAGGGTACGTCATCATAAGCTACGCAGAGATCCATTGTGCATCATATAATTCTTAGCACTACTTACCATTAAAATCCAGTAGTGACCGCGTAGCGCACCCACCAATTGGTATAGTTTCACATATTATAAAAATAATGTTAGTGGTCGTGTCGAAAAATATTTTTTTGGCACTTCAACGACGGCTCAAACCGTTGATATATCAATATTTATAGAGGGAGGTATTTTTGTATGATTCATTATCGAAAGATATTGGAATTGCACGATGAGGGGATCAGTCTTAGGGGCATTGCCGCCAGTACAGGTCACTCTCGCCAAAAAATAACAGAGGTTATTTCCCTAGCCGAAAAGAAAGGATTAGATTGTCCATTAGAGGAAGAAATGACGGATAAGTGGATTGAGGAATTTCTTTTTCCAGAGAAGAGCTTGGAGGCTTCTGGTCGAAAACCATTGAACTTTGACTATATTCATGAAGAGTTGGCCAAACCTAATGTGACACTTTCGCTTCTGCATCATGAGTATGAAGCTGAATGTCGAGCCAGTCAAAAAATACCGTACTCATACCGTAGTTTTTTGCGGCACTATAGCAGGTACGCTGACAAGTACAAAGCTACATTGCGTATTCGCAGAAAACCAGGTGAAATAATGGAAGTTGACTGGGCAGGTTCCACATCTTTTATCATTGATAGAGATACTGGGGAGAAGGTTAAAGCCTATATTTTCGTTGCGACTTTGCCTTGTAGTCAATTCTCTTATGCGGAAGCAAGCTTATCAATGGATTCACAGTCATGGATTAATGCTCACAATAGTGCGTATAAGTATTTTGGAGGATCTACACAAATTGTTGTACCGGATAACCTAAAAACGAGTGTAACAAAACATACCACACGTGAATTGATTTTGAATCCTACCTACAGAGAAATGGCAGAATACTATAATACAGTCGTTATGCCTGCACGTGTTCGTACTCCGAAAGATAAAGCAAGTGTTGAAGGTTCCGTTGGTGTTATCTCTACATGGATTATAGCAGCATTAAGAAATACACATTGCTTTAGTATTGATGAATTGAACGAGGAAGTTTGGAAGAAATTAGATGAATTCAATCGCCGTCCCTTTACTCGAAAAAAAGGCTCTCGATTGTCAGCATTTGAAGAAGAGGAGAAATTTGCGCTTTCTCCTCTTCCAATCGCACATTTTAAAATGTCTGAATGGAAAAAAACAAAAGTACGCCCTGACTATCATCTTTCTATCGAGAGCATGTTTTATTCTGTGCCGTACGAATATATTAATCGAGAAGTCGAGGTGAAACTTTCCGATAACCTCGTTGAAATCTTTTTTAATCATATGCGTGTGGCATCACATAAACGACTATACGGGAAGTTTGGACAATCTTCCACCCTTCGTGACCACATGCCTGATAATCATAAGTTATACGTGGATCAAACGCCAGAAACTGCAATAGAATGGGCTGAAAGTATTGGTGCATCAACCTTAAGCGTTATTCGCTATCTTTTAGATACTTCGCAAAATGAAAAACAAGCGTTACAGTCTATATTTTCTTTGAAAAAGTCTGAGCGTAATTACACAAAATATGAGATTGAGCGTGCTTGCAAAATGGTAGTTTCTATGACTAAAAGACCTACGGTCAAAAGTATTCAAACGATCTTAAAGAACAACAAAAAAAGTGATGCCGAACAAGAATTGAAACGTCAAACAGATATTAGCAAAAATAATTATGGCTTCACACGTGGAGCTTCTTACTATGGAGGAACGGATAAATGATGAATGAGCAGACATTAACCAAACTACACGAATTGAAATTAAGTGGAATGGCGGAAGCCTATAAGGAACAATCAACTAATAAAGAGTTTCAAAAGTTGAGTTTCGAAGAACGCTTTAGTTTACTTGTCGATTTAGAACATTCCCGTCGTAAGAGTAATAAGCTTCAACGCTTGATCAATACAGCCACTTTTTTAAACTCAAATGCTTGTATCGAAGATATGGAATATCACGAAGACCGAAGATTAGATAAAAATTTGATATTAAAACTGGCCAGCGGTACCTATATCCATGACAGTCACAATATCATATTGAAAGGACCTACTGGTTCGGGAAAAACATTTTTAGCAACTGCCTTTGGAGTATCTGCTTGTCGACAATTCTATAATGTTAAATACATTCGCTTACCGGAATTATTAGATGAACTGTCTCTCGCAAAATTAGCTGCAGATGGAAGCTATCGAAAATTGATTAAAAAGTATACGAAAGTAGATCTACTCATCCTTGATGAATGGTTACTAACAGATTTATCAACGAATGAAGCAGCAATTCTATTAGAAATCACAGAATCTCGTCATAAGATAGCTTCGACTATTTTCTGTTCACAAATTGACCCTAGTGGTTGGCATATAAAATTGGGGAATGAAACAATTGCGGAGGCTATTCTAGATCGTATTATCCATGATTCATATCAAATTCTAATAGACGGAGAAGTATCTATGCGTGAGCGTCATGGATTAGGTAGCTAAGTTTAATATGGCCACTTTAACGAGAAAGGAACTACGTAAATTAGAAGAGTACTATTATTGGAGTGGTTACAATGACTGGTATCCATTTCCTAAAGAACTAAAAGGAAAGCTTTTGAGTGTTTATGGAAAGGAGCCTTTACCTTATACCTGGACCGAACATGATATTTGGGAGGGTTCCAGAAAGATGATCATGGAGTACTTCAAAAACAAATAAACTAATTGAACACAAAAGAAAAGTCCTACAAGATTATAAAACTATTAATCTGTAGGACTTTTTTATTCAATGGTAAATACACTGGCGTTACATGGTAAAATCCTTGGCATTCGGTGGTAAAAAACATGGCGAGGGTGGTAAATTCGAGTGGCTGTAATCAGTTTTCTCCTACGTGTGTGTTATACCCATAATCAAAACGTATATTTGGTTCCATATATACGTTTTCTCCAGTGGAACCGAGTTAAATCCTTTAATAATTTATTTCGTTTTTCCCCTTCCGTTTCTAATGTTTGATTATATAACCTAACTTTTCGTCTTGCCTCCTCACGTTCCTTTAATAATACTGGGTCAGTTGGGTTGTACATTTCTCCAGCCAACATCTTCTCTTTTTCTGTTCTCATCATATAACTACAACTCCCTGCCAATTTAATTTAATAATACTAAGAAAAAACGTAATCCATTTTTAATTTTAAAAATACGATCGGTCGAGGTGCCGAGTTTTCCATCTGTTGATACTTAAAGTAATCATTGGTTTGTTGAATACTTTTTTATTAGAATGGATTCTCGCCTTTGAAAAAGGGAACTAATATTATAAACATAGAAACGACAAATAAGAACCAAAAAATCTTTGATGTGAGAAGTCGGTTATAAAATTTAACACCCTTAAATATAAAAAATCCCATAATTGCTGTATAAACTGCAAAAAGGAAATATGAAATCCCAAACCAATTAACCCAAATATTCCCCATAAATTCAATTCCATATTTTCCATAGAAATTACCTGCTATATTTACAGTTAAATAGAAACCTAAAGCCAAAAAGAAAAACAATTCAATTGACCTACCGAGATCTTTTAAAAATGCTTGCAAAAATAACACCACCTATATAGTTCCTGTTCCTTAACTATTGCACATCTGTTGAGCTTAACAAGAACACATTAACTTTCCTCTAGTATTCTTTTCAACTCGTTGTGTTGTTGCTTAGTCATATTGTAGAATTTTGACCCTCCATCAACATTTAAAATCGCGCTACCATCATCTTGATACCAAATATATCGTCTTATTTCAGAAACACTTTCTGCTAATCTATCTAACGATATAAAAGCATCAGGAATATCCTTTAAATAATGTGGCTCTTCTATTTCCTCTAAGCTATTAATTATAGTTCGCACCTTTGTTATTGCTTCTCTATCAGTAACCTCTGTATGAAAATCTACGCCCTCACCCCTTTTATCATTGAATGGAGTACCAACACGAATTACTTCATTTACCGAACACCCCAAAAGCATTACTGATATAAGAGTGATAAGTAATAACCTACACAAATTTTTTATTTTAACCATCTCCTTTCACTCTGAAATGCTGGTTTAAAGTCTAAAGTGAATGATAGCTTGTTGTTGTGCTATCAAGCTAGTCGATTAAGTACATCTTTTCTATTCACTTTTACCTTGCTGATCATTACTTCATCATCCTCGTGGTCATTAATACCTTAAGTAGGTACCCACACGTATTCCTAAAGTAACCCCCTAATTTCTGGTTAAAACCTCTTGGTGGTAATAAATAACTATTTTAAATTAATTTGGTAATTAACCCCCTCGAAAAACATCTTAACCTTCGTAAGGATTAAAAGAAAGATATATCTTTCAATAAAAAATAAGGAGGATTTATATGTCAAAGAAGTTAGTTAGGAAATTGCTCTTGTTAGGTTTGGTGTTATTGTTCATCTTTCCGGCCCATTCGATCTCAGCTAAAGGAGTTGGAAATGGGAACGGAAAAGGGAATTCAGACTTAATTCCCAATATCACAGCAAAGGATATAGGGGATAATGGAGACGGACGCGACTTACAAGTCCATTTTAACGTAGCAAGGGATAAGTCAAAGTTTGATGAATACCGGATCTTTGTTGTTCGATCTTCAAAAGCTGGTGAGTTTGATTTAGATGCAGCTAACTCTAATAAGCATCATACAACTGTTTCTGGTGGGAAAAACATCAAAAAAACGCTAGCGAAAGACGCAAAGGATACAGGTGGAAATCTTATTACAAATGATGTTGCTTATACTGTTTTCGTTTTGTCAGTAAAAGATAAAGGGAAAACAAAAGGAAATGTTCTTTCAAAAGCTAAAAAAGAAATTACGTTAAGTGGATCAGAACAAAGCTTACCAGCAGTTATAGATGTAAAAGTAGCAGACATAAGTAACAATGGGAATGCCCGTGATTTACACATAAGTTTCTCGAAGCTTGCTGAAGAGAAAAACCTCTCAGAATATCGCGTTTTTGTCGTTAAATCTGATAAAGCTCAAAACTTTGAACTAAAGCAGGCAAAAGAAAACAAACATTATACGACGATTGCCAAAACAGGTGCAAATATTGCTCAAAGCTTAGCCTGGAACGCGACAGATACAGATGGACACACAATCAAGAATGATGTTAGTTACAAAGTGTTCGTCATGTCTGTAGCAAAAGAAGGGTATGGTGATGCTTTATCATTACCTTCATCAGCAATAACACTACAAAATAGTGTAGCAGATTTAAAAGTGACCAATATATTAGTGAAGGACGTTGCTGATTTTGGAGATGGCCGTGACCTTCAAGTTGAATTTACGGTTCCAAGAGTAGAAACGAATGTCGTAGAGTATCGAGTGATGGTCGTACCAACGAATGAGGCTCATAACTTTTCCCTTCAAAAGGCAAACCTAGTTACTCGAACTAACTATACAGCTGTGAAAAAAGCTGGAGCAAATCTAGTAACAACTTTAGCTTCAAACGCCAATGACGTTAACGGTAATAAAGTAGAAATGTATAAATCGTACCAAGTGTTCGTGATGACAGTTGGAAACGGCACAAATGAGTTATCAAATCCATCAGCTGCTATTACATTATGGTATAATATGTCAACAGAAGCTGTTACTAATGTAGCTGCTGCAGATGTAAGTAACTTCGGCGATGGACGTGATCTACAAGTCTCATTTACAAAAGTAAATGATGAAACACCAATTGCTGAATACCGTATTTTTGTTGTAAGAGCAAGCGACGCAAACTCTTTTGATCTAGCAAAAGCCAATGCAGTTTCAGTAGGAAATTATACAACTGTCACGAAAAAAGGAAGCAACATCTCTCAAATTCTAGCTTCAAATGCGAGAGATGTAAGTGGAAACTTAATTGAAAATAGTGTTGTTTATAAAGTATTCGTTATGAGTGTTTCTGGTGTTGGCCACTCAAATGCTTTATCAAATCCATCTGGTACCTTTTATTTAACAAAATAATCTTTTCTACACTCACTTGAGGATTTCAAGTGAGTTTTTTTCAATGTTGTTAGTTGAGATATCGTCTCAAATACCTAACTTGTTAGAAGGTGGGAGTTATTTTACGCTTCCCACTGGCTAGTTGATTATTACTCATAATATGTTATTTTTTCAATCTTTGGTATAAACCGATTATTAAAATTGAAAATGCTATTAATTCTAGCGTTCTAGGGATAAGATTTATAAATGCAACATACTCACCTACGCTCATACCAAATGGCGGTTCACTATTGCTGAGGTAGACATTTTCCATTAATGGCCTAATAGTGTAAGGAGCAACTAGAGAATAAAGTCTTAGGAAGAATAAAATTAGAAAGCTATAAACCCCTGCTAAAAAAGAATATTTCTTAGACTGTATTAAACCAAATATTAATAACCCTAAAAAAATCAAATTAATTAATAAATGAATTGTGTAGATTAGTGCTCACCTCCTAAGTTAAATTAACCCTAGTGTAAAGTATTCTCCCAGTTAGAACCACAACTGCAATGATAGCCTTGTTCGCTATTGTATTCGTTACATTAAGTGGCTATTCTTTTGAGCAATCGTACTTTTCGTCACTTTTAGGAGGGACATATGATTGGTCACGAACTACTACTGTTTCAGGTGAAAAGCATATTAAAACATTACTATCATCTAATTTTTTAAAACGTGGGTCCCATTTTTCGATTTCAGGTCCTAAATAACGAGATAGTAATTGATTAGCTATTATCTCGTCAAAAGGCTCAACAGTTGCTGTACCTCTAAATCCTGCATGTAAAAATAGACCAGTATGCTGGTTGATATCTACTATTCCAATAGCACATTTTGGATTATTCCTTATTCTATCTGGAAATGTATCAGATGCTGTACCTATTATCCAAAGCTTTTTTTCTCGCCAATAAAACCAAACGGGTGAATCTCTTGGCGCATCTTCTACCACCGTTGATAAATGAGCTACTAATGGCATAGAAAGAAATTCTTCTAAATCAAAACTTCTACCTGTATCCCTAATAATTTTCATCATGACCTCCTAAATTGAATTGTAATCTGACTTTGTCTAGTTACTTTTATCAATTTTTTTAGTTAAGTAATCCACTTTCTCCTCTAGTCTTTTTAATCTTTTTTTATTCTCTCTACTATTTCGTACAAAAGAAACAACTAAAAAAATAAATCCAATCCATACAGCAATGACAATCAATTGATACACTGCATTAATGATACTAATATTATCAAACATTTTAACACCTCATTTTTTATTAACCTACTCTAAAAAAAAATTTGTACAGGAGTAGACATATATATAACTGCTCCCACTGTTCAACTATTGGGGTAGGAAATTAATTTCACTCTCGCTTTTTCTCAATAATGGATAATAAACACATAAGAGAAGCTACAAACCAAACAATAATCATCTCATCAATGCTAAGGATTGCGAAACGGTCAACCATTTTACTTTGTGTATAAAAATAATAAGATAAAAACAAAATTTGACCTATGTAAAAACCCTTTTGGAATAAAAACCTTTGAAGTAAAAATAAAAAGCCATAAAAAATGGCTAACCATATTAATTTAAAGAATATAGTAATAATTAAATCCAACATAATTCCCCCTTAATTTAACATCATTTTCCAGATTATTGATACAAAAAAAGAGGTGCAACATAGTAACGGGTTCCGTTAACTATCGCAAAACTATAATTTACTCAATAAAATGCACTCATAATTGCACCGCAAAATGGGGTGCTTTTTGTATATAAAAATGGTCGAGTTTCAAGAACTGGACCATTATCGATCGGCTTCTTCAACTAAAGGCTCTTTAGTTGAACAAATAATTCAATTCTTTTTTGCTATTAAAAGAGGTTGATAATAACCAGATTCTTCTGGCATATACCATTCAATATCTGAAAAACCAACATCGCTCAAAATCTTACTAAACTCACTTCGTAATAAAGCTCGGTATTTTGTTTTATCTTGTTTGGTTTTCCATTCTCCATTAATTTGTTGCATAATAAAGTGATTTAGCGAATAAACGTTTGTTCCGTCGTGCCAATCCCATAACTGAAAAATAATACGATTACCATTATCTAAAATTCTTGGTTGTGTAGCCCTTGGCTTCTCTATTATAAGTTCATTGTAATCTTTCAAGGTAACAATAATAATACCTTTGTCTTCAAGTTTATTATATATATTTTGTGCAGCTAACAATAAATCTTGATTCGTAAGAAGGTGTGAGATAGCATTATCCGCTGATAATACTACATTAAAAAAGCCAGAGACATCATTTGCCAATGAACGAAAGTCAGCAACTCCAAAATTAATTTCGACCCCAAATGATTCTGCCTCTTTTCTTGCTCTTTCTACTGATGCTGGACTTATGTCTGTTGCAGTAACCGTATATCCCTTTTTCGCTAGACCTATTGCCTGAGTACCAATTCCACAAGAGCTATCCAACACAGAAACATCATTGATGTTTAGATCATTTAATTTAGAAAGTATCAATTTAGATAAAACCTCTCCTTGCCAAGAAATTGCATTATGCCAATCTTCGAATATGAGATGGTACTCTTCTGCTAGGTTATCATAAAAATCACTAACTGAATCCTTCAATTCCCTCACCTCATGATTTAGTTATTAAAAAAATTGTTTGTTATACGCTCCGTTAGCGCAATAAACTTTTGAATATCACATAGGTTCATTATTCAGACTTTTATCACATGTGTTTTTGCCAATATATCGTAAAGCGATTGTTTCTTTTTCGTAAAAATGGCTGTCAATATATATGCAAGCATTAGTGCATATATGAGTCCACCTAGTAAAGAAAGTGTGATTGGTACTTTACCATCACCTATATAAATCAGTCGATAAACTAGGAAATGTGACAACTCCCAAGGCAAAAACTTAAGGATGGTCCGAAAAGTTACATGCAGCATTGATAGCGCCTCTCTATTCGTTCCAACAACTCGTATACCAGCTTTCCTTTTTCCGAAAGACTGTTTACCAATGTTCGAATCGCAAATAATAAAATAAAGTGAGACGGGAAAGGTCACCAATAAAAAACCTGTAAACTGAGCTACAATAAGTGAACCAGTGAAAAATCCCTGTATAGATGGAAATAAAAATACACTAAATATAAAGACTGCGAATAAATAAATGAGAATAAAGATGTAATCAATCATGAAAGCTTTGAAGCGGAGTAGAAATAAAGCATTCATTACCATGCCCTCTTTCATTTGGAATTGTAAGTCTACTAACCTGCCAGTTAGCACCACTACGGAAGCAACAGCTTGTTAAAGTATTGCCTTAGTTACTTTAACAACGATTAGTCTTTATCTTTGTAGTAGCCCTTTTCGGTAAACTTTAGGTAATCACCATTTTCTTTTTTTACTATAATGACCTTACTATCTTCGTTGGAAGAGTGTATCTCTTCACCTACATTTAAACCTAGAAAGTTAGATAAAAAATTCTCTTTTGGCACGTCCTCTTTTGCTATTATTTTTTGTACTTCACCTATTTTTTCACCAAGGGTAAATTCATTATCTTTAATTATACCTTGCCAGTAATATTCCTTTCCATTAGCCATTAAAATAGCTGCATATGAACCGTTTGTTGAAGAAGAATTACTACAACCACCGATAAAAATCAAAACTAAAAGCAGTATATTTGCAAAAAAAAGCCCTTTCTTTAACATAAAAACTGCCCCTTTAGTCATTTGGAAAAAGGTTATCGAACAATTTCAATTATCATGTCTTGTTGTGCTAAACTGCTTCAATAGCAACAGAAGCGATAGCCTTCTTGTGCTATCGCTCTCAATAGTGGAAGGAAGTGCCTATTAATTATCCTTCTAAAAGTACATGGTAAACAATTTCTTCGCCCTCTAATTCAATAATTAGCATGTAAATATCATCATCATTTGTCTTATAAATTTTTGTTCCAACTGGCAATTTAGTCGCAGCCCCATCTTTAAAAAACCATCGATTTTTTGTCTTTCTGGTAATTCCCCCTATTTCCTCACCTTTTTTTATGTCTTTATCCTGTATTCCCTCTAAATTACTAGCATTAGAATAAACTAGACCATCATTCCATTGAAATATATCTGCATCAGTATCGTTTCTTAAAATGTCACTAGCTGTTGGATTACCAATACTCTTTGAACATCCTGAAAGAAGAACTAATATTATTAGACTAATAGCTAAGTATCTCATATACACCTCCTGTATTAGACAAGAAAATCTTTTACTATGTTTCTTCTTTTTGAATAAAAAAGAGCATTACCGTTGTTGTAGTAAACTGCTCGATAGTTGAAAAGCGACAGCTCAGTTCCGCTATCGCATCCGTTTACTTTAATTCTTTTTAAGAACTTTTCCTAATTTAGCACTTAAAGAAATAAATTCTTCTTTGGTAACTTCAATCTTTGGCTCTATCCAAGAAAAACCATCATTTTTAAAACGTGGAATAACGTGCATATGATAATGCTCAATATCCTTAAATATTCCGTTGTTTTGCATTATCGTAATTCCATCTGTGCTTAATAACCCTTCCAAAGCAGTCGCTACTTGTTGAGAGGCGTGGCTAATTTTGCTCAAACTTTCTTGGTCAACTTCTCTAAACTCTTGATAATGTTTCTTAGGAACAACAAGGATGTGTCCCTTGTTAATAGGGTATTTGTCCAAAAAGCAACAAACATATTCATTCTCATAAATCATATATGCATCTACGGTTTTAGAGATTATTTTACAAAAGATACAATCCTCCATCTTCCATCCCCTTATATTCATTTTTAAACCTTTAAAGCAATGCTAATTGTTAATAAATTCCACAAAAATAGCGTTAATCCTTCTTGAATTAACGCTTTCGTTATTTGCATTAGAATAACTTATAACTTCTCAATGCACGAGTAAATAAAATGATTTTTATTAAAAATAAAAACTTCTTTTTCCTTACTAAAACCAACTTTTTCTGCCACACGAATTGACGGTATATTCTTTGGGTCAATAATACTAATTAACTTATTTAAACCTAACTTATTAAAACCGTATTCCTTACAGGCATTAGCAGCTTCAGAACCGTACCCATTTGACCAAAAATCTTTTTTAATATGGTAGCCGACCTCAACTTCTGTTTTACCGTCTACTTGTTGTTTAACAAGCCCACAATCACCTATTAATTCGTTATTTTCCTTCAGGCAAACTGCCCATAATCCAAAGCCATCTTCCTTATACCTTTCTTGACTTACCTTCACCCAATTTTGTGTTTTCTCATAACTAAACGGGGCTGGGTAATACTTCATTGTTTCAGCATCAGAAAAGATAGAATAAAGAGAAGGTATATCTTCATCTTTTAGCTGTCTTAATATCAATCTTTCGGTTTCTAATATAATCATTACTTTTAGCCCTCCATCCTTACTATCCTATCGGGTACTTTAATAAGAAAAATGCCATAACCTTTTTTCAGCTATTGCCTTCGTTACTTTAACAACGATTAGTCTTTATCTTTGTAGTAGCCCTTTTCGGTAAACTTTAGGTAATCACCATTTTCTTTTTTTACTATAATAACCTTACTATCTTCGTTGGAAGAGTGTATCTCTTCACCTACATTTAAACCTAAAAAGTTAGATGAAAAATTCTCTTTTGGCACGTCCTCTTTTGCTATTATTTTTTGTACTTCACCTATTTTTTCACCAAGGGTAAATTCATTATCTTTAATTATACCTTGCTAGTAATATTCCTTTCCATTAGCCATTAAAATAGCTGCATATGAACCGTTTGTTGAAGAAGAATTACTACAACCACCGATAAAAATCAAAACTAAAAGCGGTATATTAGCAAAAAAAGCCCTTTCTTTAACATAAAAATTCCCCCTTTAGTAATTTGGCAAAAAGTTATCGAACAGTTTCAATTATCATGTCTTGTTGTGCTAAACTGCTTCAATAGCAACAGAAGCGATAGCCTTCTTGTGCTATCGCTCTCAATAGTGGAAGGAAGTACCTAATAATTATCCTTCTAAAAGTACATGGTAAACAATTTCTTTCCACAAAAATAGCGTTAATCCTTCTTGAATTAACGCACTTCGTTTGTTTAAGTGCAATATTTTACAAACTATACTATTTTTATGGCGTTTTGCATTATCAGTATCATAGGAATACTGCTACTTAAATAAAGATTTCACTCCTACAAAAAGGCATCAATCCTTTTGGGATTAATGCACCTTCAAGTTCACACTTTACGACCAATATACAACAAATGTTGACTTGTACCAATTAAACTTTCATCAGTACTTAGACGATACCCGATTTCTATCCACTTCCTGTACTCACTTTCATCTAATAAATTTATCTCTTTTTCCTTGCAACCTAAAATGTTTTCAATCCCCGCAAATGTTACCTCCTGTAATCCGTGGCTATTCATAAATTCTTTTGCTTCATTAGGATTAATAAAATATGCAGTTGTAAAACCTTTTCCTTCTTTATTTTCTCCATTTTCTAAATAACCAAGTAAATCTTCAACAAATTCAATCGGATATAAGTGCAATAAATTATCTTGTATTGGAGCATAACTGGAGATAAAAGTAACAATTATAATTCCATTTGGTTTTAATAATTTTAATGCACCTTCGACCGCCTTTCTCCTATCAGATTCTTTTATCAAATGGTATAACGGTCCCATTAGAAGGATAACATCATATTGCCACTCAAATTCACCCAACTCCAAGGCATTGCCGTGTATATATCCCTGTAAAGTAATACCTTTTTCAAAGGACTTTCTTTTTGCTACTTCAATATTTTTTTTCGATAGGTCCAAAAGAGTTACTTTATGTCCTCTTTCTGCTAAGTACATAGCATATCTGCCTGGTCCCCCACCAATATCGAATATTTCTAAATTCTCCTCCCTCTATAAATATTGATATATCAACGGTTTGAGCCGTCGTTGAAGTGCCAAAAAAATATTTTTCGACACGACCACTAACATTATTTTTATAATATGTGAAACTATACCAATTGGTGGGTGCGCTACGCGGTCACTACTGGATTTTAATGGTAAGTAGTGCTAAGAATTATATGATGCACAATGGATCTCTGCGTAGCTTATGATGACGTACCCTCCCATGTCTCTGGGCATCTATGTGCCTACATTCCTTCGTTCGGTCTAGTCATAAGGCAGAGGCTAGCGAAGCTCCTTTAGGGACTCTAGGTCGAATGGTGAAAATAGTGCCAGCTTCTCCGTGTCATCCTGTTATCTAGGTCTATTAAAAGGGTGTAGGGTTTTATACAGCCTCTACGAGACTAGGGATATCCCTCATCATTCGCTGTGCATCGAATGCTTTGTGCTTTGTACTAATTCCATGTAAAACTTTTAGTAGTTTTCCGCAAAGGACCACAATTGACTGCTTCTTACGTAACGGATTGATCGAGCGATTCGTGTAATATTCATGTAGTTTACGAAATGCTTCATTGTGACGGAGCATCGGCATCATGACACGAAATAGGAGTGCTCGTAACTTCCTTCTTCCTCGTTTAGAAATACGTTTTTGGCCTTTGTGCTGCCCCGATGAATTTTCACGTAATGTAAGTCCCGCTAGTTTGATAAGTTGGCGTGGATCTTCATAGTGTGAAAAGCTACCGATTTCAGCTAGAAGGTCAACGATTGTCGAGTCTCCAAGACCCGGAACCGTCTTGAGCGATTCGTATTCTACAGAAGTTTGTACGAGTTCTACTAATTGTTGTGTGATGTCATCGATTTTTTTTTCTAATTGGTGATAACGTTGAACGAGTGTGGTGATTTCATAACGGGCCATCTGACGTCCTTCAGTTATTCCAATTGAATTTGCAGCGACTTCAATTAGGCGCATAGCTTTCGGTTTCTGAGGAGATTTTATCCCATCAACCTCTCGATAAAGAGTCATTACCTCTTCAAGTTGTCTCTCATGAAGATCACTTGGAAATGGTGTACATTCCAGTACTGCTAACGCCATTTTCCCAAACGAGGGAAACACTTGTGTAAACTCAGGAAAATAACGATCTAACCAGCGAATCATCATATTTTTGACAGCACCCAACTCCTCTGTCAATTTACTTCTAAAAGTCGAACCTGCACGAAGCTCAGCTTCCATATCTTTTAATATTCTTGGGTAGCTGAAACGGCCATCTTTGACCAAGCGGGCAATCACTAACGCATCTTTACGATCATGCTTTGTTGGAAGGTTGTCATCCAACTCTTTTGATCGTTTCACATGCATCGGATTGGTCATGACAAGAGAAATACCAAGATCCTCTAGAAAGTAGGCTAGATTAAGCCAATAATGCCCTGTAGGCTCAATACCGACGATGACTTCCGATTTATCATGTTCTCTTAGTGCCGCTAAAATTTTCTGATAAAATTGTTCAAAGCCATCATGTGATTGAGAAACAGGAAATGATTTTTGGAGCACGCGTCCACGATCATCGGTAAAACAAGCGAAATGAGTTCGTTTCGCAATGTCCATTCCAACAACGAGTGTCTTTTCAGTGACTTGATTTATTTTTTCGTTTTGTTTAAAATTCATTATGGAGTCCTCCTTGGTTAACTAAGTTAGGGGTCATCTCGGCAGACGATTTGACACCCCGTATCATACCAAGAAGGCTCTTTTTTGTTCAAGTCCCCGAAAATACTTCTAACAGGAATGCTCTTTAATAAAATCATCAAGGAACCGTTTGGTAATATCAAACTCAATTTTATGACGCTCTAATCTTTCCCATTCGTCGTATTCAGTATCATACCAACACTCGATTTCATTCATTTTGTAGCCCTCCCAAAAAGGAAATATTAAACAAATTATAAACCTCAATGAATTCAATCCCATACCAAATTATGTATATTTTCTTACATTTATTATTCAAAAAAACTGTTTCTTTACTTCAATAGGCGATAGGAGTTATCGCATCGACAACTCCTATTCTTCAACTATTGCTTCCGTTTGTTTAATAAGAGTTTATATTTTCTAAACCCAAAAACTGTCCTCTATAACCTTCGTCACCTAAAACCCAATATAAAAGAATTGTGATAATAAAAACACCGATTGTTAAACTAAGCCATGCAAAATATCTATTCTCTTTATTTATCAAAGGGAATAATACAACCAGTAGTGTACCAATACCCAATGTAATTAGTACCGTTATTCTTGCTACAAGAAACTCCCACACTACCCTAGCCCCCTTTTTAATTTGTAATGTATGTTTTTAACTTAAACTATCGCCTCCGTTACTTGAATTAACCCTCTACTGTTTCAAAGAAATCCTTTATTGTAATAATAAATTTTTCAAGGCTTGGTTCGAAAATATTATGATTAGATTCATCGAATAAAACAAGTTTTGAATTTGGAATCATTTCAATATATCTATCTCCATCTTCCTTTGATAAGACTGCCCCTTGTTGCCCTCCACGAATAATAAGAACTGGAAATTTTATTGATGTAAGTTCATCCCAAAACAATACTTGCCTAGACTCATTTTGTAGTGCTTTTAATGAATTTGTTGTCATTCTTTCATTTAATTCTTTTCCTCTCCAAGGTGGTAAACCAGAAAAAAACTCTACCCATCCAATGGGAAGTTGTGAATGAAATGCAGGATAATCTCCTAACACAAGCCCTTTTACTAAGTTTAAATTAGCAAATGTAAAACCTAGAGCGTAAGAAACACCTCTTGAAAAACCCATAAGTATAAATTCTTTCAAATCAAGATGGTTGACAACTGATTCAATATCACCAATATGATCTTCTAAGGTATAACCAATCTGTGGAGCGTCACTTTTACCTCTACCTCTAAGAGTTATAGCAACACATTTTCGAGGTAACAATGCCTCCATTATATGTATATAATCCTCTGCAGATTCAGAGAGTCCTGGAATAATTACTAGAGGTATTTCATTATTTGTTGTCTCCAGGCTAGTTTCAATAAAGTGGATATTAATCCCTTGAATTTTAACCCAATTATTTATAAGTCCCATATTAAAACCTTCCTTTGTATTTTTAAATTAAAGATTTTACCCATTCTTGAAATACCTTTAAATCCATACTATTTCTTAAACTATACTGCTCCTGAAGAAGCCAAAAGGATAATTACTTTTGAAGTTGATTTAAAATCTGTTTCAATACATCATTTTGCGACATATCATTAGTAAATAGTGTTTCTCCCTGCACTTCAAGGTAATCGTTCGAATTCCACCAGGCACGTAAAGAGTCTTCTCCAAATTCCATCTTTTTAGCACGAGAGTTATGACGTATGACTGTTTCTTCAAAGGTTAAATCAAAATAATAAGTATATGCCTCTTGGTTATAGAACTTGATTAAGTCCTTAAGCATTTCACCATAACGGCTTTTATTTAAAATTCCTTCCACAATGACAAATTCACACTTACCTTTACCATATTCCGCAATTTGGCGAATCAAATCAATTGAAAGATTTCCATCTCTATCGTGAACCTTCAACATATCACGACGAACGACATCCTGAGAAACCAAAAGCGTTCCATGACCTAAATGATTTTGAAGACATTTCGCTATCGTAGTTTTTCCACTCCCCGAATTGCCTCGTAAGATAATTAACTTAGATTCCATAAACCTCCCTGCCCATGCTCTGTTTTTTTTTTTATATCTTATTGTTAAAACTTCAAACTAATAATCAATTTTTCCTTATTGAACATAACTTCTCGTTAGTTGAACATCGCCCTTACAATAATACCATATATATCCAGTTTATAGGTATAAAAAATACACCTTCCTGTCAGGTGCTGTTGCGCTAAAATCTCCGAATGCGTATTAACTTCACCTCCAATACATAATAAAAAGCCAACATAAATTAAGAAACACCCATTTATACCAATATAAAATACCTATCAAATTAACTAACAATTTGATAGGCAAATTACTCTACATTTTCTTTGTTTGCGATAGGTAACGGAACCCGTTAGTAACATAGCAACTCCTTCGTTATTTGGCATCACGTTTCACTTCTCTTCTTCCCTTTTGCACTTCGGTTGTAGCATCCTTAAATGAAGTAGCCACCCCTTAAATATAAAAAAGTTGGCACAATACCTTCTAGTTAATTTTGAAGACTCAATCAATTCCCTTGCATGCCCAAGCATCCACCTCTACTTTAAATAATGGCGTTGCTAATGCCACTACATAAATCATAGTCATACAAGGAAGGTGTTCACCTAAAAAATCACCAATAATTTTCCTTCTCTTTTCCGCATCAAAATCACCTACTAAATAAAACACCATCTTAGTTAAATCTTCTACGTTCATATTAGCTGATTTAAGATTTCTTTTAATATTTTCAAGAGCTAATTGTAGCTGCTCTAATGGACTTTCTGGTACTGTTCCATTAACTTCCATACCTAATTGACCAGACAATGTAAGCCATTTATTAGAACCTGTTACCTCTATTTGATGCACATATGGTGCTACTGGTTTATGTACTGTTTCTGGATTTCGAGAAATTTTCAACTAAAATCATTCCTTCTCTTAAATTTTTAAACAATTTAAATTGGATTATTATGGTTTCGTCAATACTGTGTTAACCTGCTGAATAGTTCTATAAGAGGTGAAAACGTTGCTACAACAGCCACTCAACTATTCGTCACTTTTAGCACATATTTTCAATTGGATCCTTTGAGAACATCGTTTAATTGTAATGGCGATATTGTACCTTGGTGGAAATACAATTGCCATCTACCATCTATAAATTTCCATATGGAGCTGCGAAGTGTATTCCGTTTTCTAGTTTTATCAACTACAAAATAAGTAGATAAAACAACGTCTGATGATAACGGATATATCTCGTGATTATGTAGTGACATCTCAGTTAGCACAACTCCAGATTCGAGACACTCCTTTTTATCAAACATATAACCAGAACTACCTATTTCAAAGAAATCATCTGCAAGTATTTTATCTAGTTCTTCACGACTTTTACGAACTTCAAGTCCTGTGTGCCTTTCTTCCAATTCTTTTATATGTTCCTTTAAGTTCACATCCAAAACCCCAACCCCCATATTTTTTAATTTAGTTTCATAAAATTCTGCTATTTAGCACAGTAACAACATAAAAGTTTACTAAACTATTGCTTCCGTTTGTTGAACAAAAAAAGGACCACCGAAGCAGTCACATCGAGCAAACGCATGTTAGTTATTAAACTATTGTATTCCTTACGTATCAACTATGATTTAACATTCAATACCTTTTTTAAATAATAATGTTCAAAATCTCTACCTACATTATCTATGCTACCAAACACTTGATAACCATTCTTTTTATAAAAATCTAAAGCCTGGAAACTTAAGGTATCTACTTTTATGAAATCACATTTTTTCTCTAACGCTATTTTCTCTATCTTTGATAATAATTTAGTCCCATATCCTGAGTGCCTTATATCCTCATTTAAGAAAAAACTATAAATCTCCAACCAATTCCAACATACCGCACTTAGTATTCCACCACGAACATTGCCGTTTTCATCCTTAAGAACTAAATTGATTTCTTCATATCTACCTCCCAAATCTTTTGGAAAATGCTTTAAATTGAACTTGTAAAGTTCGTCGTCAATATATTGTTTATCGCTTTTATTTAATTCTTTAGTAATATGTAGTGTCATTCTATATCTCCTCATTTTTTTATAACTTAATACTTCAATACGTCCTACGGAAAATCCTCCTCTTTTATTTCACTAACCTGATTTAGTACTTCCTGTGCTAAAAAATAATAGCTACCGAAACAACTTTTACTAAAACTCCTTATTATTTTAATTCACTAAAAATTTGTACATCCGTAGCAAAAAACTTCTTTTGCTAACAAAGGTCACATTAGTAGAATTAGTTAGGTCTTCTCCATGCCTTTGTTTTATTATCAATTTCTCTTATATAATCGTTTTTGCCTTCTATATACTTAGCAATATTTGTAGGGAATTTCTCTGCCAATGTTTGTTTTAATTCGCTGTACTTCTTAGCTTCCTCTGGATGTGCAATCATATAATCTCTAAATGCTAAGTGACGAACAATTTCTTCATTTCCTTTTTCATAAAAATGAACATGGTGAGTTCTTTTATCGCCACCCTTACTAAAAAAACGCCTCTTTGGAATTCCGTATTCACCCATCACTTCATATCCTAATTGTTCCATCCTGTTATTAAACTTATCAACCTCACTAATGTTAGAAACCTCAACCATAATATCGATTACTGGTTTAGCTTTAATATTTGGAATTGCTGTGCTTCCAATATGATAGACATTTAAAATTTTGTTTTCAAACAAAATTTTAAGTTTCTCACTTTCCTCCCAAAACATTTCTAACCATTCCTCGCAATATGGTAAAACCTCAACTCTTCGCATTAAAACACCTCTCACACAATAATTTTAAACAACTTATCCACTCTTATTGGACTAAACTCAATAGTTAAAGAAATAAAAGCTCTGTTCCGCTATTGCTTATCGTTAAAAAAATTTAAATAAGTGAAATATTACCATTAACATTTGGCTTTAAATCTATAAATTCCCACAAGAAGAATAACAATTCCTACCAAAAACAGTGAAGGGAACATTACCATCATAAGTGCAACTGCTGCAAATCCATCGCCCACACTTATTCCGTATAATGTAGAAACAATCCACGTTAGTAAAGGTGAAAATACAAACATTGTAAATATACCCCAAACAATATATTTCTTGTCTTTAAACATTCCGATGCTTAACGCTAAACATACGATTAATGATATTGCTAGACTTCCAATCGCAACTTCTAACGCCATAGTTCCCCCTACCCTTCGTACAGTTTTTATCAAACTCTTCAGGCTTAATAGTCACAAAGCCTTTTAATTAAGTAAGTGTATCTAATTCCATGTTCCATCCTTCTTTCCTGCTTCACCAAATTCACTTGTTTTCACATCAATAATTTCCCAACTATTCCAACCTATTTTTTCTAGCAGAAATAAGGCTGAACCTCCGTAATCTTCAATTGGTCCTGGTGGATACTTTAACAATTGAAAATTTACCAATACACTATACTTTCCATAGACGATATCTATTTCATATATGCGTGTATGTTGCATCAAATTTTGTCGTAGTTGATGATTTAATTGCAGGTTCAAATCAACTAATGGTAACCCAAACGCTTTTGGGGCTTCTAATAACTCTATTAGTTTTTCGGAATGAACTTCTGTAAGACCGTTTACAAGATTACCAGAATTAAATTCTCTTAATGTTTTCTCTACAACGTCCTTCGGTGATTGAATAATTAAATTATCAAACACATTTATAGCTAAAAATAATACTAATATTAATAATACTAGTTTAAGTAGTTTTTTAGTTTTGACGTTCAATACCTACACCTTCTCTTAAACGGTATAATTTCTTATAACCAAAAACCCTTATATTAAAGAAGTACAAAATCATATACAAAGCCTTTTATTATAAATAACCTTCGAAATTCATCTTCTGTATTCAAAGGATTAGGGGTATAAAATTCCAGCATTAATACCATTGCTATTTCTATAATAACCTGAGCTTGACTTACTTCCTTCAATATCAAGAATAGTCGAATAATAAATGTTGAATAAGCTTCTATTCCTTTTTGGTTTTTACAAATTTAACAAACCAATATAATGCTATCCAAGGCAGCACATATCTTGTTGCCCATTCAATAGACCCACCAATAAAGTAAAAAGCATCATAATTTAATAAATTTAGAACAAATAATAATATGACCAAAGAAATTGTGGCATATAAGGAATACTTCACTTATCCTTACCTCCTTTTTTGTACTAAGCCACTTCTAGTTTAACATCATTTTCCAGTTTATAGACAAACAAAAAATGAGCTGCAACATTGCAACTCGAAATTTATTAACACCTCGTGTTACTTTAAGTTTGCCACTTCACAAGCTCCTTCTTAATGTAGGTCTATTTTTAAATTGACTGGTGTTTTCCGTCACATTCAAGCATGCTCGAAACTATTACTTTTTATGATTATTAAATAGTCAGCAAAGCATCTTATGTAATAACATAACAATCCTTTGGCTTTTTTTACCAGCCATCTACCTTCCCTATCCTATTTTCCAACAAAAATATATGTAAATTTTAATTTTCTTCCTGTTTCATATACGATAGGACTATCATGTTATTTGAAACCATCATGTTATTATCCTTATATAAAATAAGAGCTTTACCGCTTCTAAAAGAAAATCTGTTATTTGTTAACACTGTCCGCAGTCTCGAAAATTGTCATATTAACTGCCAGTGACATTGACGTGGCTTGTTATGTAGAGTCACACTCATTGCCACTGGCGATTGATTTAGTCACTTAATTTGGCGCATCCAAAGCGGAAGAACCTAGATGAAATTTCTAAGATCGTTTTTAAACACTTCAACTACTTTTTCTAATGCTACCTTTTTCTCCAATAAATCGTGTATTTCAGCTCTTAATTGATCAACCATAGTCTCCATTTCGCCGATCCCATCTTCAAGCTGGTTCTTATAATCTTCTAAGTTATTAATCATCTTCGATGTTACTTTCCCCTTATAATTCATTGATTACACGGTGAATGTGGGATTCTCCTACAACTTTATTTCCTTGAAGAAATGCATCTAAAAGACTTTGACTACATAGAGTATTAATTTTTCTCGGAATCCCCTGGCTAAAGTTATGAATTGCCTGAATGGCTTCTTCTGAAAAAATCTCATATGGTGTTTCAACTACTATCAATTGATGTTTAATGTAAGCTTTTGTTTCTTGCTCAGTTAGCCCTGTTACTTGGTATCGCATTTGTATCCTTTGATCGATAGCTTCTAGGTGCTTCACTTTTAATTGATTTCGTAGACTAGGTTGCCCAACGACAATAAGGGTAAGAGGAGACATAGAATCTTCTTTAAAGTTAAGTATGAAGCGTAACTCTTGCAACATCGGCTCCGAGAAATGGTGTGCTTCATCAATAACAATAACTGGTGTTTTTCTCTCATTCTCATAAATATCTAACATTAAAGATTGGTACTGTCGTTTCGCTTCGGTTGATCGAAATGCAGGGTGAATTCCAAAGTTTTGTAAAACTTCTCGATAAAATAGTTTAGGAGTTAGTTCAGAGTCACATAAATATAAATAACGGTATTTTGTACGATCTAGTTTTTGTACTAATGATCTTACAGCCGTTGATTTTCCCATACCAGCCTCACCAGTTAATAA
Organism: Anaerobacillus isosaccharinicus; assembly: GCF_001866075.3. Lineage (GTDB taxonomy): Bacteria > Bacillota > Bacilli > Bacillales > Anaerobacillaceae > Anaerobacillus > Anaerobacillus isosaccharinicus. Next base: position 2,249,559 of record NZ_CP063356.1, on the reverse strand, counting down.
GCAAAACTGTCGATTTTCAGCAGCGTACTCTAATCGAGCTGTTGCTTCATTGTAGCTAGATGAGCTATATAGTTGTTCAATTAAAATCTCACGAGTAAATGGAACACCTTTCATTTCGAAGAAATCTAACATTCGCTACGCCCCCTTGATTTTTCTTTCCATTGGACAAAACTTGTGGTTCCTAGTTGTTTTCGCTTTTCCTCATCCTGCTGTTTTTTCAACCGATCTAAATAATCCGATACAGCCGTTGGTGAGGACTTTTCATCATATGGTTCATGAAGTTTTGAATGACTTTGATTTCGCAGTTCAGCTGGTTTTGCATCTGGGTAGCGCAAGTCATCTTTCCAAACCTGTACATAGGATAAATCAAATGGGTTATAACGAACGATAATTTTTTTACCCCGTAAAGACGAATCTACATCGTAAAGATTTCCCTCTAATTCAATCACCGCTGTTTTTCTAACTGAACGGTCTTCTTCCCATAAAAAGATTTCTTTTAACTCTTCAGGAGAAAGAAACCGTTGTTCCTCTTGTTTCGCTTCATATCGCTTTTTTGGTGTTTGTCCAGTCCCGCGGTGAACCCGATGATCGTAGGCATCCAACCATGATCGCAAGTACTCATTTAACGATTTTAATGTCGTCAACTTGCCTTGATTAATGAGAAGATTTGCTTCACCGGTAAAGCTTGAATCAACATATTGGAAAAACTTTTCAACCTTGCCTTTTGATTCTGGCGAGTACGGGCTTGCATGGATTAACTTCGTCCCCATACGCGCGCAAATCACTTTAAACTGTTTTGCGCTATAAACAGAGCCATTATCGGCATTATGACGAATTCGTCATAATGTCGACTATACCGAAAAAAATACTATGCCGAATAAACTTATAAATCCTTCATAAATAAACAGTTTACGAAGGATTTTCGGCATAGTGTTTTGCTATTTTTTCCATAATAGAAGTGGACTAACGTCCAAACTATTTTTAGGAGGAATTACTATGGTAAAGAAACCAACTGTGGAAAGTAGTGTAAAAATGGTACTTGAAGCGCTTGAAAAAGCAGGTTATTGTCAATCAACGATTCATAGTTTCAAAAGGGTATATGAAAGACTGTTGAAGTCTGCCGCTATCATGGGGACAGAAACTTTAACTCAAGAATTGGTTGAGCATTTCGTGAATGATTCTGCAGACAGAAGGACAGGACAATACTGCCATTCACGTAAAAAGCTACACACTTCATGCATAAGAAAATTAAGGGAATATGAAGAAAGAGGCTATTTTGGCTGGCAACCAAGCAGGGATAGTAAGGTCGATAAGCCCTCAACTATTAAATTCCAGGACCTTCATATCCATTTTCTAGCGTTTCTACAAGAGGAGAAAAAAAGTAAAAATACTATAGAATCGTATCGAAATACTTCCTGCAAGTTCCTTATTTTTATTGAAAAATTGGGCTATACCGAGTTGAAAGCTGTCCCTCTTAAATCAATCTATAAGTTTTTTGATGAACTAAGAGAAACCTGGGACTCTGGAAGTCTTCGAACGGCGGCCTCCGGATTAAGATCATTTTTGCGTTTTGCAGAAGGTGGAAACAGACTTATTGCAGCCGTTCCTGATAAACTCCTGAGAAAAAGGACAATTATTCCCGTATTAACGGAGGAGGAAGAACGGGCTGTATGGGATGTATTACAAACCGATGCTGTATCTTCAAGGGACAAAGCTATTATATTATTATCGCTTCTTACTGGAATCAGGGCCGTGGATATTTTGAACTTAAGGTTAAAAGATATAGATTGGCAAGGGGATGTTATTAACATAGTCCAACAGAAGACGAATGAGCCTTTAGTTTTACCCCTTCTTCCTGCAATCGGCAATGCATTAGTAAGGTATCTCACGAATGACCGTCCTAAATCAGATTCATCGTGCGTATTTTTATCTCGAAATGCCCCACATGTACCGTTGAAAGAACATTCGAGTTGTTACACCATAGTAAGAAAAATATTTACATGTGCAGGAGTAAGAGTTAACAACGAACTTAAAGGCACCCGCCTCCTTAGACATCATGTCGCCTCAAAAATGTTAAAAAATGGGGTTGCCATACAAACAATTTCATCAACACTTGGGCATGTCAACCCAAACTCAGCCGACGTTTATCTGTCTACTGACGAAGAAAAGATGCGTGATTGTGCATTAACCTTAGCCGTCATTCCTATGAAAGTGAAGGGGCTCAAATGATGGAGAAGGCATATGTTAGTAAACTAGCTTCTTTCATGGAGTCTTTTGTAGCGTTTAAACACTCACTAGGCTGGAAGTATAAAACAAGCGAATACTATCTCCACGAGTTTGATCGCTATTGTGCAAAACGCGAATCCGAAGAGGTTTTATTGAACGAGATTGTTAAAGGTTGGGTTATCTTACGGGATAACGAATGCCCAAACACCCAACGAGTACGTGTGGCACCTATTCGTGAGTTTGGCAAATACCTGCAACATTCTGGATACTCAGATGCATATGTTGTCACCAACAAAATCTGTCGAAAGCAAATCCGAACGATACCACATTTTTTCACAGATGAAGAAATTATCCGATTTTTCGATGCTTGCGACACACTAGGCCCTCGCAAGGAAAATCCTGTCCGCCATCTTGTCCTACCCATGTACTTTAGATTGCTTTATTGTTGTGGATTGAGAACAAGTGAAGCGCGGTTGCTTCTGCGAAAAAACGTTAACCTTCATACTGGCTATATCGATGTAATCCATTCAAAAGGCCCTAAAGACCGAAGGTTGTTTCTTCCGGAAGACCTTAAACAACTATATTTGAAATACGATGCTGTCATAGATAATATATTTCCAGATCGAACGTATTTCTTTCCGGTAAAATCCCATAGTTGTTACCAGAGTACGTCTATTGGATCGAATTTCAATAAGATATGGAAGGCGGCTGGTTTGGGGCATGAGTCAGGCTCGAAGGCAAGAGCATATGATTTTCGCCATCATTTTGCCTTCGACAAACTCAATCAATGGCTTAAGGAAGAATCCGATGTGAATTCCATGCTTCCATATTTGGTGCGTTACATGGGACATGCCTGTTTGGAAAGCACCTACTACTATCTTCATCTTGTGCCTGAGTTTTTTTCTACTTTCTCCGAAAAAACTAAAATACTTGAAGGGTTGCTTCCGGAGGTGGATTATGATGAAGAGTAGAAAGCAGATTGAGCCCGAATTTTGGCATTATGCTCGTAGCTTCCTTCATGTATACCTGCCCAAGGTAAGAAACCTTAGCCAAAACACAATAAATTCGTATAAGAAGTCCATGAGTTACTTTATTGATTACTTGGAAATCCAAAAAGGGATTGAACGACAGGACATTACGTTTGACTTTCTAAATAGGAAACACATTAAAGATTATTTTGTCTGGATGAATGAAGTGCAAAATCTAGCAGCCAAAACATGCAACCTTCGATTGACTGCACTAAAATCGTTCATGGAGTATTGCGCAGACGAGGATATTACGCTTGTTGCAATATACAACGATGTTCGTAGCGTTCGCGGAATGAAGGAACACAAAAAGTCCATATTATATATGACAAATGAAGCTATTGAAGCATTATTAAAAACGCCTAAAACAGATACACAAAAGGGAAGACGCAATCGCATGATGTTCATTATGTTGTATGATACGGCTGCCAGAGCGCAGGAACTTGTAGATATTACCCTTCGGGATCTGCACATTATCAACGTCAAAACACCTTTCGTTACGCTAACCGGTAAAGGCAACAAAAGTCGTAATGTGCCCCTGATGGAGAAAACTGTTGCTCACATCAAGCGTTATCTTCAGGAATTCCATCCGCATCCAAACACAGATGGCGGGGCTCCATTGTTCTATTCGATGAGGGATGGGAAGCCTCATGCCTTGTCTACGGATACGATAAATCTCCTTTTAGGTCAATATGCAAACCAGGCAAGAATGATTTGTCCTGAAATCCCACGGCATGTTCACTGCCACTTAATCAGGAAAACAAGAGCTATGACGTTATACCGAAAAGGTATGCCCCTCACAGTCATCATGGAAATGCTTGGTCATGAAAGTCTTTCAACAACATCAAACTTCTATGCTTTTGCAACGTTGGATATGATTCATGAAGCCATAAAGAAAACAAGCCCTGAGGCAGTGGAAGAATCCCCGCTTTGGAAAACCAAGGATATAAGAAAACTGATTTATAGTCTGGACTAAAAGCTAAACACTATGCCGAAAATCCTTCGTAAACTGTTTATTTATGAAGGATTTATAAGTTTATTCGGCATAGTATTTTTTTCGGTATAGTCACAGAAAAACAAATGGGGCACACCATACTTTAATACCGCTTTTTGAACACATCTTTCAAGACGTGGATAACGTTCTTCAAAAAAGAATTCAGCGTGCATAATCCGACGACTATAATCATCAATAATTGCTATTAAGTATGCTTTCTTTCTTCGCCCCGAATGATTTGGATCGGGTAAATAAAGGGCATGTTGTGTATCTGCTTGCCAACAATCATTAGGAGCTGCGTGTTCGAAATGTTGAAATTCTTTCTTTACCGCACGGTAAATATCTCGCTTACTCCAACCCTGTTCTTGAAAATATCTTGAGAGCGTACGTGTTTTGAGGACACCAACCGGAACACGTTCTTCTAATTCCAAAATTCGAATTACCTGTTCCACACTACGGCTAGGAAGTTCTTTTCTTAATTCCACAGCTCGTTTCAATATAGAGTGGTCCACATATTGAAGACTTCCCTTTTTCTCTCTTTTTTGAGGCTTTAATGCATCAAATCCATCTTTTTCATAGTTTTTCAAATATCTTTCTAATGATCTAAGGCTAATTGTGGTTTTCTCACTGCCTGGGATGGAATATCTTTGTGCTGCAATCTCCTTTAAAAGGTTATATTTCTCCCCAGCATTAAGCTTTCGCTGAACAACTTGGGCAATTAACCCAAAACGAAATGCTGCGATTTCATTGCGTAAATTTTCATCCACTCGTTTTCCTCTCCTTTTTTACAAATGTAAACACTCTTAATTTTCTTCTGTTTTTAAGGAAAGGAAAACAGACATATTTTGTGTAGTAAAAAAAGGGGTAGAAACCAATTTTATGCAATTGAAACGACATTCCTGGTGGCTACCAGAATAACCCTTTGTGTTGACGAAGATTGAGTGATGAGAATAACTTTCCTTTTCCAGGAATATGTTTTTTTCCATGAAACAAAATCTTGAAGTAAAGCTCACACTCTTGGATAAGACTAATTCCCTTACGGTAAAGTTCAAGTAAATCATCACCTGCTTGGTAATCATGCGCCAATCTAACACGTTGCTTGGCAATCCACTGATTAAAGCGAGAGGTTAATTTCATTTTCCAACGACGTAAAGTCCGTAAGGAAATGATTGGGACTGTACAATGAGAAAGTCGCTTAGTGAGATGCGTTAACGGAACTCCCATTAACAACCACCGTGCAATAAATTCACGAAAAACATTTGAAAAACGAGACCAAGGAGTAAGAAAACAAGGGAGTAACGAAAACGTACGATCACAAGAACCACAACGCCTTCTTAACACAAAGATTATCGAGGACTGGTGTTTCATATGAACCCATCTTTTATATTTGCCGTGTTTTTTCATTCTTCTACCGCAGCACGGACATCGTAATTCAACATCATACTTATTAATGGAATCATTATACTTCTTGATAGAACGAGGCGAATCTAGTAAAATAATCATAGTTGTTAGAGGTCATTTGTCCAGCCGCCAAGCTATTGAGACAAATGACCTTTTCCTTTTCTAAAGTTTAAGAGCCGTCAACTCTAACGACCATTATACTATGGTCGTTAGAGTTGACGGCTCTTATATTATATTTTTTGCGACAAAAAAGGCAGCTAAAATTTTACCAATTACGACGTTGGAGGTGACCCCCAACATAACACGCCATATTCTTTGAACACATACTAATTTCTGTTCATTAAATTCCATTCTATAAATATCAGGTTTTGATGTGCTATTTAAAAAATTTAAGTCATACTTGCTATCGAAATATCTCATCATTAAGGTCATAACAGCGCCGTGAGTACCTACTACTATTTTTTTATCTCTAAAAATATTTAAAAGTTCTATCAGAACTTTTATAGCTCTTTTTTGACAATCAGCATTAGATTCTCCACCTTCTAATGCGAAGTATGGTTCCATAAATGATTTTTCCAACAGCGGAATTAATTTCTTATCAGAAATTCGATTGTCTTCGGAAGAAAAAATTCTTTCTTTCAAATCTTCATACACTATTACTTCTTTTTTGATTTTTTCTGCTAATTTCTTTACAGTTAAAATTGAACGTTTATATGGACTTGATATAACTGCATCAATCTCTTCATCTATCAATATTTCAGTTACTAGTTGAGCATCTAAAAAACCTTTCTCCGTTAAACCTCTTGTCCTTTCATTCCCTTTTTTGGGCGCTTCCCCGTGTCTCACCATATAAATTATTGTACTCAAAAAATCTCCCCCATTAATATCCTACCAGTTACTTCATCTACAATAAGAACGGCTATCACAACTCCTAAATTAAGCTTACCTTGAGTGAATAATTGACTATATTATTACTTCGTGTACGTAACCCATTATAAATAAATATAAGCCATAAGCCGCTAATCCCAGTCCAATATAAAAGGTCCAAGGGTTATCCTCGGTTGCCTTATCAAATGTTCTAATAGTTAATAGCCCTAACAAAATAGTTATAACAGGAATAACCACAAAACGCGGACCGAATAGAAACGAAATGAGTCCCATTGTCAAAACTATCATTCCATATGAGTTCTGTTTCTTTATTTTGCTTAATTCTTGTTGCTCCTCAATCGACAGATCTCCTGGACTTTTGTTTGCTTTATTTGTGTTCCTCACTAAGTTCCTCCTCCAAACAACGCATAATAACAAGAACCGCAACTGTTGACAACTATCTTCTTTGTTACTTAAACAAGCTATCAAAATATCCTCGTTGGATACAGAAAAAATTTAAAAGAAGTAACATAAATGTTAACAAAGAAGACCAATTAAATTGCAACTCTCCAGAGTGTTGTAATGACATGTAAGGAACATATAGTACATTAGCAAGACTAATTACCGCAGTTATCCCAAAAAACCAAAGTAAAATTTTCTTAATTTCTATATTCATTAATTGGTTCAAGCTCCCTTCCTCAAAGAATAAAAATATCAGACGATAGTATGAAACGAAATCCTTCATTTAAGCAATTTCCCATTACCGAAACAGTCATAATCAAAAAACAGATTCTATGTAATTTATGATAACCTTTTGACCGTCAATTTTAACAACTGACTCTTCTAAATTGTTTAATTAACCTGCTCACTAACTGAATAAGTTTATATTAACATTATCTTCCATACGTATAAATGCATTTTTTCAAGAAAAATAAAAGGACCTGGTTTTCTAGCCAAGTCCACACGTCTAAATTATTCATTAATCCACTCATTCCTAAGTAAAAACTACGCAAATCAAACGCTCTTCCAGCAGTTTAATGACTATATAATAATTTAAGGTTTAACAATAATTAACTAACTCTTCATTTAAAATAAAATCACCCTATTGGTTACTTAAAAATGATTAAATTTGAACAACAGAATTAAGGTTTAATTCTCCATATATATGAGGATATTCTCTAGCGCAATTGAAGTAAAGGCAGATTTGTTTAATAAGTTTTAATTAAAATTAATATAAAATAGTTCCAATTTCATTTAAATGATCATTATTTATAAGATATTCTTTTGTGTAACTATCCATTTCCGTAACAAGTTTTACCCAGTAGTCCGATTTTATTGCATCTCTATAAGTATCAAAATAAACATCTGGATTAAGGTCACCGTTATCTACAACACCAATTACGTTATCAACGATAGCAGTTAACCATAGTTCATTTAATTCTCGAATCATTTCTATTTTTTTTATTTCATTTTGCTCGACCTCAAATTTACTTGTGTGTGTTAATTGGTAAGGAAAATGGGGTGTTCTATTTTGTTTATCAAATCCTTCTTTTTCAGCAATATCCCAGATTAATAGTTGATAGTAATGGCCAATATTACTTGCATTATTAGCTGGTAAATTATTCACAGCATCTCTGTCTAATCTCTTTAAATCAATAGCCAAATGTTGATAATCCTGAGTAATCCTGACGATAGAATAATTATTTTCATAAAGTGTTTCCGCTTGTTCTAATGATATCGTGTTTGAACTAATAATATCGTTATAAATCCTTTGGTTTCCCGTTACAGATGATATTAGTGTAGAGATGTTATTAGCTATTTGTAATGATAAGTACCTCTCATATCTTTGCTTTTCTAAATATTGATTAAATCCCCAAGTACTAATTATAATAATAGCTACTAACAAGAATACTCCTGCTACTTTTTGTTTCATTACTTCACCTCCTATTTCAGTAAAATTTATTAAAATATAACTTCATTGCCCTTTTTTCCAAATCAACTTCGCTCAATAACGAAGTTATGTACTGTCTCTTCCATGTTGTTACTAACAGTTTGGTAAAAAACGAGCTGCATCAATCACAGCTCGCGATTTTACTATTTGACATCTTTAAGTCTAACATCTCACAACTTTTTTGCAGGAGAATTTACATTGATCTTTTAAAATACTTAAAACTGAATATGAAAAGTACAACAAAATGAATTAATATTACTACGGGAAAATAAAAGGTATTTATATTCCGTAAGAAACTAGCATAATTAGCAGCATCTATATTATTATTTTCAAATAACGCATATTCCTCCGCCCCGATAGTAGCAATGTCTAAAGCTAAACCAATAACACCGAAAATAATTAAGCTATAAATCCAAATAGCATTTTTAGATAATAACAGTCTCAACATACTTCTCCTTCTTAGCCCGTACTGAAGTAACGTAATTTTACTAACGCTGTTGAATAAGTTAGAAATGAAGAATTGGTTACTTGATGAACAAACTTCTCATTTTTATTAACCAGCTTGTCTCTATTTCATATATTTATTTTCGATAAACTCACCAATCTTTTCGATTTTCTGTTTTCCATTTAAGGTTTTTATTTTGTGATTTTCAACATCGTATTGCTCTGTCATCATTACAAGTATTTCTCTGTATTCCAATAGTAAATTTAATGTGTTTTCTTTAATAAATCCATCTATAAGGAGCTCATTAATAGCTTCCCATAAAACAGAACTTAGTTTCTGATGGAAGACAAAGACGGAATAAGGAAAAGGGACATGAGCACCTATATAAGTTCCATTCCCTGTCATTATGTAGCTTTGATTAGTTGTTTCTGAAGCCATTAATAATTGAAGTATAGCATCGTTCGGATTATTAACTTGAGCTAAAGCTAAATCAATATCTTCTATTGCCCGATGTTGAGTTATGGCATGCCACCAATATGTATCTTGTTGCAAAGAGTTGAATTTAAGAGTTTTTTGGTATGAATTTATGCCAAAAATTATCGTTAGGCCAATTGAAATTGCTAGAATAATATAAAGCTTTTTATGCATTTTGCACCTCCATATCATGAAAAAATGCGCCTATATTTATTAATGATATACAAACTCAAATTCAACGACCGAAATACGGCTTTCATTAAATCTGTATTAGTCACTTTTTCTAAAACTCTTCACTGCTTGTTCCACATTCGCTCTTCGTTACTTTAACAACGGTTAGTCCTTATTTGTATAGTAATCTTTTTCTGTGAACTTTTGGTAAGCGGCATTTTCTCTTTTTACGATAATAACCTTACTATCTTCGTTAGAAGAGTATATTTCTTCACCTACTTCTAAAAAGTTAGATGAAAAGTCCTCTTTAGGCAGGACTTCTATCGCTACCTTTTTTTGTACTTCTCCAATTTTTTCACCAAGAGTAAATTCATTATCTTTAATTTCTCCTTGCAAGTAATATTCCGTTCCATTTGCTATCAATATAGATGCATATGAAATCTCTTTGGAAGGAGAACTACTACAACCACCGAGTAAAGTCATAAATAAAAGCAATATATTAGAAAAGAAAAGCTCTTTCTTAAACATAAAATTCCCCCTTTGTTATTAGACTACAAATTTCAAATTACTGGACAAAATATAAATTCGTTCTTCAACTCTTCTGTCTCGTTAGCACCAGAACACGAAGATAGCTTAGTTCAACTCTTGCATCCGTTTATTGAATAGTGATTAATTCTTCTTCACTAAATCTATAAGGTAATAAACTTGTGCAATTAAATAAGACAACAGCACAACTGTTACAGTACCGAAGCTATATATCGTTCTTTCGTCATTTCTCCACTTGAAATCATCTCTAAGTATAAGAAAGGCAACAAAACTTAGAATTTGTATCCCAAAGAAAATAAATAAATATTTACCACACTTTTTGTACTTTTCTATTGAGACTATAAATTCACTAAATTCTTTTTTGAAATTTCCCATTCAAGATACCCCTCCGAATCTTTTACTCTTTCAAAGGCTTTTCCCACTGAACTGCTTGTTAGCACAACAACAGATACGACAACTTAGTTCAACTATCTCTTTCGTTAATTAAATTTAATCTTTAATTACTTCAACCTCTTTTATCGCATTTGTAAATTCCGTTGTGTTTTTAGTAATTGTATGTCCTTCTACAAGTGACATATCATATTCTCCATTTGAGAAAGATGTATAATTCAAATCTTCTTTGTTCTTATTTAAAAAAATAGTGTACTTATTTTTATCCACTGTATTTAATCCCCAACTGGCCCCTATGCCTAATACAACACTGTCTGATATTCTCTCTGCGTAATACCCTTCTTTATCTTCAATTAATTCTGCGACAAAAAATACATCCTCTCTCGACTGTACTACTAATAATTTTTCCCCTCTTGTTGTTAAAATTAAATCAATATTCCCTTTAATATCTTCCTTTTCAATAAAAGAATCCAAGGCTTCTTCTTTAGAGGAGAAATGTTCAACCTCTTTTCCAGAACAAGCTGATATAAAAAAAACTGCCAAGACCATCAAAATCAATCCAAATTTCTTAATGATAATCACCACTTCCACCTAATATTTGGATAAAAATTAAATGATTTTCCACCTGTATTTTTTTCCACAAAAATATTTTGGCTCTTCGCTAATTTCTATTGGTACACGAGATTTCATTAAGAATAATAGTCTAGTAATCTTCTCAACTTTTACTAGGTTTTCATACTTAAAATCGACCGTCAAGGAAACCACTTGACCGACGATTTTAAGTATGAAAGTGCATAGTTAGGTTGAGAAGGAGTAAGCGTCAAATAATGCCCACCTAGTTTTTCAGGTGGGCATTAGTGTATTCTTTATTTAAGTTTAGCAGGGATCCTGCATTCATTTGGAATGGACTTTGACCACGGAAGGAATTGGTCAAGTGCTTCCTGATCATCTAGGTCTATTTGTGGTAAGTGTTCAAAAAGATAAGTTAAATAATTTAATGGATTTAATTGATTCTCTTTGGCAGTTTCGACAATGCTGTAGATGACCGCACTGGCGGTTGCTCCTTTCATCGATTGGGCAAACAACCATGCTTTTCTTCCCATAACGAATGGTTTAATTGAACGTTCTGCTCTATTATTATCGAGTTCAAGTCGCCCGTCTTTCATAAAGACAATGAGTTTTGACCATTGGTTTAAACTATAATTTATGGCATCGCCTAATTTGCTTTTAGGTGGAACTTGAGGGCGTTTGGATTTTAGCCATGCCAAATAAGCGTCCAACACAGGTTGACTACGTTTTTGACGTTCTTCTTTTCGCTGTTCAGGACTACAATTTTCAAATTCCTCTTCTATCTGTTTTTCAATTTTAAATAATTGCGTACAGAAGTGAAGACCTTCAGCTGCGAGACTCGTAGATTTATCTACACTTGCAGGCAAAGATTTGAGCGTTTCGTCGTATTTACGGCGTGAATGCGCCCAACAGCCAACTAACTCCACATCCTTCATATCATGGTAACCTGCATAACCATCGACATGAAGATAGCCCGCAAATCCTTTTAGAAAGGCTTTCGGGTGTTTACTATGGCGAGAAGTTTGATAGTCATATAAGACAATCGGTGAAACATCCCGACCAGATCGATACAACCACATATAGGATTTGGAAGTTGCTAATTTATCAGGTTCTGCTAAAACTTGAACGGTTGTTTCATCTGCGTGCAGACGGTCAAGATGAAGCAGTAACTCATGCAGGCGATTGTATAACGGTGAGAGCCACTTTGTTGCACCATATATTACCCAATTGGCAATCGTTTGGCGTGATAGAAAGACACCCAGCCGTTCAAATTGTTTTTCGATTCGGTACAACGGCATTCCTTCTACGTATTTTTGATTCATGATATATGCCATTGCAGAAGGAGAAGCGAGACTTTTTGGAAAGACTGCCGCAGGCATTTTAGCTGTGACAACCGGCGTTTCTATTCCTTCGCGTTCACATTGACGGCAACTGTATATATGTCGAACATGTTCAACGACTGTTACTTGAGCAGGAATAATTTTTAGCTCACGTCTTGTTTGCGTACTCATTTCATGTACAGTTTCACCGCAACACAAACAGACCTGCTCTTCTTCGGATAAACGATAATGGATCGTTTCCGTAGGCAAGTTTTCAAGCTTCGCATCTCGTTGTCCTACATGCTTCTTTCGATTATAAGTAATCGTTTCAAGTGTAGGTTCTTCCATTTTTACATCCGCTGTGATTTCAGCTTCATTAAAAAGAGGAAGTTCGATTTGATCCGGATTTGTTTTTTCACTCGAAGCCCCGAATTTCTTTTGTTGGCTTAGTCGGAATTGCTCTTCCAACCATTTGATTTTTGCCTCTAGGACTTCTTTTTGTTTTTCCAAATCCGCATTTTTCGCTGCGAGTTCTTCAATTGTATCTAGTAGTTCATTCGTCGTTTTTCTCATATAAATAGAATAACATATAGAGAGGTGTCGTGGTTGATCAATTCTCTCTATATGATAAATTTTGCACTCATTTTTGGATGGGCTTGTTTTTGTTCAAGTGGAAGTCCATCCAAGAGCCAGTTGAATTGGCGAGGACTGATCGATAGCGGCTTAGTAGTTTGTTCATCTGGCCATTGAAAAACGCCTTTTTCCAGTCGGCGATAATATAACCAAAACCCATTATGATCCCAATGAAGGATCTTTAGTTTATCTCGTTTGCGATTACAGAACACAAATAGATTGGAAGAGAAAGGATCCAATTGGAAACTCATTTGAACAATCGCTGCCAAACCATCAATCGACTTTCTCAGATCTGTTGCACCCGCCGCTAAATAGACTCGTTGAATAGGTGTTTTACTTAACATGGGATTGAAGAACCTGAAGTACTTCATTTAAAAGTGAATGGCTGAAGCCTTCTTTAATTTCGATTGAAACATCGCCTACCTTAACTGTTAAAGTAGCTGTTTCTTCAATCGAGTTGGATGAATCAATGGCAACCCATTGTGTAAGAGGATAAGCGACGTGAGTCGGCTCAGTTTCCAATCTTTTCATCCAGCTATACATACTTTGAACACCTACTTGATTTTGTTCACACCAAGCTTTGACACTTGGCACTCCACTGGATCTGTAGGCGTCGATGCGATCTTCCCACATTTGTTTACGTTCATCTACTGACATAAAAAACCTCCTAACAATTGATGTTAATGTGATTATCACAAAACACGGTAATTATTAGAAGGTGTGGAGTATTTGACGCTTACGAGAAGGAGATAATCTAAGCATGAGGCTTCACTCGTAAAGTAAACTTATTAGCCGTTGCGTAGATCATGGCAATAAAGTTTTCAATTGATCGGTAGCCTCTTGCTTTCCGCTTTGATGCTTGAACAAGGCTATTAATTCCTTCAAGTAAACCATTGGTCATTCTTGAAGCGAACCAACGTAATATACCTTTTTCATGTCTTTTGAGTGTCCGAGCAACATCAACTATTGGCTCTAAACGTGAACGTATTGCCCAATTGTACCAATCATCAAAATACCAACCTGAAAACATTTGGCTAGTTGACCAAAGTCCTTGTAGAGCTAATCTCAACCGATAAGCCTTAGCTGTATTTAAATGGCTATCTTTTAACTTCATAAGTTTTTCATGTTGAGACTGGGATAGGTTTTGTGAGTTCTTCAACCATAAATAACGTGTTTTTTTTAGCAATGGCTCATCATTCTGTTCCTGTCTGCGAACCTTATCGACAGCTTCGTTGACTAATTTCATAACGTGAAATTTATCGAACGTAATGTGTGCCTTTGGAAAAGCTTCTTCAATACCTTTAATAAAAGCCGGTGACATATCGCAACAGCACTCCAGGATTGAAGTCGCTTCTATTCCTTTATTTTCAAGGTGTTGCTTGAATGATTGGATCACAGAGGCATCTTTACCTTCAATGGCGAAAATGACACGTTTAGAATCAACATCTACAAATAACGTCACATAGCGATGGCCTCGTCTGCTTGAAGTTTCATCAACTGCAATACGAGTTATGTTTGAGAGATCAAGCTCATCCATATTTTTTTGTACATAATAATGGAAGACTCTCCACAATCTCGTATCATGTTCATTTACTTCACGAGCAACTGCGGCAACAGGCATTTCTTTCATTAACTGCATAACTTGGGCTTCGAATAGCCATGTGAACCCAGCTTTTGGTCGAGACCAATCAACTTGCACAGTTAGAACCTTATCGCAAATATCACATTTTATTCTTGGTAACCTTGCATGTAGATATGTCTGGTATTGCCAGAAATCCTTATGACGCCACATCCTGTCGTCATTTGCGATATCATGAACACCATTATGTTCATTTCCACAATGTGGACATGGGAACTTAGCTCCACGTTTGAAATCTAAAAAGACATGAAACTGATCTGAACTTTTTACTAATTTGTAGTCTTCAATATACCATGGATCTTGGATATCTAATGCCTCTTGAAATAGACGGTATTCTTTTTCGAAATCTTGCATTCTTACACACTCCTGACCGTTTTATTAGACTTTTTATCTAGTATGGTCAGGTCTTTTAATCTATAAACAAATACTAATTAGCGAGGAAGCAATATTTTATCCTTCTTCAACTATTCTGCTATTATATACAGTATGGTAAATGACCGTATTCATCGTTAATAAAGATACTAAAACAGTCTATTTTCTATCTTTGCTTACTTGTTATATACAGTAGGAAATTATAGTTTTCAACGTAAACAACGATAGGACTTTACTTGGAGAGGTGGGTATGATAGGCTCGTTCGCTTGATGAAACCTTAGCCTCAGCCTTTCAAGACCAATCATGTCCACAGAGGCACCAAGTCAAGTCTTTAACCACTTGCTACGTTTACATGTAAACAAAGATAAAAGGTGCACCATATCAATGTTTTGTGGCTGGTACTGTATATAAGCTCCCTTTACTTCAAGAAGAAATCACTTTTTTATTTTGTATAATGAAAACAAACCTAGTATCAACATTATTAAACCAATAGATAAAAACAAACTTTTGCCATCATAAGCGAAATAAATTATTACCTCCCACAAATTCCTTGGTCCCGATGCTGTCAGGTCACTATTTGGAAATTGAACAATATAAGGTATTAATCCAACAAATGTTAGTAAAATTCCAAAGACAGTTAGTAAGCTCGATAAATTTTTTATATAGACCATCGCCTTTTCATATGTATTTCTTACCTCTTACCAAATATAGCTGCCCGTTTTTAACCTACAACCGCAGCAACAGTTTGTTAAGCTAGTTCTCATACATTACTCACTTTTATTTAACTGAATTAACTTTGTCATAATTAATTGAACAGCAATGACTGTCAAAATAAAATCAGTATAAGGTGTATCAGTTCCCCCTAATAAAGTAAGACCAAAGAAAAAAACTAAGAATGATACAATTAGTAGTGCTAAAATATAAGAAAATTGGTTATTCATTAAAAAACCCCTTCTATACCTACTTCTTGCTATGTTAATTTACTTTAGACAAATACTTCTCCACTTACTGTAGAAACACTACCCATTACTTGAATAATAATTAAAATAACTCACTAATGGTAAAGTCTAAAATTGAATTGCACTTCCACTGCTACTGAAATACTCTATATTAATATTATTTATTGAATGAAAATTACTAGTTGAAACCAATATCCAAAGGCCTATTTTCTCATTAAGACTAATGATACTTGCATCAAAACTATCAACTTTTACCTGCTGTACATTTTCTATAATTTTTTCTGGAATGATTCCATACATTATTATTTCATTTTTCAAATGGTCCACTTTGGTATATTTAGAAGATTCATTAGCATTCATATTATTGGAGACATTTCGCCATTGCCATCCATGCTTACCTTTTTCAAATTGTGCCAATGATAGATTATTGTTTATTAAATAGGCAACGAAAACATAATTATTAACCTCATAATGTGCTATTTCTCCTAACTCATTATCACTAGGGTCTTCAATACCGTGTTTCTTAACTAAAAAGTCATTAAAAGCTTCATCAACACTATTATAACTAAGGCTAGTGGTCTCCTTGAACGCCATAAAGCTATAAACTACAATTATTAAACCTAATATAACTAAACTTACTTTTATGCGTTTTGACATATCTGCCCCCCTGTTTTGATCAATATCACACAATATAAATTACCATAAAATTTTATAAATATTATTTAAGTACTTTGTTCAATACTTCAACAAAAGCTTTACTACGGCTGTTCAACTAAAGCAGCCGTTTGTTAAATAGCTTATATTGATTCACTTTCTTGGCAAACTCCTATGAAAAAATTTTCAACTCTTTTTTCTTAGAAATATTAAAACCAAATTTATGATTAATAGCAGTGCAAAGCTTATTTTTATCACTGACTTTCCATTTTTGAAGTCATCTTCTAACTGCACTTTAATAGTTGGCTCGTTTCCTTCCCCAAGCTCTAATAAGTCTTCTTGAGCATATTTAATTTCGGTACTTCTGCCACAGTTTATCACTATTAACCTATCATGATATTTATAAGGAAACAGCAAGTATTCTTTTTCCTCTTCCAATTCAAATTGACAACTGGTCCAATCTGTATATACTTTAACTTGCGAATTCTTAATACCTTTCCAAGTTTCAGATACTGAAATTAAAGCGACATCGTACTTTTCTCCGTCAATCGTTTCCTCTTTTAGTTTTATTACTTTCCCTTTAAAAACCGCATTTGCTTTATCTAATGCTTCTGTTGCATTGTCAGGAACGTCACAATTACAAGCTGATGTAAGAGCAGGTTGATAAAAAAAAACTAATGTTAAGAGTGTTAGACTCGAAAAAAATAATAATAACTTCTCTCTTTTATTTACCAATAGAAATCCCCCTTTTTATAGAACAGACGAATCTGAATGGAAAATGGGTTTCATACATGTTTTGTTTTTAGAAATCAATGCTCCACTCCTTCAACATAAATGCTTTCTTAATTTAAGTGAAACCCTTCAAAACAAAAAGGGTCTCCTTAAATGAATATACCAGAAAATAACAAATTGGGTGTGAAAAGAATTGTTAAACTATTCGTATCTATGAGCCGAGCAGTTGGTTGGTTACTTATTTGCTACAGAGTATGGGACTATTTTTCATTACTTCAAAAAAAAGCGATAACCTGTATTCAGCTATCGCACCTAAGAAGTACAAACCATATCTATTCCTCTTTAAATTTTTCCAATTGAAAATCATTTAAAAATTCATTTATTTCGTTTACATCTGTTGTTCTTAATACAATACCTTCTTTATCGAAAACAATGAATGTAGGGAATTCGGTAATTTTTAATAATTCTATATATTCACTATCAGTTTGATGAAAAGAAAGGAGGCGAACAATATTTGTATCAACTCTTGAATAGTCGAATTTATAGGAATAGATTTCAAACTCATGCTTTAGCTCATCGTCTATTTCTGTTTCTTCCCAATTGCTATAAGGAAATGATGTCCAAAATGAATATAGATGATATTGATTTTCTTCTTTAGCCTTCATTTTGCTTAGTATTCTATTTTCGCTCATCTTGGTTAAGTTAGCTCCAAAAGAACAAGCTGTTAATATCAAAGTCACTATAACAATCATAAAAGTAAGCCTCACTATTTCATCCCCTATAACCTTAATTACTTAAAAACGTTTAATCCTTCATAAAGCACAGCATCCATTGGTTTAACTAGTAAGAATAATAGTTAATCAATGTTGTTCAACTCTATTGTCTTTGCTCTCTTCTCTTTCTTATTAACTCAGTTTCCTCTCTTGTTGAAAGAAATTTATCCACTTCCTCTATATTTGATGATTTAAAAACTAACTGCTCTGAATTAAAAATAATGAATGATGGAGTTTCGCTTAGTTCCAGAGTTTCAACATATTCATATCCTCTTTCCCCAGAATATAACCAAATGAATGATCCAAATAAAAGGGTATCTTTACTTTCTTCACTTAGTAGTTCGTTGAAATCTATATTATAAAACTCTATCACTTCGTTTACATGTTGAAATTCTTTTTCCTTACCTGCAACAGCATACAACATATAAAAATCAGAATGACTCGATATAAGGTCATTCAATGACTTATTTTCTAAGGTTGCTTCCATTCTTTCTTCACTCTGCGTACTAATACAACCTGTTGTCATTGACAACAACAATAACAACACTGTAAATAATACTTTCAAATAAATACCTCCCGCTAAATATTTTTAGGACTTTTTTTTATTATGGTTCTTTTCATACCTTTAATGGAAACAGATTATTATCCTATCGCGATCTCTCGGTTAGCACTACAAGATTTAGAGTTCAAACTTTTTAGATTTGTAGTCTATCATGCGTTCAGTAATAAATCCTATCAATAAACCGACAATGACTGGTAGGAAAGAAATTTCAGTATATGAGGGTGAAATTTTAATTTTGAGGAAATTAATATCAGCTATAAAACCTATTGTATATAGTAATATCATCGTTCCAAATGATGCTAATAACGGATTCCAAAAGGGTTTATTCACAATTCCACCTCCCATACAATTGCTAATGCAACCCGTTACATTAAGTCAAAAACGTTACAAATATCTGGTGTATTTAACTTCATATATTAATGACAATCAAATAAATCAAAGCTAAAGTGGCAAGGAGGATTTGTACAACTCTAAAGCCTCTTCTATATTTAACTATCTTTCTTTCTCCGAAAACAGCTAAGATCCAAACTAAAATCGCCGTTATCGGAATTAATATTACAGGATGAAATGAAGCGATAAAAATTAACCACCCGGCTAAAAAAAATAAGCTCACTCCTAAGACAAAAATTCCAGTCATTATATTAATTAACACAATAACTACTCCTTTGTATTTTATTCATGATTGCAAAAAGTAAACGATAATCTGTATTCAGTTATCGAACCGCTGTATTGGAAGAGAAAAGTAATTCTTTTTTTCTCTTTTGATTCCAATTAAAAACCTTATCCACTTCCAATAAAGTAAAGTTGTTAACTTGCTCGTTAAAGAACATTCAACTTGTCTTATATCCTATAAATAACTATGATATTAACTATTGTTAAAGCAACAACGATTGCAGCTAGATAAAATGTAACTGTTGCTGGCGTGAATGACCAAATTAGGGCACCTATTATATAAACAATATATGCTGCAAGGACTATAATGCTTAGCCACAATAAAGTTTTAATCTCTTTAAAAAAACCGATTATTGATAGGAGTAACAAAAAAGATGCTACTACTCCTACTATTGCTAAAATCATTTGTTCATCTCTCCAAAATCAAACTCCTCAATTCTAGCCCTATCTTAAAGTAACCTGTTCAATTCTTCTATAAGAAGCGATAACCTTTATTCAGCTATTGCCTCGTTAATTCAACGGATATTATTTATGAAATTCTAGATAATTTATCTTATAACCAGTAATAGATTTTTGATAAAAAATACAAATAACCGCGTCTCGACCATGAAAGATGAAATCCGCATCTTCTCTTTGGTTATTAAATTTCAAGAAACTCTTTTCTATATCTTGCCAAGCATTCCATTTGTCGAATTCTTCTTTTGTAATATATTTTCTTGCATTAGTAGATAAATCCCGATATTTTAATGATGTTGAACTATACACTTCATTGTTGAAATCAATAGCATTAATAACCCTATTAAAGTTGGCGGTGTATGATAGTGAATAGATGAAACCTAACAAAAATAGCAGTAATGGAATTATAATAATGTACTTTTTAAGCCTCAAAGAACTCCACCGCCTTAAAAATTACATAATAGCTGCGAGAAATTATTAAATTATTTCATTTTTGTTAAACTCTCACTATTCAGTCTAACATAATTTCCCAGTATAAAGGACATAAAATAACGGGCTGCATAACAGCCCGTTATTTTACTATTACTCCGTTTAGTTTAAGATAATTCCTTTATCCTACGGGCCCATTCGAAACAGAGTAATAAGCAATAAATCCTAACACTCCGAGCAGTTGAATAACTATTCCAACTGAGCTACAAATTAAACCTGAAGTTGCTAAACCTCTACCATCTTCACTTGTTTTTTCTATTTCTCTTATAGCTTTTCTTGATGCCACAACTCCGATAATACCAAGAAACAGTCCAATGATTGGTATAAGTATAGATAAAATACCCATAGTTAAAGAAATTACAGAATTGCTATTTGTTTTAGTTTTCTCAACCATTAAAACTCCCCCTATAACTTAAAATAAAGACCACATCACTATCAGGTACTTGAAGAGCTATATTATTCAAAAGTTTATACGCATAGTTTAAAATTTGGCATTTTGTCAAAGACTCGAGTCGAAAACGCACTATTTAGCTAATTTAAAGAATCATATTTTACTCCTAATAAACTGAAAGTACCTGCAATTCCAAAATAAACAATTCCTAATGCAAAGTTGTTTAATTGTTTTAGAATATCGTTGGCTTTCTAATTAAATAGTTACTGAAGACTTTTTTCTGATTTGAAGAAATAACTCTTCAACTTTCCTCCAAAGTAAATAACAACCAACGCCAATCGGAGCCCCTATTGTATTTAAGATGACATCATCAATATCAAAACTTCTGCCTATCCCTATATCAAACACTAAACCTAGAATTCTTTGTAATAACTGTACGAGTTCAATTCCAAACGTACAGAGAAATGAGTACCAAATAGCTTGTTTGATACTCTTTGCCCACTTGAAATAAAGCATAGCAAATGCAAATGGAGCAAGCATAATTAAATTTCCGAAAATTTGAAATGAAGCAGATGGATTGTAACGAAGGACATCTATAATCCCTTTAATGGGAATAATATTTACAGAATTAACTATGTATCTTAAGTTCTTTAATGAGTAATGTGCATTTTCCAAAAAGAGCATAAATTCAATCGTATTCTGATACAGAATGCAAAAATAAACTGAGAAACAGATACCAATTAACCAATCAAATACATTTTGTAATATAGTAAGTTTTAATAGGAAAATCATGCAAACTGAAATAATAATTAAATGTACGATAATTTGGATAATAAGAGGTAAATAATAATGCACATCTCTGAAATAAAACCACAGGCTTTCCCCGTAAAAGATGAGTGGAAAAACTAATAAAATGTATTTTTTCATTATCTATCTCTCCATACCGTTTTTTAGTTCAAATAACAAACTGCTTCATGAGCACAATTACGGCTTCTTGCACTCCTTTGTTTAAGTACAACTTCTCACAATCTTTGTTACATTAGCCGACAAAGTTTATTAGTCCTTTCTTGTAATAACCAATTTCATAAAATTTATTTTTCATTATACTTATTCAGAATCGGTGTTTGTCAAGAAAGTTGTCGTTTTTTTACTTTCAAAAAATTATTCGAAATCCTACCGCGCTATCGCTTGGTGGCCTCTTCATCAAAGATTACCTTTTACAAACTAATCCTTGATGAAGAGGGTAATATATTTGACTATTCTAGTTGATCTTTAATTGGATTTAGTGCTACTGATTTGTGAGCAGACCAATCTCGTGTTGATCGCGACCAACGTTCTGGATGTTTGGATTTTGCTTGCTCATAGACTTCTTTTCGCTTCTCAAGAATTTTGATATATTCCCCTGTATGGCATTGATGTGGAGTTACAAAGTTTAGTCCACTATGCTGATGTTCATAAGCATACCAACGGACAAACTTCCCTGCCCATTCTCGTGCTGCTTCTAGTGATTTAAACCCTTGATGAGGGTATTCTGGCCGATACTTCATCGTCCGAAACATGGCTTCAGAATAAGGATTATCATTACTTACACGCGGTCTTGAATAGGATTTTGTAATTCCTAGTTTCTCTAATAGCGCCTGAAATGTTGCGGCTTTCATTGGGCTTCCGTTATCAGAATGTAAAACTAACGGTTTACCTGCAATTTTTTCACTGATAATGGACTTTTTAATCAACTCTTCCGCATACAAGGCATCCTCATGTTCCCACACTTCCCAACCAACTGGCATTCTACTAAATATATCAATCACCATGTATAGCCTAAAATAGGCACCTTTAATAGGACCCGGAAGCCATGTAATGTCCCATGTCCACACTTCATTTGGTTTTATGGCTAAATAGCTCTCTGGCAATTTCCATTGTGGCCTTTTACTCCTACCACGATGGTTTTGCATCGACTCCATTCGCAATACTCGATAAAAGGTAGATTCTGACGCAATATAGATCGACTGATCCGCCAATTTAGGTACAATTTGAGAAGGTGGTAAGTTCTCAAACTCTTCTTTCTTAACTACTTCAATGATTTCCTGTCTTTCTTCAGGAGTTAGTTTATTTTTCGGCTCCGGACGTTTGGCAAGTGGACGTTGATCCTCCTTGACTCCGCCATCAGCTACCCAACGTTCATATGTTCGTACACTTATATTCAACTCTTTACAGGCTTCGGTCAATCGCGCACCATTTTGGTTGGCTTCTTGGATGAGTTCGACTGCTAATGCGCGATCTGACGGGCTAATCATTCTTCCTCGGGATCCCCCCAGACCGCTTGGGCCTTTTTTCTAAGTAGTAATAACGCTGCTGCTTCGGCAAGCGCTTTCTCCTTTTTTCTTAAGTCCTGCTCTATTGTTTTTGTGCGTTTCTTTTCTTCTTTTAACTCTTGGCTCAACAACTTGGTTTGATCAGATTCACGACCATTTGCACTTAAACAAGCCGATCTCCAAACTTCAATCTGTTCTTTATACAAACCTTTCTTACGGCAATACTCTGCTAATTCTGCTTGATTCATAGAGTAGGTTTCCATCACAACTAGAAACTTATCTTCGCTGTTCCATCTCTCAGACCCTTGTCCATCCCCTGGAGTAGCGTTACCGTTGCTTCGAGAATCTCTACGCCATTTATATAAGGTGACTTCCGTTACGCCTGTTTCCTCGCTTAGTGACTTGACTGGTTCGTTGTTAGGTGGCATCATGCGTTTAACTATTGCCTCTTTAAATTCTTTTGAGTATGTTTTTCCAGGCTGTGCTTTCATGTCGTTATCTCCTCTGTGTTTTTTATAATTATAACACTAAAAGTCCTTTACGACATCTATCCTAACACAGGGGGGAATATTGTTAAGCTCAGTAAATTCTGCATTATATTTTTCAAGTAATTCATCAATTGATTTAAAATTAGACGGAAGATTTAATATTTCTAATAA
This sequence comes from Anaerobacillus isosaccharinicus, assembly GCF_001866075.3. Classification (GTDB taxonomy): domain Bacteria; phylum Bacillota; class Bacilli; order Bacillales; family Anaerobacillaceae; genus Anaerobacillus; species Anaerobacillus isosaccharinicus. The sequence continues at coordinate 2,225,876 of NZ_CP063356.1, read as the reverse complement.
TTCTCTGACTTTTAAATTCAACGTTTCACCTATTACATTAATTTCTTGATTGCTTATCTTATTTAAATTGATAGCTCCTATTAAATCAGAAAGTGGTTGTGCTAATTGAGCATATTCAGGTATTAAACTACCAAAAGTTATAAATAGTGCCGACTGCTCTACTAAATACTCAGAATTTATATCATCTGACTTCATATTTCTACTTAAATTATATAAGACCGTTGTTGAAGCTTGTAATATTGAAACCCTATCATTCATTTCTTTAGTTTGAGCAACATTTTTATATGAATGTAAGCGTCAAATACTCCACACCTTCTAATAATTACCGTGTTTTGTGATAATCACATTAACATCAATTGTTAGGAGGTTTTTTATGTCAGTAGATGAACGTAAACAAATGTGGGAAGATCGCATCGACGCCTACAGATCCAGTGGAGTGCCAAGTGTCAAAGCTTGGTGTGAACAAAATCAAGTAGGTGTTCAAAGTATGTATAGCTGGATGAAAAGATTGGAAACTGAGCCGACTCACGTCGCTTATCCTCTTACACAATGGGTTGCCATTGATTCATCCAACTCGATTGAAGAAACAGCTACTTTAACAGTTAAGGTAGGCGATGTTTCAATCGAAATTAAAGAAGGCTTCAGCCATTCACTTTTAAATGAAGTACTTCAGGTTCTTCAATCCCATGTTAAGTAAAACACCTATTCAACGAGTCTATTTAGCGGCGGGTGCAACAGATCTGAGAAAGTCGATTGATGGTTTGGCAGCGATTGTTCAAATGAGTTTCCAATTGGATCCTTTCTCTTCCAATCTATTTGTGTTCTGTAATCGCAAACGAGATAAACTAAAGATCCTTCATTGGGATCATAATGGGTTTTGGTTATATTATCGCCGACTGGAAAAAGGCGTTTTTCAATGGCCAGATGAACAAACTACTAAGCCGCTATCGATCAGTCCTCGCCAATTCAACTGGCTCTTGGATGGACTTCCACTTGAACAAAAACAAGCCCATCCAAAAATGAGTGCAAAATTTATCATATAGAGAGAATTGATCAACCACGACACCTCTCTATATGTTATTCTATTTATATGAGAAAAACGACGAATGAACTACTAGATACAATTGAAGAACTCGCAGCGAAAAATGCGGATTTGGAAAAACAAAAAGAAGTCCTAGAGGCAAAAATCAAATGGTTGGAAGAGCAATTCCGACTAAGCCAACAAAAGAAATTCGGGGCTTCGAGTGAAAAAACAAATCCGGATCAAATCGAACTTCCTCTTTTTAATGAAGCTGAAATCACAGCGGATGTAAAAATGGAAGAACCTACACTTGAAACGATTACTTATAATCGAAAGAAGCATGTAGGACAACGAGATGCGAAGCTTGAAAACTTGCCTACGGAAACGATCCATTATCGTTTATCCGAAGAAGAGCAGGTCTGTTTGTGTTGCGGTGAAACTGTACATGAAATGAGTACGCAAACAAGACGTGAGCTAAAAATTATTCCTGCTCAAGTAACAGTCGTTGAACATGTTCGACATATATACAGTTGCCGTCAATGTGAACGCGAAGGAATAGAAACGCCGGTTGTCACAGCTAAAATGCCTGCGGCAGTCTTTCCAAAAAGTCTCGCTTCTCCTTCTGCAATGGCATATATCATGAATCAAAAATACGTAGAAGGAATGCCGTTGTACCGAATCGAAAAACAATTTGAACGGCTGGGTGTCTTTCTATCACGCCAAACGATTGCCAATTGGGTAATATATGGTGCAACAAAGTGGCTCTCACCGTTATACAATCGCCTGCATGAGTTACTGCTTCATCTTGACCGTCTGCACGCAGATGAAACAACCGTTCAAGTTTTAGCAGAACCTGATAAATTAGCAACTTCCAAATCCTATATGTGGTTGTATCGATCTGGTCGGGATGTTTCACCGATTGTCTTATATGACTATCAAACTTCTCGCCATAGTAAACACCCGAAAGCCTTTCTAAAAGGATTTGCGGGCTATCTTCATGTCGATGGTTATGCAGGTTACCATGATATGAAGGATGTGGAGTTAGTTGGCTGTTGGGCGCATTCACGCCGTAAATACGACGAAACGCTCAAATCTTTGCCTGCAAGTGTAGATAAATCTACGAGTCTCGCAGCTGAAGGTCTTCACTTCTGTACGCAATTATTTAAAATTGAAAAACAGATAGAAGAGGAATTTGAAAATTGTAGTCCTGAACAGCGAAAAGAAGAACGTCAAAAACGTAGTCAACCTGTGTTGGACGCTTATTTGGCATGGCTAAAATCCAAACGCCCTCAAGTTCCACCTAAAAGCAAATTAGGCGATGCCATAAATTATAGTTTAAACCAATGGTCAAAACTCATTGTCTTTATGAAAGACGGGCGACTTGAACTCGATAATAATAGAGCAGAACGTTCAATTAAACCATTCGTTATGGGAAGAAAAGCATGGTTGTTTGCCCAATCGATGAAAGGAGCAACCGCCAGTGCGGTCATCTACAGCATTGTCGAAACTGCCAAAGAGAATCAATTAAATCCATTAAATTATTTAACTTATCTTTTTGAACACTTACCACAAATAGACCTAGATGATCAGGAAGCACTTGACCAATTCCTTCCGTGGTCAAAGTCCATTCCAAATGAATGCAGGATCCCTGCTAAACTTAAATAAAGAATACACTAATGCCCACCTGAAAAACTAGGTGGGCATTATTTGACGCTTACATATGAATAAAGACTTAAACTTAATACAAAAATTACGAACAATGATAGAAAAAAAAGTTTTTTATACAAATTGTTTTTATCCATATTTCACCTCATTTATGTTTTCTTTCAGAATTCGTTTTCAACTATTGCTCCCTTTAGTGCAAGAACGAGTTACTAACTTTGCTTATGATTAAAAATTGAATTCCAAACTAATAATGCCCCAGTTCCAATTTGAACAATACTTAGAATGTATGGGAACCATCCCATTATTCCATTGAGCACAGTAGCAAACTTTCCAGGAGGACTGCCCCAACCTGTCATATTAGGAATGTATGTTGCCATTGCGAGATGCATAAAACCTAACAAAATTGTACCCGATAAAATTAACATAGAACCAATAAGATAAGACTTGTTTTGATTCATATTTCCTCTCCTTTTTTCCTTGTTAAGGAAGACTCCTCTTCTTTAAGTATTCGCTCTTTAGTTTAACCTTTTTCCAATACCTGGACAAAAAATGACTGTGATTAATACAGTCGGTAATTTTACGCATTTAATGTACTTAAAGAGGAAGGGTATTTTTGATTAACAAGATCGTTATGTTTTTGAACGGATACTATATATAAGCTTCCGTTACTTGCATCATTAAATGTACATTTAGTATTATTGCTTTGGCTTCCGTAAGAAGACGATTAAGCTAACGATAAATATGAGTGAAATTAACGGTTGTAATAAAACCGTCCCAATGGAAATAAACGTAACAAAGTTTCCGTTGATTAAAGTAAAAATTAAATTAAATAAAATTAAACATAAATGAATTGTTGATGTAATTGCAATCCTCTTATAAACTATCGAACTTTCGTAGAACATCCAAAGTATAGGTGTTATAACAATTTGGAAAGGAGTAATAAAAACCATAGCAAACCCTGCTCCCATTGTTAATGGCTCATACCACGTAAACCATTCAATAGTAGATGTTATAATAAAGAAGAATATTGCAAAAAGTATAATTTGTATTACACTTGAACTTATGATTATTAAAGGTTTAAATATATTTTTCAATTTCCCACCCCTTTAACTTTCTAACAATCCTGCTCAACAGTTGAAAAGCGGCAGCTCTGTCCTGCTTTAGCTCTCGTTACTTGAATAACTTATACCAATACAAAGTGGTTTCTATATTTGGATTATATGACTGCTTCAATGTGTCAACTCCACCTAGTATGAATCCTTGTTTCACATAAAACCTGCACGCTCCAAGATTATCATCTTGAGCCTCTAGAGACATTCCGATAAGTTTTCTTTGTTTTGCCCACTCTTCCGCTTTAGTTAAGAGCAACTTCCCGATTCCATATCCTCTAAATTCTTTTTTTGTAGCGATATTTTCAATATAACAGAAGCGATTCCAATCCTTAATTATTCTAATTTGCCCAATGCAATTATTATTCTTATAAGCTAAAAATAGGGCTTTATCTTCACGGTTTATATATAGGCTCCAATCAAGTTTATCATCTGGGAAACGAATTTCTTTAGGTTCATCAAATAGACTCTCTTCAAAAGACCATTTTCCTGATTGAAAACTGGGTACAACCTTACCAAACACTTTAAAATAATCATTTGTTTTATTGATGTCCTCAATTAATTCATCCTTTAATGGAGAAATTATGATTTCCTCTGCAATATTCATTTTGACACCTTCCCATTCTAAAAAAGAATTTTACTAGCACAAGCCTAAATACCTAACCTATTCAAGATTCCTGCTTCGTTAACACAATAATATTCTTCCCTTTGAAAAAGATTTCGATGTGAAATGGCTGATTAAATATAACAGAAACAACCTTTTTTCTGACTGTTCCTGATGTTGCACTATTGGAATTTTCGATAGTTTAAGAAGGAGATTATTCCATCCCAATTTTTTCTTTAAATTTATTTATCTTTTCAATTTCTTTTATTTTAAAATTTTCTACTATATCTTTTGCATAGTCATCCCAATCAATTTCACGATAATGTTCTTTATGGTAGTCTTGCAATCTTTCTATCAATATTTGCATCTTTGCACCTGTTTGAACTACATACTCATTCCAAAATTGTTCTTCTGTTATTCCTAAATCAACAATCGTTTCCTCTATACTTTTCATTTCTATATCAGATAACTTACCAGATACAAACAATTCTCTTCCTTCATTTGCTTGTTTCTTAGCGTCTTCATCAGTTATTTTTATTCCTAACTCCATTGCTCGATTTATTAAAGCTACTTTTAGTAATTCAACTTCAAATGCTAATTTACTAGCTTCTTTTTTGGAATATCCATTTTCATTTTGGAGTGTTGCGGCATATTGTTCGTAATTCTTAACGTCGAAGTCATTTATAGGATTTATCTTTTCAGCTAATGAACTATTAACAGGAGATGTACCACATGCTGTAAGAAACAGCGAAAATATAATCATGCTAGATATAAAAAATTTATAAAGATAAGTCATTTTATCACCTTCCAAATTTTTAATTTAAAACAAGAGTTATGGAGCGATCTATCCACTCTATGCTTCTTCAGTTCCCCCTTTTGTGAAGTAGTAATTTTTATTGAATAGTAATACTGAAACGGTAATTCGCTAATCCTTGTGTTGTCGCTTTATCACCGTGCCAGTAAACAAGCATATTGAGAGTATATGGCCCACGTTCGTTTGGAAGTTCAATATAACTTGGTTCACTTCGAAGCATAAGGAAATAATTGAATAATGGAAAATTATCGCGTTGAATATAAGTCCACTGCTCTTGATAATTGGGTAATTCTTCTATTCTTAAATTAATTGTGATTGGTAAGGGCTTATCATTAAATTCAATCCTTAACGATTTACCTGAGTTAACTATGTAATTTTTGGGCTCCGTTTCAACGATATCGTATCCTTCTAAAGCATTCATACAATCATTGGCACTCCAACAGATTGTTTGTATTTCTGTTTCGATTGTTGTTTCTTCAATTGTTATTATTGGAGCATATGCTTTTGTGCCTTCTACATCGCTTGCAGTTTGGACAATATTATTAAAACTTGTATTAACCCCAATGATTATAATTAGTAATAATAGTAAGTTACTTTAAGTGTCAACTTTCACATTTTTAATGATTAATTGAGATGAAAATTTAAAAAGTTCCCAATAAGACCAAGTAACGGTGTGAGAATTAGGAGTAAAAATAATCCAGTGAACATGTATTTTATATATTGATTTCTATTAACACCTTCTCTTAATTCCCAAAGACCTAATGTAATAAGATATAAGCCAATCATAATTGACATAAAAGGAAGAATTATAACTAAGCCTCCCAAATAAACACACCCCTTCAATAAATTTTCCTACAAAATTCTTATTTAAATAAAGCTCTCACTAGTGAAATTGCCCTCTAAAACATATCAATAAAAGATAGAACATGTTCTTTAACTTTCTCTTTTTCTTCCTTAGTCATATAATCTAATCCTCGAAAATTTTTAACACTATTTTCTGAAATTAATATTGTTGACGGTTCTTGAAGTTCTACCTTTTTGTCTTCAGCATTTTGTTCGAGAGTAACTTTAGATTTTTCGTATTTAGAATGAAGTATCTCCGTTTTAATATAGTTGCCATCTATATCATAAAAGTCTTCAATGGCTACTAAATTAAATTTTATATAGTTTTTACTTTCTTCCGTATTTAAAACTGAGTTTACTTTTTTGTAGTCTCCCGTCTCGTGTTCTAACGTCTTAATCACAAAAACCTCAATTTTCTCCCCTTTTTCAGTATTACTACATGCACTTAATAGATAAATAGATAATAAACATAATGTGATTAACTTTGCTATCTGGCATTTATTCCTCAAACAAATTCCTCCCTGAACTTGTTTAATACTTAAAAGTAATCGTCCCATAAACAATCTACTTTTCCAGTTAAGTTTAACACAATTTTCCAGTAAGGAAGCCAAAAATAATGGGCTGTATTAGTTACAGCCCGTAAATTCCACTATTGCTCCTGATAGTGAAAACAACTTAATTAAACTAACTTAAATATTAATACGATTAGAAACACACAAATTGCTACAATCTCAAATAAAAAATTCTTACTTTCTCTTCTTTTTTCAATGATAGCAATAAACTGTAAAGTTATTACTATTAATAAAGCAAGATTAAAAAAAGTCGGACTACCGGTAAAGTCTGAAACAATAGTAAAAATAACTGTAGCAACAAAAAGTAAGAAAGGTATTATAACTAAAGCTTTGTTTTTACTCATAGAATTAATCTCCCTTGTTTTTGAATTATTCTGCTCTTTAATTCAGCAAAAGAAAGCTTAATCTTCTTTAAGTAAGCTTACCACTTGTTTCATATATCTCATTTTAAGTTTTTAGTTCGTAATAAAATTTCAGATACACCTATTGCAATACTTGCATTTAGCATTACAAGTACAGAGATAATCATTGCTAGTCCATTATATTCAGCGAAAAAATTCATTACAAAGAAAATGAAGCTAAAGAAAAATACTACAATTCCAAAAATAAATAAAAGTCTATCCATTATCCCCCACATCCAAACCCTATTAAATTTTTTACTTCACCTAATTGTTCATTTAACAAAAGAAAAGCAATAACCTTTGTTCAGCTATTGCTCCCTATAGTTTAAGTAAAATCCTTTACAATCTAATATTAAAAAAGGTTAATCAGCTTTTTTATCGCACTGACTACTACTTCTGGTTCATCATTTTGTATATAATGAGCACTGTTTTCAGCAATCACCAATTCACCAACAGAGGATATTTCAAGAATGTCTCTCTGCATTTCATTCCATAACTCTTGTGATTCTTTTGAATAATGAGCTTTCTTACCGGCTGAAACAACAATTAATGGGATATTTAATTTAATTCTAGTTTCTTTTAACTGCTTTAGACTTTCCATAAATTCATCATATTTGCCTTCATAAACGAATTGCTTTTTGTATGCTTGTTGAAAATTTTGTGACATCGTTGGGAGAAATCTTTCTCTGTAACCTTCAGGCGTAGAGTCAACCAAGACAAGTCCACAAACTTCATTTTGATATTCAGTTGCAAACATTCGCATATTAACTCCACCAAATGAATGACCGACTAATATAGACTCTCGGAATAAATGATGAGTTTATCGAAGATTTGTAAAAAATTTACTGGGAATTTCATTAACAGGACAGCAAAGTGATGTGTTTTCATAGTGTTTTCAAAAAAGTGTATACCAAATAAGCCTACGGCTGCTATTTTTTAAAAATGACTAGGCGCTCTTAGAAAAGATGATTTCTTGGATGTTCAAAGTCTCTTTCTGACTACTGTACCAAGCATCTATGTGTTGACACATCATGATTGAATATAAGCGGACATACCACATTTTTGTAGAGCGATGACGCCCAGATTCTAAGTGATAGTCGACTTTTTCTCTTTTGTTCGAACGTTCAACTGAAGTTCTTCGTTTATAAATCAGTTTCCACTTTTCAGAAGACCTCGGTGTTTTAGTGAACAGACGAAGATTATCTTGCTTAAACGTATGAAATGTCCGGCCATACTTCGCTTTAGAACACGGAGTGGAACATGTATTTTTTGTTCCGCAAGCTAGTGGACAACGCCACTTTTGGCGGTTTTGAGATTTGTCAAACCCATTGGGTTTCATTTCCATTCCAATTGGACAAATAGGAACGCCTAGGGGAGAAATCTGAATATCACTTTGCGTACTGAAGTTTTTCTTTGTTCGAACATTAAGATCAATAAATGGTTCCACATTATGATGGTCCAGTAATTCGTAAATCGGTTCTGCATCATGTGCGGCATCGAGAAGGATTTTATCAATTGTGCCCAAGGTGTACCGTTGCGAAAATTCAATTGAACCAACCACTAGGCTGACTGAATCATGCCGGGAAGCAGGATGCAGCCGTGGATATAGCGGCAAGTCGTATTGGCTATCGCTAGTGGATATCATGTAGAGATGATATCCGTTGAAGTACCTCTCCCTTGAACTATCCCAACCTGAGTCGATGTCAGGTTGAGAATATCGACGAGGATGAGTACAATTCGTTAGTCCTTGGGCACTACAATCACAAATAGGTTTGCTCCTTGGGTATCTCGCTGTTTCCACGGGTGTCCCATCTCCAACAACACCAAGGGAATGGGGATCCCCAAGCAAACCCAATCTCGCTGAAACTTCAAGAAATTGAGATTGAAAAAACGCGTATAATTGATCTCCCGGCAATTGTTTTTGTTTTGAGCCATTGCGTAAATGACGATCCACTAATTTTCTAATAATACCAGGGTTTCTAGGAGTTGCTTTTTCACCCTTTTTCGGTTTTTTCTTCTTCTTCTTTTTTCGTTTGAGCTTAATAAAAGGTTTTACATTAGCCTTCTCAAAACCTGATAGCCGTCTGAAGAAGTCATAAAAAGTACCGACACCTGGAACATCCCCAGGTTCAAAGCCGCTAAGGATCGTGTAAAGAGGAACACGATGGAGTTGGTTCACCCATTCTGTAATACTCAGGGTCGGACTTGTCAATAAACACAAAAGATAAGAGCGAAGCATGGAAGCAGGATCACGTGGCTCAGGACCTTTAACTGAATATGAATCATGAAGCCACGTAGTGGTAAACGAAAGATCCGTGATCCATAACTTCGAGATAATAGTCCAATCTTTTTGTACGAGAGTCAGTATACCGCCTGAGTAATGAGTATTTAATTGGTCTAAAACGAAGTTTTGATATGAGATATGTGGTATTAGCGCAGGTTTCATTTAAATCCCCCATTTCACCGTATTGTTAGGAAGTCAATTCCTCCTCGGCGATTATTGGGGTTCCACTAAAAAGTCAAGTGTTTTTTTAGTTTTTTTATGATATTTTTCAACAATTAATTTCCAATTGAAGAAGAAAACTAAAGTAAAAATCCCACCTAGAAATAGGAGGGATACAAATAAATTGGTTCAAGAAAACCTTGAGCCACAAGGCTCGGCAAATGCCGAGAGTCTATTAATATGTAAGGAGGTTTAATCTTAGCTTCAATAAGAAGTTCATTTAATTCTTTTACCATCTCACGGCTGGTTCTGGGGTTAGAACTTGTTTCACTTTTTCCAAGTCCTGCTCTATCATAAATTAGAACATTAGTGAGTATTGAAATATTTCCAATTATTGAATCCCATGAATTGGAATAATCGCCATATCCAGCGTCCATTATGACAGTTGGCTTTCCATTACTTTCCCCCTCCAATTTAGCATATAGTTTACAATCATTTACTTGTACAAACATTTCTTTAGTCATTAAGTCAATTCCTCTCATTTTACAAACATTCTTCTTTCACTAACCCGCTTCAATAATTGAAGATGTAATAATTTTTTCCGCTAGTCGAGGAAGAAAGAGAACCTCTCTTCCTTTTGGTAGATTGTGTTCTCTCTCCTCTCAGGGAATCTTACTTGCGCAATTAGCGCACACGGAATCCTCCTAGGTACCATTCACAATTTATATATACTAATCTTTTAACATTTAACTCTGTTATTACTGCTATCCTAACTAGTCTTATTTCAATTATTCTACTACCTTTGTAGCCCTCCCTAGGCTCGGCAGCACATACATCCGTTAGTATAAAAACTATATTATTCATATCCACCTTTTGATGCTGGAAGTTCTTTATACTCAACCTTATTTTTGACTATATTAAATACATAATTTCGCAACTCAATTAATTGAGTTGCATCGGTGGTTGGTTCACAATATGCCCCTGAAATAGATAGTGTAATTGTTTTACCATTAATTCTTATATTCCATTCATCTTCTTCATGAGGCTCTTTCATACAATTTGTTTTTGGAATTAATTCTTTTCGTTCTATTATGATAATGTCCTTCATTTTTTGATAAACCATAGCCATTTCCTCATCTGTGAGGGCAATTTTTGTGGTTGCTGTCCCATTTTCTATTAAATCCTTGGTCACTTTATCTTCAAATGTATTGATTTCATTTCTTCTGTTCACACCAAACTGAACAGAAAAATTGAAATCATTTGGCATACTTTGTACATTGGATTCAACTGCATTTGAATCTAAATCGAATCCACAACCAGAAGCCAATATTGAAAATAAGATTAATAAAAATAATGATATTCTAATCATTTAAAAACACCTCTATGAGTAAATTGCTCTATAGTTTCCTGTATTTTTTTTTACCTTGATCATTACACATATTTAACCTCTCCCCTTTGGTTATAGGAATTTGCTGTATTTCACTATCCTCCAATAGGAGAAAAGCGTCAGTTCCTGCTTTAATAACGCTCACTTTACTTTAACACTGCCTTATTTTTCTGGCATTGAAAAGGTTGTTACGGTATTACTTATTTCTAATTTCTCATAAATCTCTTTTATAATCTCAGTTGCTCTTTCATTTGAATTATACCCACCTAAAACCTTATTCCAGAAAACAAAAAAACTTCGGTTTATAACCCCTTCAATTCGATTGTCTATTACTCTTACTTCTTTAACATTTACCAAATCCTTTTTGTTTTGTGTAATTATCCATAACATAAAATTAAATCTCCCCTCTTGATTTTCTTTCTATTTTTAAAAATGTTCTTATTTCAGTTTTCACAGTTTGATTTAACACAACTTTCACAACAGCTTCACTCTGGAACTTCTAGAAATTCGCCAACCCGTGCTTTCAGGATTTCTATTAATTCATCGTCCATATAGCTGTAATCATCTGGAATATCTAAATTTAAAACCTTTTTATTATCGAGCAATGGTCCAAACTTATCTTTTAACCTTCTTATATGCTTTTTTTCCATCACAAAAATAAAATCTGCCCAACCAATTTGTCCGTTCGTAACCTTAACCTTTGCACCAACCTCTGTTCCTGCTGATCTTACATCATAGCCTTTGAAGTCATGAAAAACCTTCTCTGCTGTTGGGCTTCGCCATTTGTTCTTACTACATATAAATAGGATTTTGATTTTACCCCACCCCTTAAGTTTGTTTAAATAATTCTCAACAATTACTAATTTTTCGACTCTTCTCCTCGTTAGCACCACAACTGCTTGCTCTACTTCAAAGTTATAGGATTGAAAAAGCAAGCGTACCAATTAAAAAATACTAATAAATACTAAGATAAATACCTTCTTCAAAACTCCCCCGCCATCCTAATGCATGTTACAAAACTGCTGTATCTAAATGAACATGAGCAACTGCTGCTTGTGCTAACACATTCGTTAGTTAAAAATCATTTTGCATTGCTATTCATGTAAACTTCAAATTGTTCCCTTAACATTTGGTTTGTTGTCGAATCATTATTGTTTATTTCCTCGTACCATAGTTTATGGTCAAATCCTAAATTTTCTTGCATTTTTTGAAGTACACTGTTAATAATAATTATTTTTTCTTTCAGTTCTCCAATTTTTTCTTCAAGGACAACTTTCTCGGTGTCAATTTTACTAAGGTTATATAATTCATCCAACGGTATAGTTAAGTCATAAAAAAATTGTCCTGTTTGCCCTTTTAAATTTCGTGTAAGAGAGTTAATTCTAACTAGATACATAATGAACTCAGTTCTATCTCCCTCTAATATCAAGTCTGTCACTCTTTCATATATTTCTACATTTGCTAGGTCGTTTGCTAAAACGTGATTGTAATAATATTCACTCCCTAATGTAGTCTTCAAGTTTTTAGTCTCATTAAATAAATTTATATTCATAAAAACAGATACAATTAGCAAAATTAGCACTACTAAAAACAATAAATTCAGCTTTCTAATACTCTCAACCCCTTAACTTTCATAGTAAACCCTTCTGCTTAATAGCCATATTAAAATAAACAGGAACAATAACATAAATGATTGTTCCTGTTGTTAAAGTAGTGCATCAGTTACTTTAGTTTCAACAAGAGTTTACTCTTTTTTAGTAACTACAAAAAAAAAATTAAAGCGTTTTTATTACTGAAAACAACGTCACAAAAAAGAAAACAATTGCTATAACAACCGCTAAGCCGAGCCTAACGTTCCTTGTCTTATTAGACATTAGTGTATCTACTATAAAGAAAACTCCTATAGTTGCACTGAAAAATAAAAAATTAGCCAGTTGGGTTGGGTAAGTAATAATACCTATCAATATTATGGTGAAAAATACGATAACTTGGTAAATTAGTTTTGATTTTCTCAATTTGAAAAAATCCAAATAATCACCTCCATTGCAAGTAACTTAAATTACATTTTCTATAATTGTGGCTTCCTCGATAGCAGTGTACTTGTTCATAATTCTTCATTTAACTCTAATAACTATTTTAACATATATATCCAAAACGCCTCTTCTTATTTAGATAGACCCTCTTTCTGAAAATGGTTATGAATCACTTTCTGAGACACTTCAAAATTTATTAAACATCAAAAAAATCGCATAGAATTTCCGTTTAGAAATCCATGCGATCTGTTTTGTAACTATAGTTTTGCCACCTTTTAAAGGAAAGCCGTTTAGTTAAGAATTGTCCTTCCTATCTTTATTACCTTAGGCTTCCTGGTACTGATTTTACTACTTGCCCCTTTGTTGTAACGGATACTGGAGACACACCTTGTTTAATAACCTTCATTTTGCCACCTCCTTTTAGAATTATGAAAGTAATGCTTCTCAGCATTTCAATCACAATTTTACATTCTACATTCTACATTCTCTTTCACAATCAACTTCAATACCTTCTTAATCTGCCTTTTTTCGTGTGAGCATGGTCTTTCACCAGTTGTTTTACGATAGTATGGGCAATGATTTCCTTGGCATGCAGGCCGGAAGAAGCAAGCTTGGCAATGTTCATCTGTTTCTTCACCTGAAGTTGTCCATTTCGCCAACTTATCGTAATTAATAAGCATTGTTCCATCTTCGTTTAACGAACCTATTTTATTGTCGTCGTCCCCAAAGGCTAACGTACACTTAAAAAGGCTGCCATCACTAGCAACAATGAATGAATTCGGTTTGGCTGCGTAGCAAACTGAGGCTGTTGGTTGTAATGAGCCGGCTACAATTGAACTTATCGGCAAACCTTCATCAATAGCGAGTTCGCTAAACTCCCAGATTTTTTGATCGACTGTTCGTTGATCACATACTGGTAGGCAGTCATCATTTTCCCCACCCCAACGAGCAATTGGGCGAAAGAATAGCTTAAAACGTTGATCTGTTTGGAATAATTGCTTCATTTCAGAAATGAAAAGCGGAAGCGTTTCTAAACTTTCTTCATCAAAGTTTGTGCGGATCGTGATTTCAAAATCTCCTGCCATATTTTTAATGGTTGAAAGATTTTCGATGATTGTTTTGAAAGAACCATCGCCATTTGCAAGTTTGCGGCGCTTATTATGTTCTTCGGCTATTCCATCTATTGTGATCATGAATTGACGAATACCGTTGTTTAAAAGTTGTTGGAACTTTTCCTTCGTCAATAAATAACCATTCGTCGTGATTTCTGCTGAGTAGTCAATGTCGTGTTCTTTTGCCACCTGTAAAAATTCGTCTGAAAGCTCGTTTATGACATCATCAGCTAAAAGAGGTTCGCCCCCATACCAACTTATCGTTAATTGCCGTAAAAATCTAGCTTCCTTTTTAATATAATTGATTAACCCTCGTTTTGCTTTTTCCGTCATTTTTCCCCGGGGGAAATCCTCGTAGCAATATGTACAGCGAAAATTGCAAGCTTCTGTAGGTAAAAGAACTAAGTGAAGTAAATCTGCTCGATGCATCGATTGGTGCAAAAAGGTCGCTCTTCTTTTCTCGTCAATGTCCTCACTAACGAGAAATCCTTGTTCAATAAGCTGTTCGAGTAAAGAACTTTGAGTCACTTGCTTTTTCGTCAATACTTTCCTTACCTCTTCACCCTCTTTTTTTTCAAAAAGAGCGATAGCACCCGTATAACTATTATATAAAATCAACTCGTTTGAATCAGTTTCAGTAATAACATTAAACCTTGACGGTCTATACAACTTCCATCATTCCTTTCAAGTATCACAACATGTTATTATAAAGGATAAAGGTTAACAATTTCAGTGACATTCTTCACAAAAAAGACATCCGCACAGTTTGCGGATGTCTTCATAAAAATTAATTCAATACTTCTTCAGGAAGTTTGATCTCCCCTACTTCATTAATCCCATGGATTGTCGCTTTCATTGTTTGGATCGTATGAATTGTTTCGCCTTCCATCCCCATCGTTAAATCCATCGTCATGTTTAACTTCGTTTGATAAAACGTTTCTTTATCAATATAAATTTCATAATCGATATGGTTCAATTTTAACTCCGAGAAAAACTCTAACATTTCCTCGAGCTCATTTCCTGCGCCCCCAAAAAACTTAGCAATTTCCATAAATTCTGAACCTTCTCCAGAGAGCTTTAAAACGTAGTTACTACCATTTTCAGATAGTTCAATGTCATCAGCAAAGCTTCTTAACATAAGTAATTGCTGATCTGGACTTAATTGCAATTCAGAAAGACCACCAAGATCCCCCATTAAATCCATAGGTAGCTCCATCCATTCTTTCATCATTGGATCAAACATAAATACTTGGTCACCAACCAAATACATCTCCGTTTCAATCTTTCCCATCATATCCATATCGCTTTCCATAGATAGTTTTTGATGGAACGCTAACGGATTTAACGTCATATCAGCATTAATCTTCATAACCATATTCATAGTTTCTGAATCATTGATGGTCATCGTTTGTTCACTTTCCATTGTCATTGAGTAACTATCAAGCTTTTCCATGACTTCTAATGATTGCTTAAGAACATCTTCAGCATCCGTTAAGTTCGTTGCAACCTGGTCATTACAAGCAGCCAATACAACTACGAGCGCTAAAGCAGCTCCTAATACTTTTAATCTTTTAAACATTTAATAACCTCCAAAATTTTTCGACTTCTTTACTATTTACGCAACTAAATTCCAAAAGTTTCAAGTTTTTTCAAATTAACAACATCGTTCCAATGGTTAGATTGGACATAAAAACTTTATCAGTATTTTATTTCCTTACATATAGGCAACGACTGTTCTTTAGTTAATTTCTTCTGTCACACCTATAAACAATATGACACCAGTTTCAAGATCATGAATAATAAATAGAAACGGACGGTTAACCTCCAGATGGAAATCAAACATAGGGGCTGACTCTTCTTTAATTTCAACAGACGTAACCGCAGCAGCTTCCGTTCCTTCCTCATTTACCTCAATAAATGTCTTATGAAGGACATCACTAATATAGAGATTAGGAGGTATAGGGGCAATCTTACCAAAGTTAGCCTTTTGTTCATCAAAAGCAATTTCCATTCCTAATGCTTTTAGTACATCCTTTAGGCTTTCTTCATACTCGAACGTAAAACGTGGCAACTCAAAATAACCGTTCTTCATTTCAAATCTAGTCAACATATTTTCCCATTCGTTTATTGTCAGCTCCTCAAGAAACTGGTTCATACCTTCTCTTGGTAAAAAAACATCCATTACCATTCTGCCCTCACCATATGGAAGACGAATGCCTTCAACAATTTCATTTTCAAAATATTGATACTCCCCATCATTAACCATCATCTTCACTTTTTGCTGCTTCCCGTTGCTTGGAAAAAAATCTTTTTCTATAGTCCGGTTTTTGTCGAATTGATTCTTCCAATCACTTTGAAAATATATAGCATTAATTAAAAATAAGACAGTATCACGATCTATTTCATCCTCTACAATTCCCTCGATCTTCCCTTCAGTTTTCTCTTTTACCCAACTGTTTATCGTCTTCGATGCAGTTGGTGCTTGAAAATCAAGTAAGGTTAACTTTGCTTCATAAAAGTCATTTGCTTTTGCTACAAATTCATCATTAAAGCTTTTATCTTCTCTTCCCCAAAGTGAGTTTGCTATGGACAACTGAACTTTCGGATCAGTATACTTCATCATATTTGTTATCGCTTGGTATGATTGATTAACCCCATCAAGAGAAACACCTTTTAATTGCATTGCATCAAGCATGGCTTCCTTCGTATCACCATTAGCACCGTTAACGGTCATTGCTAACGCCAATGAAATACTTAACGGTGAAATTAAGCTATTCTGATCCGTTTCTTTTATTTTTCTTAACATTTGAAAGCCAAAGTCATTTGTACCAAAAACAACCTCTTTATGTACATCTTCTGACGTGTACAAAAGTTTTTGTTCTTTACTTTGCTGACCGCATGAAGCTAAGAAACCTAGTACCATTAGAAGTAGAAAAAATTTTTTAAACATACAGATGCCTCCCTTTCTTATATTAGTCGTCACTTATGACAAAACGTTACATCAAAATAACATCTAGCTTATTTCCTTGAAATAAAAAAACCTTCCTTTTATAAAAAGGAAGGTTTTTCGTAGTGCGGGTGAAGGGACTCGAACCCCCACGTCAAAGACACTAGATCCTAAGTCTAGCGCGTCTGCCAATTCCGCCACACCCGCATATAGAAAGTTATTTTGCTGTGCAAAAAACTTTGGTGAGCCATGAAGGATTCGAACCTTCGACCCTCTGATTAAAAGTCAGATGCTCTACCAACTGAGCTAATGGCTCTTGTAAAAGAAAAAATTGTACTAACGTACAACAATTACTATAAAGAGTGCCGGCCAGAGGACTTGAACCCCCAACCTACTGATTACAAGTCAGTTGCTCTACCAATTGAGCTAGGCCGGCATAATATAATCACCACATATATCCTAGTACTACTGATAAAATCATACAACGTAGACTAATCAACGTTATATTAAAAAGAAATAATGGTGGAGGATGACGGGTTCGAACCGCCGACCCCCTGCTTGTAAGGCAGGTGCTCTCCCAGCTGAGCTAATCCTCCAAAGTATTGTTAAAGAAAATCAAACCAAATCTATGAAAACAATATGGTGACCCGTACGGGATTCGAACCCGTGTTACCGCCGTGAAAGGGCGGTGTCTTAACCGCTTGACCAACGGGCCACTATCTTAAATGCTATCTGGCGGAGAAGGAGGGATTTGAACCCTCGCGCCGCTCACACGACCTACACCCTTAGCAGGGGCGCCTCTTCAGCCTCTTGAGTACTTCCCCAAATAAAAATGGCTCCACAGGTAGGACTCGAACCTACGACCGATCGGTTAACAGCCGATAGCTCTACCACTGAGCTACTGTGGAGTATGAAACTAGTATGGTGGGCCTAAGTGGACTCGAACCACCGACCTCACGCTTATCAGGCGTGCGCTCTAACCAGCTGAGCTATAGGCCCATACAATTCGTAAAGTACTACTTGTCCAATCCGTGTAAATTACTTGTAAATTACTACTTATTGGTTTTATGTCGTACTATTCTGTATTGTGCTCCTGCGCCACTTCGTTTGCTCGTCGCAAAACTGCGAGGATGAATATTCGACGTAGTTGTTTTGGAGCGGGTGATGAGAATCGAACTCACAACATCAGCTTGGAAGGCTGAGGTTTTACCACTAAACTACACCCGCATATATAAAGTACAATTTACTCTGTTATTCTTACGCCTATTACGGCCTTTCATGTCTCTTCCTCTTCTAGACAATCATAGAAGCAAATGCGTCGAGACAACTCGCAGATCATTCAGTGAAGCCTCGCTCGTGGCTGAGGTTTTACCACTAAACTACACCCGCATCTTTTGTATAAATTTAATAAAAATAGATGGTCGGGAAGACAGGATTTGAACCTGCGACCCCCTGGTCCCAAACCAGGTGCTCTACCAAGCTGAGCCACTTCCCGAGAGTGCGCCCTGAGAGATTCGAACTCCCGACCTTTTGATTCGTAGTCAAATACTCTATCCAGCTGAGCTAAGGGCGCAAAATTATAAAATTATGGTACCGAGGGCCGGACTTGAACCGGCACGATAGTCACCTACCGCAGGATTTTAAGTCCTGTGTGTCTGCCAATTCCACCACCCCGGCATAACTATAAAGACTAATATGAGCTTTGTGATTTGGAGGCGGCACCCGGATTCGAACCGGGGGATAAGGGTTTTGCAGACCCGTGCCTTACCACTTGGCTATGCCGCCAAGCACTTATATGCTCAATGTAATATTAAGATTTTGGAGCGGAAGACGAGGTTCGAACTCGCGACCCCCACCTTGGCAAGGTGGTGTTCTACCACTGAACTACTTCCGCAATAATGGCTGGGCTATCTGGATTCGAACCAGAGAATGACGGAGTCAAAGTCCGTTGCCTTACCACTTGGCTATAGCCCATTATTGTTAGTGTATTATGGGGCGGCTGATGGGAATTGAACCCACGAGTGCCGGATTCACAGTCCGGTGCGTTAACCACTTCGCCACAACCGCCATATTTTTTTATTTTTGGCAGGGGCAGTAGGAATCGAACCCACACTGGAGGTTTTGGAGACCTCTGTTCTACCGTTAAACTATGCCCCTAAAGGCAAAAAGATATAAATTGGTGGAGGGGGACGGATTCGAACCGCCGAACCCGGAGGGAGCGGATTTACAGTCCGCCGCGTTTAGCCACTTCGCTACCCCTCCACGTTATATAATATTAATTAAATTAGAATTAAATGGCGGACCCGACCGGGATCGAACCGGCGATCTCCTGCGTGACAGGCAGGCATGTTAACCGCTACACCACGGGTCCAGGTAATATGGAGGAGGAAGAGGGATTCGAACCCCCGCGCGGTTTAACCCGCCTGTCGGTTTTCAAGACCGATCCCTTCAGCCAGACTTGGGTATTCCTCCGTATCATATAAGTAAAAATTAAATTGGTAGCGGCGGAGGGAGTCGAACCCCCGACCTCACGGGTATGAACCGTACGCTCTAGCCAGCTGAGCCACGCCGCCAAAATTTAGGAATTAATTAAAATGGTGGAGCCTAGCGGGATCGAACCGCTGACCTCCTGCGTGCAAGGCAGGCGCTCTCCCAGCTGAGCTAAGGCCCCAAATTAATAGTCTAGCAACGTCCTACTCTCACAGGGGGAAACCCCCAACTACCATCGGCGCTGAAGAGCTTAACGATCGTGTTCGGCATGGGAACGAGTGTGACCTCTTCGCTATCGCCACTAGACAAGCTACTGACCTCAATCACATCATGAGATGCTTCTTGATTTGCTTCTTGCAGCTTTGCGACGAGGATACGACGCAAGGAGTACCGCAGGAGCACAATAACCAAGTATTGAGCAGTTTCATATTAACTTCAAGGATCATTCCCTGAAAACTAGATAACACACATTTAAGACTTGAGTAAGAATTCAAATTCTTTTTTTTAGGATAAGTCCTCGACCGATTAGTATCTCTCAGCTCCACACGTCACCGTGCTTCCACCCGAGACCTATCAACCTCATCATCTTTAAGGGGTCTTACTGGATTAACTCCAAGGGAAATCTCATCTCGAGGGGGGCTTCATGCTTAGATGCTTTCAGCACTTATCCCTTCCACACGTAGCTACCCAGCTATGCTCCTGGCGGAACAACTGGTACACCAGCGGTGTGTCCATCCCGGTCCTCTCGTACTAAGGACAGCTCCTCTCAAATTTCCTACGCCCGCGACGGATAGGGACCGAACTGTCTCACGACGTTCTGAACCCAGCTCGCGTACCGCTTTAATGGGCGAACAGCCCAACCCTTGGGACCTACTTCAGCCCCAGGATGCGATGAGCCGACATCGAGGTGCCAAACCTCCCCGTCGATGTGGACTCTTGGGGGAGATAAGCCTGTTATCCCCAGGGTAGCTTTTATCCGTTGAGCGATGGCCCTTCCATGCGGAACCACCGGATCACTAAGCCCGACTTTCGTCCCTGCTCGACTTGTAGGTCTCGCAGTCAAGCTCCCTTTTGCCTTTGCACTCTACGAATGATTTCCAACCATTCTGAGGGAACCTTTGGGCGCCTCCGTTACTGTTTAGGAGGCGACCGCCCCAGTCAAACTGCCCACCTGACACTGTCCCCGAACCGGATCACGGTCCTAGGTTAGAATTTCAATACAATCAGGGTAGTATCCCACCGACGCCTCCACCGAAGCTGGCGCTCCGGGTTCTCTGGCTCCTACCTATCCTGTACAAATTGTACCAAAATCCAATATCAAGCTACAGTAAAGCTCCATGGGGTCTTTCCGTCCTGTCGCGGGTAACCTGCATCTTCACAGGTAATATAATTTCACCGGGTCTCTCGTTGAGACAGTATCCAAATCGTTACACCATTCGTGCGGGTCGGAACTTACCCGACAAGGAATTTCGCTACCTTAGGACCGTTATAGTTACGGCCGCCGTTTACTGGGGCTTCAATTCAGAGCTTCTCCCTAAGGATAACCCCTCCTCTTAACCTTCCAGCACCGGGCAGGTGTCAGCCCCTATACTTCGCCTTGCGGCTTCGCAGAGACCTGTGTTTTTGCTAAACAGTCGCTTGGATCTATTCACTGCGGCTCTCTCGGGCTTTAACACCCTATCAGAGCACCCCTTCTCCCGAAGTTACGGGGTCATTTTGCCGAGTTCCTTAACGAGAGTTCTCCCGAGCGTCTTAGAATTCTCTTCTCGCCTACCTGTGTCGGTTTGCGGTACGGGCACCTCTCACCTCGCTAGAGGCTTTTCTTGGCAGTGTAGGATCAGGAACTTCGCTACTTAAATTTCGCTCGCCATCACAACTCAGCCTTCGCGAGAAGCGGATTTGCCTACTTCTCAGCCTAATTGCTTGGACGCACATATCCATCAGTGCGCTTACCCTACCTTGCTGCGTCCCCCCATTACTCAAACGGTGAGGAGGTGGTACAGGAATTTCAACCTGTTGTCCATCGCCTACGCTTTTCAGCCTCGGCTTAGGTCCCGACTTACCCTGAGCGGACGAGCCTTCCTCAGGAAACCTTGGGCTTTCGACGGAGGGGATTCTCACCCCTCTTTTCGCTACTCATACCGGCATTCTCACTTCTAAGCGCTCCACCAGTCCTTACGGTCTGACTTCGCTGCACTTAGAACGCTCCCCTACCACTGACACCAAAAGGTGTCAATCCATAGCTTCGGTGATACGTTTAGCCCCGGTACATTTTCGGCGCAGAGTCACTCGACCAGTGAGCTATTACGCACTCTTTAAATGGTGGCTGCTTCTAAGCCAACATCCTGGTTGTCTGGGCAACTCCACATCCTTCTCCACTTAACGTATACTTTGGGACCTTAGCTGATGGTCTGGGCTGTTTCCCTCTTGACTACGGATCTTAGCACTCGCAGTCTGACTCCCGAGGATAAGTATTTGGCATTCGGAGTTTGACTGAATTCAGTAATCCTGTGGGGACCCCTAGTCCAATCAGTGCTCTACCTCCAATACTCTTCCCTCGAGGCTAGCCCTAAAGCTATTTCGGGGAGAACCAGCTATCTCCGAGTTCGATTGGCATTTCACCCCTACCCACACCTCATCCCCGCACTTTTCAACGTGCGTGGGTTCGGGCCTCCATTCAGTGTTACCTGAACTTCACCCTGGACATGGGTAGATCACACGGTTTCGGGTCTACGACCACGTACTCATTCGCCCTATTCAGACTCGCTTTCGCTGCGGCTCCGCCTTATCAGCTTAACCTTGCACGTAATCGTAACTCGCCGGTTCATTCTACAAAAGGCACGCTGTCACCCATTAACGGGCTCCAACTACTTGTAGGCACACGGTTTCAGGATCTCTTTCACTCCCCTCCCGGGGTGCTTTTCACCTTTCCCTCACGGTACTGGTTCACTATCGGTCACTAGGAAGTATTTAGCCTTGGGAGATGGTCCTCCCGGATTCCGACGGGGTTTCACGTGTCCCGCCGTACTCAGGATACACTCTGGAGGAAACGAAGTTTCGATTACAGGGCTGTTACCTTGTTTCGCGGACCTTTCCAGATCGCTTCGTCTACTTCGTTTCTTTGTAACTCCGTGTAGAGTGTCCTACAACCCCAAGGGGCAAGCCCCTTGGTTTGGGCTGTTTCCGTTTCGCTCGCCGCTACTCAGGAAATCGATAATTTCTTTCTCTTCCTCTGGGTACTTAGATGTTTCAGTTCCCCAGGTCTGCCTCCTCATAGCCTATGTATTCAGCTATGGGTACCATCCCATTACGGATGGTGGGTTCCCCCATTCGGAAATCCCCGGATCAAAGCTTACTTACAGCTCCCCGAGGCATATCGTTGTTCGTCACGTCCTTCTTCGGCTCCTAGTGCCAAGGCATCCACCGTGCGCCCTTTCTAACTTAACCTAATTTTTTTGTGATAAGCTTCGCATTTCTTCGTCAACTTCGCTCCCCAATCGTCCTCATGTACGTTTGATGTACACTCCGGCGATTGTTTCGCTCGTTTCCTCGAACTACTCGCTTCTCTCAAAAAAATACCTCGTTATAAAGGATTTTACGTCGATTTGAATTCTTGACTACTCAAGTTTACTCATAAAGTTCTTACAAACTTTCCGGTAAAACTTAAATGTGTTGTTGTTATCTAGTTTTCAAGGAACAAAGCGGCAATTGATAAGCGTCGAATTTCTTCGTCAGCTTCACTCGTCAATCATCCTCATGTACGTCTATGTACACTCCGGTGATTATCTCGTTCGCTTCCTCGAACTTCTTGCTTCTAAATTGCCTTTGTAGTTTCTAAATGGATTTAGAATATATGAGGCATCACTGAGATACTTTCACAATTCTACATTCTACATTTTGAATTCTACATTATACTGAGAGATCATTCTCTCAAAACTGAAACACAGCGTCAGCGTACTTTCCCTAAGAAAAGCATCGACTAGAGTTTTAACTCCATAGAAAGGAGGTGATCCAGCCGCACCTTCCGATACGGCTACCTTGTTACGACTTCACCCCAATCATCTGTCCCACCTTAGGCGGCTGGCTCCATAAAGGTTACCCCACCGACTTCGGGTGTTACAAACTCTCGTGGTGTGACGGGCGGTGTGTACAAGGCCCGGGAACGTATTCACCGCGGCATGCTGATCCGCGATTACTAGCAATTCCGGCTTCATGTAGGCGAGTTGCAGCCTACAATCCGAACTGAGAATGGCTTTATGGGATTGGCTCAACCTCGCGGTTTTGCTGCCCTTTGTACCATCCATTGTAGCACGTGTGTAGCCCAGGTCATAAGGGGCATGATGATTTGACGTCATCCCCACCTTCCTCCGGTTTGTCACCGGCAGTCACCTTAGAGTGCCCAACTGAATGCTGGCAACTAAGATCAAGGGTTGCGCTCGTTGCGGGACTTAACCCAACATCTCACGACACGAGCTGACGACAACCATGCACCACCTGTCACTTTGTCCCCCGAAGGGGAAAGCCCTATCTCTAGGGTTGTCAAAGGATGTCAAGACCTGGTAAGGTTCTTCGCGTTGCTTCGAATTAAACCACATGCTCCACTGCTTGTGCGGGCCCCCGTCAATTCCTTTGAGTTTCAACCTTGCGGTCGTACTCCCCAGGCGGAGTGCTTAATGTGTTAACTTCGGCACTAAGGGCATCGAAACCCCTAACACCTAGCACTCATCGTTTACGGCGTGGACTACCAGGGTATCTAATCCTGTTTGCTCCCCACGCTTTCGCGCCTCAGCGTCAGTTACAGACCAGAGAGTCGCCTTCGCCACTGGTGTTCCTCCATATATCTACGCATTTCACCGCTACACATGGAATTCCACTCTCCTCTTCTGCACTCAAGTCTCCCAGTTTCCAATGACCCTCCACGGTTGAGCCGTGGGCTTTCACATCAGACTTAAGAGACCGCCTGCGCGCGCTTTACGCCCAATAATTCCGGACAACGCTTGCCACCTACGTATTACCGCGGCTGCTGGCACGTAGTTAGCCGTGGCTTTCTGGTTAGGTACCGTCAAGGTACCGCCCTATTCGAACGGTACTTGTTCTTCCCTAACAACAGAACTTTACGACCCGAAGGCCTTCATCGTTCACGCGGCGTTGCTCCGTCAGACTTTCGTCCATTGCGGAAGATTCCCTACTGCTGCCTCCCGTAGGAGTCTGGGCCGTGTCTCAGTCCCAGTGTGGCCGATCACCCTCTCAGGTCGGCTACGCATCGTCGCCTTGGTAAGCCATTACCTTACCAACTAGCTAATGCGCCGCGGGCCCATCCTGTAGTGTTAGGTAAAACCCAACTTTTACTTTTGCGCCATGTGACGCAAAAGATTATCCGGTATTAGCTTCGGTTTCCCGAAGTTATCCCAGTCTACAGGGCAGGTTGCCCACGTGTTACTCACCCGTCCGCCGCTAACAATTGAGAGCAAGCTCTCAATTGTCCGCTCGACTTGCATGTATTAGGCACGCCGCCAGCGTTCGTCCTGAGCCAGGATCAAACTCTCCATAAAAGTGTTTGACAAAAGCTCAATAAAAATTTGTTACATTGACGAGATATTACTATCTCTTTAATTCGCTTGGCTGTGTGTTCAGTTTTCAAAGAACAATGCTACTGACCTCAATCACCGTTGCTTCAAGCAACAGGAATTTAATCATAACATAATCAACATCTTCATGTCAACCAGTATTTTTTAAAAAGTTTTTATACATCGCTTGCGGCGACATATATTAATATACCACAATAACTTTCCTGTGACAAGAACTTTTTTTAAAACTTTTTTGTCTCATTTTGTCGTTCTCGCCTGACAGAAATTTATTCTACCTCGTTTCTATACGTATGTCAATACTATTAGTTAGTTAAAAAAACTCCTTTATTTCAAGGAGCCTTTAAGAGTTTCTCTAATTTCATTTAGAATTATTCAGTACTTTTTTATGATGTTTTACTTTAAAAACATCTCCGCCTTTCATTCGCAAACCATCTGCCCCCCATTCATTCTCCTTTTTGACCTTTTCAAGAAAAGGGATATGCTTTGAGCAATGGATGTATGCTTCTTCAACTTCAACAACAACCCAACGTTGTGCATAATGATCTTCGTTCAAAGCTCCTAATAATGTTGAGCCTTTAAATAAACATTCTAATTGATCAGTTTCACATATTGTTGCCTCTCCATTAATATGCAAGCCTACTCCTTTTTCATAGAAATCAATAAGCAACATACCAATATGCGAGTTTTCAACTATGTTACCTAAACTGGCATTAACTCCGTTCCCTTTATACTCTGGGTAGATTACATAATTCTCATTTACGACTTTAATAAATCCTTTTTTCCCATAACGAAAAGAGCAATCACAGTTTCCTAACTTGTCCGCAGTAGATATAAATAACATTTCTTGATGACCAATAAATTCGATCATCTCACTTGTTAAATAATTTATCATTTGATATTTATAAAATGTCTCAGCTGAATCTTCTGTCTTGAATTTCTTTTGCAATTCTTTCTCCCCATTAGAACCAAACGATAACATCAATTTGACCACCCCGAAGATTTTCTTTCTTTTATCATAATTGAGAAGGAAGCATTTTAGTGTTGATAAATAGAACTATTTTATGACAAGCATTAGTCACTTTACGTTAACCTTAATTAAATTTTAGTTGACAATTAATTTTCAGTTTTTTATGATTATTGTATATTAAAATTATGAAAAGGTGGACAATCAATGAGTAAACAACGATTTAAAGCTTTAGATATTACATACGTGGCCATGTTTGCAGCATTAATGGCAATTGGAGCAAATGCAACTTCTTTTATCGCAATCGGTCCAATTCCACTAACTCTACAAACATTCTTCGCAATATTAGCTGGCGCATTGTTAGGATCACGATTAGGTAGCTTGTCTATGATTGTGTACACACTAATTGGGTTCATCGGAGTACCAGTGTTCGCAGCAATGAGTAACGGCTTTACCGCAATCACTAAGCCATCTTTTGGTTTTATTATTTCATTTATCATCCTAGCTTATGTCACCGGAAAAATTGTAGAGGCAAAAGGAAAACCAACGTTAGCTACATTTTTTATCGCTTGTTTTGTAGGACTTATCCTTAACTATGTAATTGGAACAACTTATTTATATGCGTCTTTAAAATACTTTTTAGGAATGGAAGACTTAACTTACATCGGCGCTTGGAAGATGATGGTCTTGTTCCTTTACAAGGATATTGCAGTAACTATTCTTGCTGCATTACTATGTCCTAAAATTTATAAGGCGGTTAACAAGTCATCTAAGTACACAGCAAAACCAGCTGCGTAATAATACAAATATAAAAGGTCTATCTCCTTATCGATGAGGGGATAGACCTTTTATAATTCTTTTGTAACAATATCAAAATCCTCTAAGAGATACTTTCCTTGCTCGTAAACAAAAGTCAATGTAAAACTAATATGGTCTTTTGGAGGAAAGCCAAATCTAGCATATTGGTGGTGCTCTTCGGTTCGATCCCCGTCTTCATAAAACCTTACCTTTACATCTCTTCCTTCTATAGTAATAAGGTTGTTCTCTTTAACCACTACTAATTTCTCAAATGGGATAAGTTTTAGAGCTGGATTTAAAATTGTATCACGAACTGTCTTATAATAATTAGTATCCTTATGTTTTAATGAAAAATCACGGGTATCACTGATATAATCTTGATACTGTTCTTTATATACGTACAAATCATCCTTTTGCTCAAAAACCGATTCAATCACTAGGCGATACCCAGTTTCCGTTACTTTTCCTTCTAATAATTCTTCAATTTGCTCTTCATTTGAGTATGACCGGTTATAATAGTGACCTTGTTCTTGTGTATGATCTTTAAAAAGTTCACTAGTAGCTATAATCAGTTCATAATAATCTTCCTTTAACTTGTCCTCATTCACAATTTCTTTCCCAACAACAGTTGTAATAAGAAGCAACAAAATAACGGTCACCCAAATAGCTATTTTTTTCAATTTAGTTCACCCCCTCTTTCATACACTATATTAGACGTCTATCCCCGTGGAAAAGTTTCAAGTTTTTTGGAAATAATCATTATTCCTTTATTATTGTTTATTCCCTATTGTCTTGTACCTACAAACATTTTGATTTCCAATAAAAAAAAATCGAGCTACAGTTACGTAGCCCGATTCCTATTTTTACAAGACCATAGCTGCAATCCAGCCAAATGCAATTAACGGTAAGTTAAAGTGAATGAACGTCGGCACACAAGTATCCCAGATGTGATGATGTTGCCCATCTGCATTTAAACCTGCCGTTGGCCCTAATGTACTGTCAGAAGCTGGCGAACCAGCATCCCCTAATGCTCCTGCTGTTCCTATTAAGGCGATTGTAGCTAGCGGACTAAAGCCAACAGCTAAAGAAAGAGGTACAAATAATGTTGCAATAATCGGAATTGTTGAGAACGAAGAACCAATCCCCATTGTAATAAACAACCCAACTAATAACATTAATAATGCCGCTAAACCTTTATTGTCTCCAATTAAATGGACAGATTGTTCAACCAGTAAGTTAACATGCCCCGTTTCGCGAATTACCGCTGCAAATCCTGAGGCTGTAATCATAACAAAGCCAATAAATGCCATCATTTTCATACCATCTGTTAAGTTACTTTCTGCACTCTTCACATTCATTTTTCCACTAAACAATAGAACTAATAACCCAAATAACGCACTTAAAATCATTGACTTCGTTTCATACTGAACAACTAAAGCACCAAGAATTGCAATGATCGCTACGATTACCGCACGAGTTGAGACTGGCTCTTCAGTCACAGCTACTTCTTCATTCATTTGAACGTTAACGTACGTTCGCTTCTTCCGATAAGAAATTAACAATGCGATTAATAACCCAATAACCATTCCTATAGTTGGGATCAAAAGCGCTTTAGGGATATCAGTCATCGCTATTTCAATTCCACTCTCAGCCATGTTAATTTGGATAATTTCATGAAAGATTAATCCAAAGCCTGCCGGTACGAGAATATACGGAGCTTTTAAACCAAACGTAATGACGGTAGCAATTGAACGACGATCTATTTTTAACTCATTAAACACTTGTAATAGTGGTGGGATTAAAATAGGGATAAATGCGATATGAATTGGGATCACGTTTTGTGAGAAACAAGAGATTGTGAGTACAACTAATATTAATAGTACTTTTGAGAGACTCTTTTTTCTGCTTTCTCCTTCTTTACCAACCACTTTGACCGCATAATCAACAACTACTTTTGGTAATCCGGTCTTTGAAATGGCAATTGCAAAACCACCTAGTAAGGCATAACTCAATGCAACCGTGGCACTACCACCTAGTCCTCCTGTAAAAATATCAATCGTTTCCGTTAATGATAATCCTGCTATTAGACCACCAGTAATCGCCCCGATAAGTAAAGCAATCACAACATGAACTCGTAGTAAACTTAAAATAAGCATAGCTAAAACCGCTATTAAGACCGCATTCATCTTTCTCTCTCCTCTTTAGACACTTTACTCTGATAAATTGATAACGTGTTAAACTATTAAATAATTTAACACCGTATCTACTATTATGTCAATAAACTATTTTTTTAAAATTAGATGATTACCGTCAAATAGACGAGTTCAATAAATTGGACCAACGGCAACCAATAAGACACACGAAAAAACCTAGTTAAGCATTTTAAGCCTAACTAGGTTTATATTGTTTAGCTACACCCTCAAGTCTTACTGGGCCGCTTCAATTTCTTCAATAAGCATTTCTAAAATCTTTTTGCCATCTTCACCAACTTCGTCAATAAAGAAGTCTCGAACTGGAAGTGCAGCCACACGGAACGCTTCTCTTTCGGCAGCTGTTAATTCAATGATTTCTGTTGGATGACGATCGTTATTTTCAATCGCTTCTAACAGTTCATCATTCATTCTTTCTTGCATATCAAATGCTACTGGTCGCATTTCATCAACAGTCTCGACAATTAAGTCTTGGATGTCACTCGGTAATCCAGCGAAGAAATCGGTATTCACTGTTGTCATTGCTACATAGATATTGTGCTCTGAAATCATCATGTAATCTTGAACCTCATGGAAGTTTGCATCTTCAATAAAGAAGATCGGGTTTTCTTGCCCTTGAACAACTCCTTGCTGCAAACTCGTATATAACTCTCCCCAACTCAATTCTGTCGGGTCAGCACCGTAAGCTTCGTATGAACGAAGAATCAGTGGCGATGTTTGTGTTCTCATTTTAAAACCACTAAAATCCTCTGGTGCCGTTAACGGACGGTCACCTGTCCATTGCATCGCGCCTTCTGTCCAATATGCAAGCGGCTTAATGTTGTACTGCTCATATTTTTCAGTTAAATGGACATTCAACGCTTCACTTTCATTTAAAATTTGTTGGTTTAATTCCATATCATCCGTAAACAAAAAGTGCAATGCAAATAGTTGTCCTTCGCTAACCATTGTTCCTGTGAAGCCAGGTGAGACAATCGCAAATTCAACGCCTCCACTTTGTAAAAGCTCCACTTGATTAACTTCGCTTCCTAATCCACCAAACTCGTAAACTTCGATATTAATTTGCCCATCTGATTTTTCATTAAGGCGATTTGCCAACTCTAGAGCATATTCATATTGAACTTGCCCTTGCTGCTCTTCGGTTACAAACTTCCAATTATATGTTTCTTCACCGTCAAGGCCAGTTGACTCACTACCACAAGCAACCAAAATTATACTAAGTACCAAAGCTGAAACGACTAATAATAACCTCTTCTTATTTAAAATCATCAAATACCCCCATTATAGTTTTTATTTAACACCGGAAAATCCGGGAATTAACAAAGTACTAGGACCTCGCCTTCTTGGTCTCTTATTCAATACACAATCCTTATTAAAAAATTCACTTGATACACTTAAAATAAATACCGATAAAATAACGAAATATCTTCAAATAAAATAACTAAGATCGCAACAATGATCAGCATGATAATAAATGGCGGTGTACCTCGGATGACATCAAGGTACGATCTGTTAAAGACGGCACTGGCGGTAAATATATCCACACCAAATGGCGGTTTCTTTATTGACTGGTAATATTTTCATCATTTTTTAACAATTTACGACATTTTTCATATAAAATTGAGAATTGGTCCTCCCTTGTAGAAGAGGAGGTGAATTTTATTGAATAAACATAGATTTAAATTCTTCTCAGATGAGGAAGTCCTTACTATATATAAATGTATTAAAGACTTTTTATTATATAATGACGAACAAGAGCACGAAGAGTTAGAAATCCTTTTAGAGAGATTAGAAGAAGAAATTAAAAACAGAAATCTGCGTAATTAGCACTTTTTGTTTATGTTAGGCAAATACTCTTACTAATTAGATAAAATCTGGGAGGACTACTCTCTTAGGATTCCGCTGTTATTAGAATAAAGATTGCTGCTGCTATTGGATTAATCCATATACTTCTTCACGAATTGCTCCAGCTTCAGCTTTAGCCCTTTTTGTTCCCTTCTCCAGCCCTTCAACTTACCATCATATAAAGGATGAGTGTATCCTGATAAAATAACTGGACCAGGATGATCCTCTAACACATCAAGTAGTTCCTCATGATCTTCTTCTGTCATTTCATGTTTATAGCTTGATGTAGTTCGAGTTGATAATATATAAGGCGGATTAGCGTAAATTAAAACATTTTGCCTAGAGTATCTTTTTATTAATTCGATTGCTGGCTGATTTTCAATTTGGACTCCAATCAATCTTTCTGCAACTGCAGCAATTTTTTCAGGGAAGCGAAGCCCTTCTTTGCCTGGTAAAGGACCATTCATTTCGATCATGCTTCTCCAACCAGTACGATGTGATGTTTTACCACCTCGCCCTTGCCATAGCCTAACTATTAACCTTCTTGCTCTCTCTAACTCATTTTCTGCCTCGAGGTAACTTTTTGATAATATTCTTCTCTACTATGAGGTGTTAGTCTTATTGCGTGGGCTAATTCATCAGGCTTTTCTCTAATAACAAGACAGGTTAACAACTCCTCCATCAATATCATTCACTGTTTCAAGTTGGCTTCTTTGTTTTGAAAATGCTCCACTTCCGAAAAAGGGCTCCAAATATGTTTGATGCTCTGGAAAATGACTAACTATCCAATCAGCCATGCTCCACTTGCTACCTGGATAATGCAAAATTCTAGGTATGCCCATGACTAAATCCCTCCCCTTATTTGCTACACATAATCACTCAATCAAGTCATCCTCGTAATTCGCATTATACATTACCTATCCACCTGTAAACTTGATTAAATGTATATTAAAAAAAAAAATCATTTTTCGACAAAATATGACTTTTCTCGTCGAAATATTGTGTTATACTCAATCCTAGAAAAATGGCAAACTTGTTGAAAAGCAAGGACGCAAAACTACAGGGGCTAAAGAATATCTACGCCAGCCAGTTACCTATTTTAAAATACTCCTTTCATCTTAAGTGTTTTAATAGGGCATTTGATGTATGAAAGGAGGTAATATTATTTTTAGACAAGAACCCGAGCTAAAAGGTGCACTAAAAAAATTTGAAGAATTACTTCGCAACTGTGAAGACAACTCTGATGAAACCTTTACTTTTAAAAATTTTTTAAAAAGCTTCATCAAAGTCAGATGCAACAACATAATTTTACCAGCGTCTGAAATTATCACAATAATCAAGTATGAAAAACCAAATATTTTTTATCAATTGAAAGTAAACTTTTCTTATGACTCGACCATTTCGTTTATAACTCAAATAGATATGAGTTATGAACAAGCAAAGTCAAATTTATTAGAAATTAAGAAATTAATTAAATAGGTTTTCTAAACCCTTCTTCGGTGAAGGGTTTTTTTGTTACACTTAATTCTCGAAATGTGCACCTTCAAAAGACAGATTAACAGCGCACTATTAATAATAATCCAGTCACAAAATATACACATTTACCTTTTCTCTTAGTTGCTAATTTATAGGATAATAATCCTATATTCTCTAATTAAGGAGCATCAGTATGCCTAGTAATCTAACAAATCAAATTGAGCATAAGAGAAAAGAAATGTCAGAAATCATAGAAAAACATGGTTTATCGTCCACTAAAGCTATTCGTTGTAGTCAAGATCTTGATAAACTTTTAAATAAGTACAATGAATCAAAACTACATTCTTCAAAGAATATGTTTTTATTCTAAAAATTTCCAAACACTTGCCATTGCGTAAGTGTTTTTCTTTTTTCACTTGTAGATGAAAGCTTTGTTGAACATCATATCTCAACTACGCATTATTTTTCTTTATTATTTGAACCGAAAATAACTTTGTTTGGGAAAAATAAATATTTTTGTTTTAAATTCAAATGATTAAAAAACACCTAAATTAACATCTGAATTAAATGCGTCTGCTAGACAGCAGACAGTTGCGAATTTGTAAGGTAAAAGAGGTGCTAATTCTCTAATAAATTTTACACAAATCCCGTTATATCAACGAAAAAAAAGCAACCAATTTCTATGCGAATTTGGTTGCAAAATGAACGTTATTTTTGTTTTTCTACTTCAAAACCGAACCCGTTAATAAAAGACCAGTTTGTCTATTCATTAAAAGTTTCGTGCAAGTGTTGCAAGGGTACGCACCATTGAACCTGTCCCACCCTTTGGTCCAAAAACGCTATCACTTCTTGACCAAGCCGTACCAGCAACATCTAAGTGAACCCAAGGAGTTTCTTCAGCGAATTCACCAATAAATAATCCTGCTGTAATACTTCCACCTTCACGACCTGGAGAGTTATTTAAGTCGGCAACATCACTAGAACGTAGCATTTCTTTGTATGGTTCGAAGTTTGGAAGTCTCCATAAGTATTCACCAGCTTCACCAGCAGCCACTAATACATCCTCCATCAGCTCTTCATCATTTGTAATAGCACCTGTTGTCACACCTGCTAGTGCAACAATAACTGCACCAGTTAAAGTAGCAACGTCAACAATGTAATCTGCACCTAACTGTTTTGCATAAGTAACTGCATCCGCTAAAATTAAACGACCTTCTGCATCTGTATTGCGGACCTCGATCGTTCTTCCACTTAACGATTTGATAACATCGCCTGGCTTTAATGCACTACCATTAATTAAGTTTTCCGTAGAAGGGATGACAGCCATCACGTTGACATCCGGTTTAAGTGCGCCGATCACTTCCATAGCACCTAGTACCGCAGCTGCTCCACCCATGTCCATTTTCATTTCATGCATATTTAATGCAGGCTTAATCGAAATACCACCAGCATCGAATGTTAAGCCTTTTCCAACAAAGCTCAACACATTTTCCCATTTCTCTTTACCGCGATATTTAAGGACGATCATTTTTGGAGGTTGGTCAGAACCTTCTGCAACTGCTAAAAGAGCACCCATACCTAACTTCTCCATTTCTTCACGCTCTAGAACTGAGTATTCCATTCCGTAACGGTCAGCAATTTGTTTTGCCTGTGCCGCTAAATCAGTAGGTGTCATATAATTACCAGGAGCATTTACAAGCGCCCTTGCCAAGTTTGTTCCAACACCATAAGTCTCACCTACGATAAGCGCTTCTTCAATGTCGTCTTTTGGTAGCTCAGTAAAAACAGCTACTTTTTCGATTGATTTGGTAGGCTCTTGTTTTTGCTTATATGTTTGAGTACGATAGCTAGTTAATGCTACTGCCTCAGCCAATGCTTTTGCAAAAACTTCTCCAGCTTTTTCTTCTGTTAAAAAAGTATCTAAAGCAACCGCTACTTCTTCACATCCGTCTTTTGTTATTGCTTTTGAAACTAAAGCAAAAGCTTCGCGTGCTTTTTCAAACGTTAATTCTGCTTTTTTTCCAAGCCCCACAAAATAAACAACTTTTGCTTCTAGTTTTCCAAGAGTATGTATTTTGTTTACTTTTTTGAAGGCTGCCGAAAGGTGCTTGTCTGCTAACAGCTCAACTAAATAACCTTCCATCTTATCATCGATTTCCTTCACAAGTCCCGCTGGCTTTTTATCGTCTTCAAAAAGTCCAACAACTAACGCGCCAATCTTTTTCGAAAGAATATCTCCATCTTTAACTTTAAACAATACGCTCCACTCCTCTTATTGAATTTTCCCATTACTTTTTTATTATAGCTTGTTCACCTTTTTATTTCGAGTATCTAAGATTATTCCGAAAAAAAATTATCTGTTATAATGTAAGCAACTTTTTTCATTTTCAGTAGTGAAGTTTTTACCATTACTACCTCATGCGAGTATATCGATAATATATAATCTTCTTAACTTCATTTGGAGTGATCACGTTCGATTTTTTGATCAAATTCACTCAAGAAAAATTGATATTTATGAATGAAGAAAAGCGGGTATAAAAAAATAATATAGAAACGTTTCTTTTAAACGGGTACAATAACTATATCCTACTTGAATGACTCAGAAAGGAAGAACTTATGGAATTACTAACTAATTTCCCTTTATGGGCTGCATTAATAGCAATTGGATTTGCCCAATTTATTAAAGTGCCTTTACAATATATCGCAACGAGGCGTTTCGATTGGTCACTTTTAACTAGTACAGGTGGAATGCCTAGCTCACATTCCGGAGCTGTTACTGCTTTATCGACAGCAATTGCCTTAGAGGAAGGATTAGGCTCTCCTTTATTTGCCATCTCAGCGATATTTGGAATTATCGTCATGTTTGATGCCTCAGGTGTACGGAGGCATGCTGGTGAACAAGCGACTGTTTTAAATCGCTTAGTTCATGATTTTAACAAACTAGTCATCGAAGTAAAATCATGGCCTGAAAAAGAAGAAAAGGAAAAACGAAAGGAATTAAAGGAATTGTTGGGTCATCAGCCGATTGAAGTCATCTTTGGTGGACTGACTGGTGTATTATTAACTTTATTTCTACATTTCTTAATCTTTTAATATTATAATGATTGTAACAACGACGACATGGTACATCACATTGATGAGATCATGTCGTTTTTTATAAACGGAGGTAGTAAAATGAGAATTATATCAATTTGCCCAAGTAACACCGAACTTCTTGCATACCTAGGATTAACTGACCAACTTATCGCAGTTGATGACTTTTCAGATTGGCCAAAAGAAATTAACGAACTCCCTCGCCTTGGACCTGATTTGAACATTAATATGGATAAGCTTGAAGAACTAAAACCCGACTTAGTTCTTGCTTCCCTTAGTGTTCCAGGAATGGAGAGAAACATTGAGCAATTAGAAAAGCGACAAATCCCCCATATTGTTTTAAATCCGAATTCACTAGCGGACATTTATGAAGACCTTTTACTAGTTGGTGAAAAAACAGGATGTGCGGATCATGCAATAGAAATTGCTACACAGTTTAAACATGATATTGATTATTATAAGGAATTAAATAAATCACATAACAGAGGGCTTATTTATTGGGAATGGTGGCCAAAGCCAATTTTTACACCTGGAAAAACAAACTGGTTAACTGAAGTTAGTGAGATTGTTGGTGGGGAAAATTGTTTTTCTCATTATGACCAAGCGAATGCTCAAGTGACGTGGGAAGAAGTTGTTGAGAAAAATCCCGATCATATATGCATGGTTTGGGTGGGTGTTAAAGAAGAAAAAATGAATTTAGCTGTCATAAAGAAGCGCGAACACGCAGAAAAAGTTCGTGCGGTCCAAAATAATAACCTCTATATATTAGAAGAATCATTGTTTTGCCGACCGTCACCAAGGTTAGTCGAAGGAATTAAAAAATTATCGGCTACTCTGAAATAGTCGGCTTGAATAAGGCTTGAGTGAAATTTAACTTATGAGTAGCTATTTGATGTGAACTACTATTAAGTAGGTGGAAACCAGATCCCTTATTATGAAAAAAACTCATATTTTTCAGTTTTATCGGACATTAGATCCGCTATTGGCCGGGAAAAAACCATAAAAGGGCTTTTTTCATGCAGTTAGCGGATCTGGTATCCTCAAACTTTCTCAAAATTATATTGTTTTATTAAATAAGGGAACCAGTGTCCTATTTTTTTTTTAATTTGCAAAGGAAAGCTGTCTACGAAATACTTGAACAGCTTCAGCTTCATTTAAGCTTTGCAATTCGTCATTCGTCAAACGCCCTGTTCCTTTTTCAACAATATATACTTCTACTTCTTTTTTGCCCCATTGTTGGAATACATCCTGAACCGTTTCGTAGTATAGGTCAATTTTATTTCCTTTGATTGCTGATCCAGTGTCAGCTACAACCCCATATCCGTAACCCGGGATAAACAGGATTGAACCAATTGGAAATACTCTTGTGTCTGCAGCAATTGTTGAATAAAGGTCACGTTTCACTGTAACACCTGAACGAGTTATTCCATATTGCGGATGTCCTGGACGTTTTCCCGTCGATTCAAATCCAGCGGTATAACCGGTCGCAACAACTTTCTTTGAAGGATATTGACTCCAATCAATTGCTTCTTCTAAAGTGAGTGGTTTCGCTTCTACCACTTCTTGACTACTTAACAATTTTGAACTGCTATCACTAAACATCGGTAAACTTCTAAATCTCATAGTAAACTTTTTTAAACCTGCATCAATACTCTTTTTTTCTTCAACAGCTTTATTTTGAAATGAATAAGTATCTACTAACCACCAATTTGTTATCTGATTAGCACTTACGCCTGAGATCGATTCAAATGTCGTTAATAAAGCTAGACTGAATAAAATAGTCATTGTTACTCGTCTAAAAATCGTTTTAACGATTTCCATTTATTTTCACTCCTCTCAATGTGTAATCTTCTCCAAAAAAAAGAAGATTTATTCATCGAGAACAAATAAAAAGTTAATTTTTCGAAATATTTTAATTTATTTAATCAATTTTTCTTCCGAAGTTAATTTGTACTATTAGAATTTGACGAAGTGGAACTAGATTAAGTAAACTTGTCTTATGTGTTTTTTCGTACTATAAGAAGGTTTTATATTTTCAAAGAAAGCGTATTTGATTTGGTTTTCCATACGGGGGTGAAATTGTTGATCAGCATTCCACAATTAATTATTTCGATGTTATTATTTTTAGTTTTATTTTTCGGAATTGGTTTTTTACTAAATATGTTGCTAAGAGCAACATGGTTTATGGCTATTATCTATCCGATTGTTGTTATCCGCATCGTCGATGATGTTAGATTTTTTGAATACATCACTGCACCAGTTATCTCTTTTTCAGCTTTAGGTTCAAAATTAATTTCATTACAATTAGCTGATATTATTATTTTAACGGCTGGAATGGTCGGAGCACTTCTTGCCGGCTTTGCAATGAAAGTTTTAAGGGCAAAAGGTTATCAGATGTTTTAGTGTAGAATGTAGAATGTAAAAAAAGTACCACTCGGTCAGAGTGATACTTTTTTTCGTTATTCTTTATTCGGTTTTTTACCTGATCCGCCGCAACATTCACATGTCTCTGATCCGCCTAATAGTAATTGAAAATAACCTTTACCTGCACAATATGGACAATCGTTAACTCCTAGCTTGATCTTTACCATTTGGATCGCCCTCCTATTTAGTAGCGTTTATGTAAATATAGCAGGGAATAATCGGGTTGGAAAGTTGGATATTTGATCATTTTAAAGCATAAAAGCGTTTTCATTTGCTTATTTCTTAAATTTTCAGACTATTTTGAAGTTTTAATAAAATATTTTGTAACTTGAGTATTTAAACACATCTCCTGGGTTAGGTGTTAATGTTTGAAAGGATTTTTCTTGTAATTGTTTCAAAAATAAATGAACCATCATTGAAGTATTTGGGTCTTCTGCTAATTCTTCTTTTGTCTTATAAGCAACAGCTTCAAGCTCTTCCTCTTGAGCTAACAGTTGCCCACCTATTTCTTCCAATAAGAAAACAACCATATTATCACTAATTGTTTCACTAATTACGCCAGTTCTAATTCCTACTATATCTATTACCCTCGTTCTTATCCCTGTTTCTTCAGCAACTTCTCTAACAGCAGCATCATCGACTGTTTCTCCTTCATTGACAAATCCTGCAGGAATGGACCAAAGCCCTTTTAAACCGCCATATTTCTTCTTTACAACTAACCACTTCTCATCTTTAATAACGATCCCTGCTGCTGCGAGCCAAACATTACTTCGATTTTTCCGCAATTGATTAACCTCCCCACACTGTTGTTTTCCGTTAATCTTAATTACACTAATTTTAACATATCAGGCTAGTGAGGAGAACTTAGCTCTTAATTTCAGGCTTTGTTCGCGGCTATTAGCGACCCAAATTCTCTCGTAAGCCACTTTTCAGGCTCCATTCATGCCTATTAGTTACCCAAATTTTACCTAAATCCTCTATTCAGTCACTATTCTCGCCTATTAGTTACCCCTTCTTTTAAAAAGTAAAAAGAGCTAACTCAAATTGTCGAGTTAGCTCAAAATTGTTGGGTATACGACTTTAATGATTTAATGATTTCATAATTCCCACTCTACCTTTGTTGGTGCATGCGGTATTATGAAATTCACTAAATTAAGAAAATAAATTTAGTTTCCCTTTTTTAACGACTAACGGTAAACCACCAAGAAGGTAAAGGTAACGGTTATCGATGATTTTCTTCATCGTTGAAGCAGATGAACCATAGAGCTTTTTCGAGCCAACGATCCCAATTGCTTCTTTACCTCCTAATGAAGCAACAGTACCTTTAATATCTGGCACAAACGTCTCTAAATTTCCACTTCCTGTTATTAAAGCCTTTATATTTTTTGAAAGTGTTGATGATTGCTGAATAGCAATTTGAGCTGTTGGTGGATACGGACGATTTATTTCTTCATTAATAATTAACGCACAATCACCAATTACAAATACATCTTCATAACCAGGTGCTCTTAAGTCTGGTTCTACTTTTATTCTGCCGCGCATTGTTTCAAACCCAGATTTATCTAAGATTGAACTTCCTCGAACGCCAGTAGTCCAAACAATCGTTTTTGATTTGATTTCTTCACCTGAGGCAAGAATGACTCCATCTTTTGTTACTTCTTTAATCGGGGTGCTAATTTTGAACTCGACACCGCGGCTTTCTAATAAGCTCATTGCATAATCGACAAGCTCAGGATCAAAACCAGGTAATGCTGTCGGAGCTGCTTCAACGCTTAAAATACGAACTTTTTTGCGATCAATATCGTATTCCTTGCAAAGCTCCGGAATTCTTTCTGTTAACTCGCCTACAAATTCGATTCCAGTAAAACCGGCACCAGCGACAATAAAGGTTAAATAATCTTCATGTTTGATCTCTGAATTATTATAAGATGCAAACATGTATTCAATATGCTCTCTAATTTGACGAACTGAGTTGACACTGCGGATTGAAAAAGCATGTTCTTCAACACCAGGAATGCCGAATGTTTCAGGTTCTGAGCCTAGTCCAATTACTAAATAATCGTAGTCAAGCTCTCCCCCTTCTAAAATAACTTTTTTATCAGCAGTTTTAATTTCCACGACAACATCTTTAATAAATTTCACTTTGTTCGTATCAATTACACTGTCAATGCGCATTCTTGTACGGTCATGATGCAACGTTCCAGCTGCTGGTTCATGCAACCAAGTCGTTTGATAGTGGTAATTGTGCTTATTAACTAAGATTATTTCTGCGTCATTATATCCTAGTTGCTTCGATAGTCTAGAAGCAGTCATCATCCCACCGTAACCCGCACCTAAAATTAAAATTCTTGGTTTTTTCTTCATTATCAATCACTCCATTTTTAAATTTTACGCATGGGCTAGGTAACTTTATTTTCCCCTGTTACAAAAAACATAAGCAAGAGTTTTTTACCATTAAGTTTGTGATTTACTTCACTTAATACTGCGCAAGTGAAGATTGTGACACTTTTCACTTACTCTGGCGAAAAAAAAGTTCGATCCAGAGTTATTATTAATTATACCTAGCGCAAGAAATTGTCAAAGAAAGTTCACATTTCCTTCTTGCTTCTATCATATGTCCTATTCGCAAAAAAATCAACAGTTTTAAG
Source organism: Anaerobacillus isosaccharinicus (assembly GCF_001866075.3). Classification (GTDB taxonomy): domain Bacteria; phylum Bacillota; class Bacilli; order Bacillales; family Anaerobacillaceae; genus Anaerobacillus; species Anaerobacillus isosaccharinicus. Next base: position 2,185,389 of record NZ_CP063356.1, on the reverse strand, counting down.
CGGAATAATTTATACTTTTTTAATATTAATATATTTAAATAGTGGCAAACTTATTAATGACTTGTTTTTTAGTATAATTTTAAGCCTTATATTGATTATTTATTTCCAAAAAAAACCTTGAAACACCAGTAATGAAAGCGTTTAAATTTAGAATTTTTTGATTTGTATAGCTAATCTTGTTTTTTAGCTTTCTTTTGTATCATTTTAGCTTTATAATATTATATGTAATGATGCATCATTAAAATTTCATGGGGGTGCTAACTTTGGTTCAAGATACAAATGTATACGACATTACGATTATCGGTGGTGGACCTGTAGGTATTTTCACTGCTTTTTATGCTGGCATGAGACATGCCTCAGTTAAAGTCATCGAAGCAATGCCGCAATTAGGGGGGCAACTTTCAGCGTTATATCCAGAAAAATACATATATGATGTTGCTGGATTTCCGAAAGTTCGCGCACAAGAACTTGTTGATAGCTTAGTAGAGCAAGCAGATCAATTCAAGCCAACTCTAGCTTTAGGCCAAACTGTTGAAACAGTAGAGAAAGTAGATAAAGATGGCGAAAGTGTTTTTGAATTAACAACAAGTAAAGGCGTCCATTACTCTAAGACAATTATCATTACTGCTGGTGTCGGTGCATTCCAACCACGCCGTATTGAAAATGAAGGTGCTGACAAGTATGAAGGCAAAAATCTTCATTACTTCGTTAACGACCTGAACATTTTTGCAGGTGAGAAAGTACTCATTAGCGGTGGTGGGGACTCCGCTGTTGACTGGGCATTAATGCTTGAAGAGATTGCAGACAAAGTAACTATCATTCACCGTCGTAATCAATTTAGAGCACATGAGCACAGTGTTGAGTTGTTAATGAACTCTGAGAAAATAGATGTTCGTACACCTTACACGATCTCAGAACTTTTCGGTGACGACGAAAAAATAAATAAAGTTACGATTAGTGAAGTTCGTGGCGACAAAACAGAAACATTAGATGTTGATTCTGTTATCGTCAACTTTGGATTTATCTCAGCTTTAGGACCGATTAAGAATTGGGGCCTTGAAATCGAGAAAAACTGCATCGTTGTTAACTCAAAAATGGAAACAAATGTCCCTGGCATTTATGCTGCTGGTGATATTGCTACTTATGATGGAAAAATGAAACTAATTGCCGCTGGCTTTGGGGAAGCCCCTACTGCTGTTAATAGCGCAAAAAATTACATTGATCCTGAAACAGCAAAAGCTCACGCTCATAGCTCAAGTATGTTTCCTCAATAGGTTATAGATCAATTTTATAGTTCAAAAAGGCTAAGTCAATACTTAGTCTTTTTTTGTTACACAATGTTCACAATTTCACAAAGTTTTTCATGCTAAATTTACCTTAATAAGACTTTTTTGTGGTTTTTTCAGAAAAATTTTGAACTAATTGGGGCTGTCTAATCAAATATAAAGACCTCCGAATTCGGAGGTCTTTTACTTAGCACTCTTCAGGTGTTCCTTCATTTGTCGCAGTTTTAAATGAAGATCCACAACCACATGTTGCAATGGCGTTAGGGTTATCAATTGTAAACCCGCCGCCCATCATGTTTTGTTTGAAGTCAATTTGAACTCCATCTAACATTGGTGCACTTTCCTTATCAACAATGACAGCTACACCATGGTGATCTGAATGAAGATCATCTTCTTTTACATCGGCATCAAAACCCATTCCGTATGAAAGACCACTACAGCCTCCACCTTTAACACCAACTCGCAAATATAATTTTTGTCCTTCTTCTTGCTGCTCAGCAAGCATTTCTTTAATCTTGTCTGCTGCTATTTCTGAAATGACAAGCATTTATCTTCCTCCTTTTTGAGGTTTCTCTTCGGTACTCTGTAGGTAACACAGTTCAATTTATGCCAACCTACTTCTATAGTATGAAATTTAGTTACTATAATTAGTATACAAATTCCAAGAAAAAAGCACAAGAAAACGAATTCTTGTGCAGACCCAATTTAGTTGATGAATTTCGAAATTACCAAAATTATACATATCAAACTATAGTAACTTAATGTCGAGAAAATGAAGTTATACGTTTCATAAATTTTTTTAAGATAATTATTTTTGTGAAAAATAGTATAAAACAGCTAAATATTCTGCCGAAAATGCATTTGGTAAGCTGCGATTTTTTATTACATTTATTTTAAACTTTTTGTTTTAAAATACAGTTATGTTTTTCATCAATTTGTTGACTATACCACAGCACTTTCGGGTGGTTAATTCCATACACGAGAGCAGTAGCAACCATTTTTTCTCGCAGTATTTCTATTTGTTGTAAGTAATTCTCTTGCTGCCCGTCTCTGTTCATCTGTGCACCCCTATCCTAGTTTTTGGTACAGCTTGTCCGTTTCATTGCCTTTATTTTAACGAATTTACAAAGAATTTACAATTACTTTCTACTACAGTTTTTGGAAACACTAGAATTATCTAAGAGAATAAACGATAATAATTTACACTCTAAATAGGAAAATGATAATATAGAGTAGTAGTTTTTCGCATGTCGAAATAACAAATTGGACATATATGCTTTTTGCTTCATAATAAAATGATAAAATAGTTATTATTCGAACTAAAGAACGGAGGAAACACTTTGTCTATTTTAACTTTAGATAAAAAAATGCAGGAAATTGCAGAAAAAGTACAACACGGCCAACGTCTAACTATGGAAGACGGCCTGTACCTTTTTGAAACACCAGATCTACTATCGGTTGCCCAACTTGCAAATCAAGTAAACGAAAAGAAAAATGGTAAAAATGTTTATTTCATTGAAAATATGTACATTAATCCTACTAACGTGTGTGAAGCAACGTGTAGTTTCTGCCACTTTAAGCGTAAAGAAGGAGAAGAAGGTGCCTATACAATGAGTATGGACGAGCTTCTTCACTACGTTGAACATCGTTGGAATGACAATGTTCGTGAATTCCACATTGTTGGTGGACATAACGACCAAGTACCGTTTGATTATTATTTAGATACAATTCGTACTTTAAAAAAGCATTACCCAAACTGTACAATCAAAGCTTATACAGGTGCAGAAATTGAATTTTTCGCCCGTATCTCAGGTTTATCAATGGAAGAAGTATTAAAAGAGTTAATTAAAGCTGGCCTTGATACACTCCCTGGTGGTGGTGCGGAGATTTTAACGGAGCGATATCGTTTAAAAATGAGTCCTGATAAGGCTTCTACTGATCAATGGCTTTATGCCCATGAACTTGCCCATGGATTAGGATTGAAAACTCATGCAACCATGCTTTATGGATCAATTGAAACCGAGGAAGAACGTTTAATTCATATGGATCGCCTCCGTCAGCTCCAGGATAAAACAAATGGCTTTATGGTATTCATCCCATTAGCAGTACAACCTAAGAGCGTCAGCGCAAGTTTGAAACGCCGCACGTCTGCGTTTGACGATATGCGTACTCTAGCCATTAGCCGTTTAATGCTGGACAACTTTGACCACATTAAAGCTTATTGGATCAACATTGGGGTTCAATTAACGCAAATGGCTTTGACATTTGGTTCAAGCGATATCCATGGAACATTAATCGAAGAGCGCATCTCCCACTCTGCAGGAGCAACAACTTCTCAAGGTATAACAAGAGATGAACTCGTTCACCTTATTAAAGGCGCAAACAAAAAACCAATTGAGCGTGATACGTTCTACAACATTATTAAAGAATACTAAAAAAAGGCCCTAGGGCCTTTTTTTAATGTAAAATGTAGAATGTAAAATGTAAAATTTCTGAAAGCCTTGCTTCGAAGCTTTCCCTTAATATAATTCTGCATTTTACATTCTACACTCTACATTCATTCTACATTCTAAACTAACTCACCAACACAAATATATTCGGCTGGACCTGTCATTAGTAGGTTTCCTGCTTCTGTCCAGTTTATGATTAGGTCTCCTCCTAAAAGATGGACGGTAACCTCTCTGCCTTTTTTGGAATAGTTATTTAAGATTGCTGCGACAACCGCTGCACAGGCACCAGTTCCACATGCTTGGGTAACACCTGAGCCTCGCTCCCACACTCGAAAATTTAGTTCTGTTTCTGAAAGAACTTCGACGAATTCAACATTGACCCATTCAGGAAATTTTTCATGTTTTTCAATTTTTGGTCCCAATGTTGTTACTGGTGATTTTTCGATATCATCGACAAATAGAATCGCATGGGGGTTCCCCATAGAAACGCCTGTTAGTAAATAGGTTTGCTCATCAACTGGAAATGGCTCGTTGATGACTAAGCTCTCTTCTTCCCCAAGCATCGGTAAATCTTTACGCTTAAGTCGGGGCTCCCCCATATCTACTGTAATTAGGTGAACTTCCCCATTTTCATTTAGATGAACTTCGGCTTGCACTAATCCACCAAGAGTTTCAATTTTAAAGACTTTGTCTGTAACAAGCTTGTTTTCAAAAACGTATTTCGCAACACATCTTAAGCCATTGCCACAATTTTTCGCTTCAGAGCCGTCGTTATTAAAAACCCTCATTTTGATCGGCGCTTTATCAGATGGACAAATTAAGATCATTCCATCTGAGCCAATCCCTGTATTAACATTGGATACTTTCACTGCTAATGACGGCAATTGACTTTCTTCCAATTTTTCCTCGAACATGTTCACATAAATATAGCAATTTCCTAGACCGTGCATTTTTGTAAACTTCAAGTTAATCCCCCACTTATTCTATTTTCTCAGTCGCTCGTTTGTCCAAAAGTAATCCTCATCAGCTTCAAGGATGGTCATTTTTTCAAGACAACAAGGCATAATTAAATACGTCTTAATATGCTCCATCGCTCTTTCTAAGTCATACTTCTTCATGTTCGTTAGGACATTTTCCTCATGACAATATGGACACTCATGAATGTAGATATCTTTTCCAGATCGCTCATATGGCCAAGTATTTTGAAATGGGATCAACGAAATCCCCCCTTTTAAAAGCTTTTCATTATTTTATTATATATTTCTATAATTAGAAAGTAAGGAATAGGAGTCATGACCAATTATTTGCCTGTGCCTACCTTGAAAGAATGGGTATACTATATTAAAAAAAGAGGGTGACTCTAAGGAAGAGGTCAATCACCTCAGTATTGAACAACTTGAGATGAGTAAACACTTAAGAGTCACTCTCTTTCATTAAAAAACTAAATTTTCGTCAATAAAGGCATAGATTTTTTTAACAAGTTCATCAGTAGTCTCGCCCGTAACAACTTCACCGTTTACGAGAGCAAATTGACTTGCAGAACATTTTCCACAAAAACTTAAACAACCATACTCAACTATATCTAAATCTGGGTCTTTTTCCAGAATTTCCAATGCCTTTTGTGTGCCACTCGCTAAGTTTGTTGCACAAAATTCAATGATTGGTCTCATACTATCACCTCTTAATAGTTCAAATTTACAATCAACTTTAACTGTTGTCAAATTTTTTAATATAAGAGCGTGTTCAAAAAGGGGTAAATTTTTCATGAAAAACAAAAATACACCTCAGCGATAAATGGTAAAATGGGAGTACCAAACAACCAAAAATACCAATTTACGAGGTGCATTTTCATGGATATGCAGCTAGAACTGCTTCCCTACCACTACTATAACACACTCGGTTTTGATGTGGAATTGATAGATTATATTGATCATGTTGATGATTCCATTGTCTTGGAAAAAATTAAACCATTATATAAAGATGGTGGTCGACCACCTATTGATGCTAGAACGTATTTTCGTATGCATTATTTGTACTTTACACGTCCTGAGATCACGTCTTTTAGAGAGCTGTGTAGACAGCTGAAGGATCCTAAGAATCAGGCATGGCGTAACTTCATCGGCACTCCTAACATAAAGGATGTTCCTGTTCATTCGAGCTTGACTCATTTTCGTAATACCGTGACACCTGAGCACTTTTATAAAATCTTATTTAATCTGATTGGTCAAGCTCTAAAACTGGATGATTTTTTAGAACCAACTCTAGCAGGAATTGATTCTAGACCCGTCTATGCTCATGTGAACGGCTATAAAAAGAAACGGTGTTCTTGTGAAAACAAAGAGATTTGTGAATGCGAGAAAACGTATTCAGATCCTGATGCCAAAGTCGGTGTTCAAAGGAATAAGGCCAATCAGAATAAATTTTTTATCGGCTATCGAAAACATTCGATCGTTTGCCCCTCCCCCTCGGGACCTGTTGTTCTCTTGTCTATTGTTCTTCCTCCAGATACTCACGATGTCGATGTTCTTCTTCCGCTGGTAGAAAAACTTAAGCAAATCGGTGATCTGAAAGTAGACTATCTCGTAGCTGATTTAGGCTATTTCAGTGAGGAAGATCAGGCAGAGTCATTTCTCAAACACGATGTAGCTGTCGTCACGGAATTTAAGAAAAATACGATTATCCCGGAGACGTGTTCCACAGAAGGGAAGCCCGAATGTGAAGCTGGTCATCCACTACTTTGGGATGGGTTCGATAAGGAAACAAATACTTCTTGGTTTCAGGCAGATGAAGAGAAATGTTTCTCCTGCCCCCTAGAAGCAACTTGTGAAAAGCAATTTGGTTTCTCTTTTGAAGAAAGTCCTTTCTTCTATGGTCCTGTTCCACAAGGGTCGGAGCTACAGAAAAAGATGGTAAAATTCCGTAAACAAGTGGAACTTTCCTTCGCTCATGAATCAAACCAACTCGATTCCGTTATGCGACATAAAAAAGTACCAGTGAAGACAACGGAGAGAGTACAATCTTTTTTCATCATGAGAGATCTATTCAGGCTCATTCAACGGATGATCAAGCATGTTCGAGAGACAGTCTTGCCTAAAGATCATGTTGAAACTTTACAGAAATTACAGGAAATGCAGGTGGAGCAGCTATCCTTACCGATAGCCAGCTAATATAAGTCTCATCAAACATTTTTTTAAAATTTGTTTATGTCCAAGGGGGGAGTCCGCTCTTTTTTAAATGTGATTTTTAGTAAGTATACACATTATTTTTTTTGCTTGAAATAACTTACTTTCATTTCCAATAATGGAAGTGCAGCTGCGTGATTTATGAAATATGGTTTGCTAAATTAGATACTTTTTGAACAGACTCTATAATAATATTAGTTCAATTATTTCACAAAGTTGTTGTTAATTCGACATAAAATTGTTAAAATTTAAAGTGGACATTTTATATTTATATTATAAGCACTGTTTTAACGTTTAAAATGTGTATTTTTACCAATCTTGGTTTTTTACAACATGAAAGAAACGTAAAGGGGAAAAAAGCTATGAAACATATCGTTGTATTAGGTGGCGGCTATGGTGGGATGAGGGTTATCCAAAAGCTGTTAGGAAGCAATAAACTACAAGATATACAAATTACGTTAGTTGATAAAGTTCCTTATCATTGCCTTAAGACAGAATATTATGCTTTAGCTGCTGGTACAGAGGCGGATCAGCATTTGCGAGTTACCTTTCCTAATGATCGTCGCCTAGTGATAAAATACGGAGATGTTCAAGCAGTAAACATGGATGAAAAAACAGTTTTATTTAAAAATAGCGAAGAGTTACTTTCTTTCGATCAACTCGTTATCGGTTTAGGCTGTGAAGATAAATATCACGGAATCCCTGGTGCTGAGGAGCATTCATTAAGCATACAAAGTATTAGAAAAGCGCGTGCAGCTTATCAAAAAATCCAAGACATCGGCCCTGGTGGAACCGTTTCCATTGTTGGTGGTGGCTTAAGTGGCGTCGAATTAGCAAGTGAGCTTAGAGAAAGCAGACCTGACATCAAAGTAATTCTTTTTGATCGCGGAAAAACGGTTCTTTCGATGTTTCCAGAAAAGCTTCACACCTATGTTCAAAAATGGCTTATTGACCATGGTGTGACATTAGTAAATCAGGCATCAATTACAAAACTTGAAGAAAATATCGTCTATAACCATGGAAAACCAACCTTTTCTGACGCTATTATTTGGACAGCTGGAATTCAAGCAAACGAAGTAGTTAGAAATCTTAATGTGGAAAAAGATGCAATGGGTCGTGCGTTTTTAACAAAGCATCACCACATCGAAGGTCACAAAGATATTTTTATCGTTGGTGATTGTGCCGCATTGAACCATGCACCTAGTGCTCAATTAGCAGAAGCTCAAGGAGAACAAATCGTGATGATTATGGAAAAAATGCATAACAACGAGCCACTACCAGAAACAATGCCAAAAATTAAATTAAAAGGGGTACTTGGATCGTTAGGGAAGAAACACGGCTTTGGAGTTATGGGAGACCGAACTCTTTTAGGACGCGTACCTCGTGTTTTAAAAACAGGCGTGTTGTGGATGTATCGATATCATACTGGATGATTTGTTAAAGCTTGAGTGATTGTTTGCTCAAGCTTTTTTTGTTGGTTTGTAGGCTGATCTTTTTACGCGCCTTGCAGTTCCTCTATTTTTTTGTAAATGTCAGGTAATCTCGGATTTCCTTCTGCAACGATCTCCTCATTGATTACAACAACGGGATAAAACAAATCTTCATCTACAATTCGTTCAGACATTTCTTTTTCAACATCATTCGTTGGTGCATTTAGGTCAACATAAATGTATTCAAAATTATTTTCTGGATATTTTCGACTTAGTGCTGCCTCGATCCACTCAAACGTATCAATGGCCGATGGTAGATTAACACAACTAGCACATTTCACTTCAGCACCATAAACATATATTTTTACAGGATTACTCAACAGAATCCCTCCTGGAAAATTTAATTTTTCTTATCGTACCACACAACGATTTTATTTACACAAATACTGCTTTAGGTTGTCCGTAATGCTCTGAAAATCTCCCCACAGAAAAAGACTAGTACAAATTTTAAAACAGATTCATGGATTTTTTTGATTGTGGATATTATAATTGAAGAAGAAGACGAAAGGAGTGTTTTAAATGGCAGTAGAAGTAGATAAAGATCAAGTTCAAGAAGTTTTAAATAAACTACGTCCGTTCTTACAACGTGACGGCGGAGATGTTGAGTTAGTTGACATCGACGAAGAAGGAATTGTTAAAGTTCGTTTAACTGGTGCTTGTGGTTCTTGCCCAAGTTCTACAATTACTTTAAAAGCCGGTATTGAAAGAGCTTTACTTGAAGAAGTACCAGGCGTTAAAGAAATCGAACAAGTATTTTAATAAGAAAAGCGTAAAGCGCCCGTTTAGCGGCGACAAGCAAATGTTCTGACAGGAAAAAAGTGTGCTTTTTCACTTTTTTATCTGGCAGGTTATTTGACCTCGAGCCGCTGGCGCTCGAAGCTAGACCAAAAAGTAAAAACCAGACTCCGCACGGAGCCTGGTTTTTCTTAAATTAAACTTTGTTAAAAAATCACAATTCTACACTCTACATTCTACATTCTACACTCTACACTCTACTTCAACCTTCACACCTGATTGGTCAACTTCAACTTGATCGTACTCAAAGCCGGTAAAAGATGTTTTTAATGATGCTACGACTTCTTCGCCTTTGCCAGGCGGGGCAAAAACGATTAATGTTGGACCTGCTCCACTTAAAGCTGCCCCGTAGGCACCATAATTCTTAATCGTTGCAATTATTTCTTGTAGCCCTGGCACAAGCCCTAAACGGTGCGGTTGGTGGAATAGGTCCCTAACCATCATTTCACCCGCTAGTGGCCAATTATTCGTTAATAAAGCACCAACAAGTACATTACTAATGCTACTAGCTAAAACAGCCTCAGAAAAATCTACACTAGTAGGGAGGACTCCTCGAGCTTTTTTTGTTAACAATTGTTGTGATGGAACCATCATGATAATATCTACGCTCTTTACTTTTGCCTGCATAACAAACGTTTCAATTTCGCTATGAGAACCGATAACAAGGCCGCCGCAGACTGAAGCTGCTGCATTATCAGGATGCCCCTCAATCAAGCTTGACTCCCTAATTTTGTCGTCCAATGTTAACTGGAGAGATGCCACTTGATTTGCTAGCTCGATGGCTGCCACAATCGCTGCAGCACTACTACCCATCCCTTTACCAAGGGGGATTTCACTCGTGACGGTGACGTGACATGGGTGAAGTAGAACATCATACTTTTTTGCTATTTGTTGGGCAATTTCATAAATTAAATTATCCGTTCCTTGAGGTATCCCTTCTAAATTAGGGCCTACAAAAGAAAATAACCAAGCTTTTGCTTTTGTTACTTCAAGTTGTAAATAACGATTTAAAGCAAGACCAATTGAGTCAAAGCCAGGTCCGAGATTGGCTGTGCTCGCTGGAACAGTAATGATTATTTTTTGGTCAATCACTGAAACACACCACCTCGAATGTGTTCACGGAAAACAGCTTCATCGTTTGGCAATACTGTTGGCTTTACTGAGATCGTACTCATGGCAGTTGTTGGATCTTTTAATCCATTTCCTGTTAAGACGCAAACAACTTGAGCACCCTTTTTAATTTCGCCACTTTTTAATTGTTTGATTAGACCTGCAATCGACGCGCATGAACCTGGTTCTGCAAAAATACCTTCTGTACGAGCAAGCAATTGATACGCTTCTACTATTTCATCATCTGTAACATAGTCAATGGCACCATTTGAAGATTCGGCCGCTTCTACCGCTTGTTTCCAGCTAGCAGGGTTACCAATTCGGATCGCCGTTGCAATTGTTTCTGGATTTGGAATAATTTCATTACGAACAATTGCCGCTGACCCTTCTGCTTCAAAACCTCGCATCTCTGGTAATCCTGTTTGCTTCTTTTCATTGTATTCTTTAAAACCTTTCCAGTAAGCAGTAATATTCCCTGCATTACCAACAGGAATGACCAGGACATCCGGTGCCTTACCTAAGGCATCACAAATTTCAAAGGCTGCTGTTTTCTGACCTTCAATTCGGTATGGATTAACAGAATTAACAAGCGTAACCGGCTCTACTTCACTAATTTTGCGGACAATCGTCAACGCATCATCGAAATTTCCTTCGATTTCAAAAATTTCTGCTCCATACATAACCGCTTGCGCAAGTTTCCCTAAAGCTATTTTCCCTTCAGGAATAACTATAATTGAGCGAAGGCCTGCACGAGAGCCATAAGCTGCCGCTGCGGCTGACGTGTTCCCAGTAGAAGCACAAATAATCGTCTTACTGCCTTCTTCTTTAGCTTTAGCCACAGCCATGACCATTCCGCGATCTTTAAATGATCCAGTTGGGTTAGCCCCCTCTACTTTTACATAAGCGTCCACTCCCCATTTTTCTGAAAGTGTATCTAATCGGATTAACGGAGTATTTCCCTCATTTAGTGAAAGCATCGGTGTATTTTCATTTACCGGTAAAAATTCTTTATATTCATGTAAAAGCCCTTTCCATCTACTCATCGTAGCTAACCCCCTCAATTCGGTAACTGCTCATAACGTCTTTAACAACATCTAAATCTCTTAAGCAACTATGAATATGCTCATACGTTCGTTTGTTTGTTTTATGTGTCACAATCACAACTTCAGCTAAATCTTTATTTTTAATTGGCATTTGTAATAATTTTTCAAAAGAGACATTATTCCCTGAAAAAAGAGAGGTAATCGCAGCAAAAGCGCCTGCTTTATCTTCGACATGAAGCCTCATAAAATACTTCGATAAAATTTCTTCATCGGTTTTTAACTTTTTTTCGTATAGTGGTGGTAAGGCACTTCGACCATTCACACCAAGACGCATATTTTTCATCACGGTAATCATATCTGATACAACAGCGGTTGCCGTTGGCAAGGAACCTGCTCCTGGTCCGTAAAACATCGTTTCACCGACAGCTTCACCATATACGTAAACGGCATTAAAAACATCATTGACAGAAGCTAGGGGATGATTTTTCGGTAAAAGCGATGGCTGAACACTAATTTCTACTTTTCCTTCATCCCGTTTAGCAATTCCAACTAATTTCATCCGATAGCCCAGTTGCTTTGCATACTCTAAATCTTCTTCAGTCACATTTGAAATTCCTTGTACTGAAACATCTTCTAAGGCAATGTTCATTGAAAATCCTAATGTGCCTAAAATTGCCATCTTTCTCGCTGCATCTAGTCCCTCAACATCAGCAGTCGGGTCACTTTCGGCATAGCCTAAGTCTTGAGCTTCTTGAAGTACATCTTCGTATGAACTTCCTTCATTGCTCATTTTCGTTAAAATATAATTAGTCGTTCCATTAACGATCCCAATCATTTTTGTAATTCTATCTGAGGATAGGCCTTCGACAAGAGAGCGAATAATAGGAATCCCCCCGGCAACGCTTGCTTCATAAAATAAGTCACAGCCATTTTCTGAGGCCACTGTTAAAAGCTCAGCACCATACATCGCCATTAAATCTTTGTTTGCTGTGACGACATGTTTTTTATTTTTAAGGGCCTGGATAATATAATCCTTGGCTCCATTTGTGCCACCCATAACTTCTACAACTACATCAATATTTGGATTAGAGAGAATATCTTCAGGATTTTCCGTAAGAAGTTGTTCATCAATTTCCACAGTACGTTGCTTTGAAGCGTCCTTTACTAATATTTTCTCAATATAGACTGCAGAGCCGACATGGTGCTTTAGCTCTTGTTGGTGATTTTCAATGATACGGACGACGCCACTACCAACAGTTCCTAAGCCTAATAATCCAATTGAAATTTTCTCATTCATTGTAATCACTCCCCCGAATTTTTTCTATTTTTCCCCATTTATATTTTTAAAATGGCTATTCATTTTTGTACACCTAAAACGCACACGTGTTTATCTATAATGGACATTATAGTCGCTACTTCTCTGTTTTACAAGTGAATTTTCCGACTTTTATAAATAGTTTTTTATTTTTAAATAATAAAGCGTTTTCATTTTTAAAAGAAAAAAAGGACAAGCGCTAAGGCTCATCCTCTGTAAATATTATTCTAAATAAGTATTCAACGACTTACGAATTTGATTTGCTTATCGCTTCAAGTTATTCATGATTAACTGGCGAAGCTCCTCTTCACTTTTTGCCACATAACGGACTCCGTTAACAACGCAGTGGAAGCTATCTGAACAAACTAAACAGTTGCCGATACAATTAAATGTTTCTACTTTGATGTCGTCTTGTTTTTCTAATTGCCTAAACAGATCATCACATCCGTTAAGCCTGTTAATAAAACAACACTCGATCCGATTCATTTTAAGTTAATACCATTTCGTTAACAATTGCTTCTGGTTTTTTTCCTAGAAGAACATTTGTAATGTTCCTACTTGCAAGTTCAGCCATCACCATTCTTGTCTCTACACTGGCACTCCCGATGTGAGGAATGGCTACGACGTTTGGTAAATTCACTAGCGGGTGATCTGCACCAATCGGTTCATTTTGAAAAACGTCTAGACCTGCAGCTTGTATTTCTCCATTCGTTAGCGCATGATAAAGGGCTTGTTCATCAACAACATCGCCCCGAGAAGCATTAATAAAAATTGCGCTCGTTTTCATTTGTTTAAACGCTTTTTCATTAAATAGACCTCTCGTTTCTGGTGTTAATGGGGCTAGACAAACGATATAATCACTTTTTTCAATTAGTTCTTCAAAGCTGCAATAAGTGGCTCCTAGCTCTTTTTCAGCTGCTTCTTTTCTAGAACGGTTGTGGTACAAAATTTCCATTTCAAAGCCCGTTGCTCGTTTTGCAACTGCTTGACCAATCCGTCCCATCCCGATAATCCCAATCGTTTTGTGGTGAATATCTGTTCCTGCCATTAGTAATGGACCCCAGTTTTTCCATTTTCCTTCTTGTATATATTGGGCGGACTCTACAATTCTCCTTGCAGTTGCCATAAGTAATCCAAACGTTAAATCAGCAGTTGTATCAGAAAGAACGTCAGGCGTATTACAAATAGCTATCCCTTTTTTTGTGGCAGTATCTACATCAATATTGTCAAACCCTACAGCAAAATTTGCGACTACTTTTAAGTTAGGGGCATTGGTTAATAATTCTTCATCAATTTTATCTGACAGCATCGTTAAAATTCCGTCCGCTCGTTTTACTTCTTCTAGAAGTCTTTCGCGTGGTACCGGTTCTTCTTCCTTAGGCCACATTGATACCTCTGCTACTTCATATAAATTTTTTAACGTTTCTTCTGGCAGTTTTCTTGTAATAAATACATATGGTTTATTCATATTAACTCAACCCCATTTTCCTATAAGTTATTTCTACTGTACATTTGTATCGCCTAACTCTCAACTATTTTAGGTAACAAAATTTTAAAGCTTGTCCCTTCATTCAGCTGACTTTCAACTTCGATCTTACCCTTCATGCCTTCGATAATGTTATAACAAACCATGAGTCCTAAGCCCGTCCCTTTTTCTTTCATCGAGTAAAAAGGGGTACCAATATTTTTTAACTGGTTGTCAGTCATCCCTTTACCGTAATCCTTTACTTCAATCCCTATATTATCGTTGTCGCTTGAAGAAAAGATAGATATTTCGCCTTGTCCTTCTGAAGCCTCAATGGCATTTTTTACAATGTTTATCAATACTTGATTAAATTTTTGTTTATCTCCATAGACCTCTATTTTTTCTTTGGTACATGAAATAAAAATCTCAACTCCATGTAAAAGCGCAAAGCTTCGTAATGTTTCTTCTAATTGTATTAGCGCCTTATTTACATCTATTACTTCTAATTTTCCTGCTTCCTGTTTCGCTAATGATAAATACTCTTTAATAATTGACTCTGCTCTTTCTACCTCAACCATCATAAGTTTCATGTATCTTCGGTGTGCCTCAGGAGTTTCTTTTGCTTGGTCAATAAGCTGAACAAAACCTTGAATTACAGTCATTGGATTACGAATTTCATGAGCAACACTAGCGGCTAATTGACCAGCAATATATTGCTTTTCCTTTAATTGCATGCGTGTATATAAACGATTTCGATCTTCTAGAGCTTCAATAAGAGATACAATTAAGTAAAGGGTGAATACATTGATCACAACGAAAAAAATTAAAAATGCTAATGTTTCACTGTCTGTTGAAAAATTATAAACAAAAATGTATACTTTCAAAACTAATAAAAGGGTTGTAAAAAAACCAAATAGCAGGATTTTTTTCATTTTATTTTTCAACGAAGTTTGAGTATTTTTATAAAAAAGCAGGAGTACCACTGCACTTGATGAGTATGTTACAAAAGCTATCATTGACCCTGTCGATAAGTTAAGGAAAAATCGGAATATAATTAATACTATGGTTACAAGAAAACCCACTAAATTTCCGCCATAAAAAAAGGCGAGCAACCAAGGTACGCTTCGTAAATCTAAAATTGTACCGCTTTCAAAGTACACAGGATAAGACATGCAAAGGATAATAGAAATACTTGAAAATATCCCGACCACAATCTTATTTTTTGCTACTGTTAGTTGGTAACCTTTTGGATTAAATAAAGCATAATAAAGCAATACAGGAACTAAAATAACGACAACTTGGAATAAAAGGTCTTTAAACATTAACTGCCACCTTTCATTATAAATTCTTATAAACTATCATAACATTTTAAACTGTTTTATTTAACAAGCAAAAAAGCAATGAACAAAGTGAATTGTCATTGCCTTCTAATAAAAAAGTCATTGCTATTTCTTGTTAACTTAGGCGCTTGGTATTCAGTTAACCAATCGACTTTGGGGACATTGGTTACCCAGTGGCTCGGAATAACTTTTGGGTGGAATTCTCGTAGGAACTTTTCTGTTTTTGCTTCTTGCTGTAGTAGGTCAAAAAGCTGATCAGTAAACTGATCTCCCTCCTCATCATCAACACTTCGGTAGTAACCCTCAACAATTCTAAAATAGTCGATTGGAAATAGAAGTCGACCATATATATAACGCCATGAAAGCGGCGAAATTGTTTCGACAGCTTCGTACTCTTTAATAAATTTATTAATTTTCCCATGAGGGTCGTCATCACGGTGAATGATATTTCTCATCCACTCTGCAATATCCCGACTAGGATAGTCATAAACAAACTCGATTGGACTTTTTACGCTTGCACCTGTTCGATCATCAATTGTTAGCCACGTATTAGGTGAAAATTGATAATGACAAATTGTTTTCGGCTCGATTTGAGATCTTTGCCCAAAATCAAGATTACTATCGACTATATACTGAATGGCATTTTCCGTTCTACCTAAATAGTATGGAAAAGAAACCATAAAGGCTTGATCAAAACTTAATTTCTTCTTTTGCTTTGATAAATCACCATAGAGCATCTCAAGCTGCGTTAACCTGTTAATCCAAAACTGCGACCAAGTTTCACTTTCTTTTTTTCCGGTAGGATATGTTTTACCACGCTTATGAAAGCGCGCTAACTCATAGCCAAAGGACTTCTGCCTTTTACTTCTAGAAACAAACTGGGGCAATTTAAATAACACACAGTTTTGCCCATCAACAAAACTGGTGAGCCCATTTGTTTTTGTTGGCACAAAAGTAGCAATTTCATGATCTCCACTGGCATTTAAGTGGCTTCCCATTTTTATTGCTTCCGTAATCTCATGATCTTCAATCCCATCGATACAAACTAGAAAATAGTGCTTATTTTGCGCAGTAAACCCTTCATGATCACCAAGCATAAAACGCTGCTCACAATAAAGCTTATACTCATCAAAAATACTTCTCTCAAACAACCCCGTCACCCCTTATCAGTACCTATACACCCCAGATGGACAAACTGATGAAAATGTCTTTTTAGGGTGTCTGACACCCTAAATGGACAAAATCATAATAATGTCTTTTTGTGGTGTCTGACACCAATGCTATTAATGTATACTTACTGCTTTACACGATAGTCTATGACATATCTGGGCAAAATGATTCTCATGAAATCAGATCTTATAAATAAGATTGAATAAAGGGACTTAACAAGTCAAACAATGTTAGGGAAGATGAGCATCGTTTTTAACATCAACATAATTAGAGGCATATAATAATCGCAAAGAAAGGAACTAGGTGATTATCATGAAAAAAGAGATGGATATCGTAGAAAAAACAGCTAGGGATTGGTTAACTAAACGAGGTGTTACTTTAGATGACATCGCCGATCTAGTCTACTTCCTTCAAGTAAAGTACCATACAGACTTAAAAATTGAGGACTGCCGCGAGAACGTAGACCGAGTGCTAGCAAAACGCGAGGTTCAAAATGCCCTTTTAACTGGAATTCAATTAGATATGCTAGCTGAAAAAAATCTAATCGAACCACCGTTACTAGACATAATTCAAAGAGACGAAGGCTTATATGGGGTAGATGAAATTATCGCCCTCTCCATCGTGAACGTTTATGGTTCAATTGGCTTTACAAATTACGGTTATATTGATAAACAAAAACCTGGCATCTTAGAAAAATTGAATGATAAAGATAGCAAAGAATGTCATACATTTTTAGACGATATTGTCGGTGCTATCGCCGCAGCTGCCTCAAGTCGCCTCGCCCATCGAGCAGCGAACGTGGAGTAAATGTAAAATGTAAAATGTAAAATGTAGAATGTAAAATGATGAGGGCAGAGCTTCGGAGCTCCCCTCTCACAAAAATTCTACATTCTACATTCTGAATTCTACATTTAAAGAAACTTCCACTCGCTCAAGGAGTCAATTGAGAAGGTTGGTTGTTTTTTGTAGGTTGAAAGCTGTTCTTTTGAGGTTACACCTGTATGGACCATGATTGTATCCATATTGGCATTAATCCCCGCCATAATGTCTGTATTATAGTTGTCGCCTACCATAACCGTTTTTTCTCTTGGAGTACCGATAACTTCTAGAGCTTGGTCTACAATAATTGATTCTGGTTTACCAATAAAAATTGGCGCTGTTTCCGTTGATACAGTGATGACCGAAGTAATAGAACCGTTTCCTGGCATTAGACCTCTTTCTGTAGGTAACGCAATATCTCCATTTGTGGAAATAAACTTCGCCCCTCCTCGTACAGCCAAACATGCTTTTGCTAACTTTTCGTAGGTTATCTCTCGATCAATGCCGACCACAACATAATCTACATCTTCATCTTTAATCGTGAAGCCTTGTTTTTCGATAGCATCTTTTAACCCTTCTTCACCGATCATATAAACAGATGCATGTTGTTTTTCTTCAGCAATAAACTTTGCTGTGGCAATACTTGTTGTAAACACATGCTTTTGGGTAGCGGGAATCCCCATCTCCAAAAGGTGTTCTGCTACTTGAGCACAAGTTTTAGAGGAATTATTGGTAACAAAAAGATAGGGAATCTCTCTTGCTGCCAACTCCTTTACAAACTCCACCGCTTCTTCAATTTTTTCTTTTCCACGGTACATTGTCCCGTCTAAATCAATTAAATAACCTTCATAATGCTTCATTTATTAAAAGTCCTCCTTTTTAATTAAACGTTTGATTAATTTTTAAATTATGTATTTTGCTTTTTAAATTACAACTACTCTTTGTTGATTACGACTTTTCAAATTTTAACCTAATCAAAAAGAAAAAGCCACCTCAGATTAGAGGTGACGTTCGTTAACCTAATTATTTTTTGGCTTAATCTTATAGAAACAGTGAGGTTCAGCGTCTGTAGCCATACACACTTCACAGTCGACTTGGTCTGTACCTAAAAGTTCTTGGAACAGAGACAATTCACACTTACATGCTACAGGATATTCTTGAGCTATTTCTGAGATTGGGCAATTATATTCTTTGAAAAGGTAATTCCCTTCCTCGTCTTTTTCCCATTCAACCATGTAACCGTGCTCATTCTGAAGACGGGCTAGTTCAGCAATTTTTTCATCAAGCGTTTTATGATCCATTATGCGTGAACCATACTTTTCCTTCATACGTTCTTTTCTTCGCTCGAATAATTGTTCAACCACTTCTTTACCATTTAGATCTTCAAGATCTCTAAGTAAATCTACGGTTAAAGTCGCATAGTTTCGTGGGAACATCTCTTGTCCTGTTTTTGTTAAATAATAAACATTTGTCGGACGTCCCATTGCTTGGCGAACTAGCGTTGTGCTAATAATATTATCTCGTTCTAATGTATTTAAATGCCGGCGTACTGCCATTTCTGTAATATCGAGTTGGTTTGCCATTTCAGAAACTGTAAGTTGTTTATTTACTTTCAATAAACTTAAGATTTGATCACGAGTAGAAACTTGGTTTGCCATCTCTTCACCACCCTTTCCTCTATTTTAATAGATGATGATCCATTAGTAAATTAAACAACTAAAATGTTTGTAAATATACATATTTAAATAATGTAGAATTCAGAATGTAGAATGTAGAATTATGTTTGTGTCGCTTTGTAGTCCCTTTTCTGAAATTCACATTTTATTATTTTAGAACTCGAGATCTAGAATGATGTTTGCAACGCTTCGAAGCTCCACTTTCTAAAATTCTACATTTTACATTCTACATTTTACATTATTCAGGAATAAACGCGGTTACATGTCCTAATTCGTTTTTTAAATATTTGTGAACGGAAGGTGCAAAGTTGATTAGGGATTTTGCATTGTCCGTAAATATTTGCTTTACTAGTTCGTGATCTACCTTTGTATAGTCACGAACAACCATTGTTCTGAGTGCGACTACTTTTTTAAAGCTTGTAGCATCATTTTCATCAATCACTTTTTCATCAAGTAAAATTTCAATAATGTCTTCATAACTTCCTGGGTCCCTCATAACAAACCCGTCAATAATGCTATTTCCTACATCAATGATTGCTTCGATGACAATATGTACAACTCGTTCTAAAGATAGCTTGTCCTCAAATGAAGACCAATCGGTTTTACTATTATAAAATTGTAAGTACTCATCCATAATCGAAAGTTTTGCATCGATTGTTTTACGATCAACAAAATACATTTATTCTCACCTACACTTTTTTAAAATTAGTATAACACATAGTCACAATTTCATGGAATTTTACCGATTTATGATTTCAAGTTTAATATTTAGGCTCATTTTGTTATGATGTTAAAGGATAAATAACATACATAATGGGGGAATTGTTAAGTGGAACGTGAATTAGCGTTAGAAATTGTTCGTGTAACTGAAGCAGCTGCACTAGCTAGCGCCCAATGGATGGGCCGTGGAAAGAAAAATGAGGCTGATAATGCAGCGACTAGTGCGATGAGAGCGATGTTCGATTCTGTAAACATGAACGGAACGGTTGTTATTGGCGAAGGAGAGCTTGATGAGGCTCCTATGTTATATATTGGCGAAGTACTTGGTAATGGAAATGGACCTCAAGTTGATATTGCCGTTGATCCATTAGAAGGGACAAGCATCGTTGCAAAAGGACATCCTAATGCTATGGCTGTTGTAGCCATTGGTGACAAAGGCTGCTTGCTTCACGCCCCAGATATGTACATGGAAAAAATTGCAGTTGGACCTAAAGCTGCAGGGCTAGTTCGTCTTGACGATCCAATTGAAAAAACAATTGATATCATCGCAAAAATGACAAATAAACGTGTTCAAGATGTAACAGTCATTATCCAAGAACGCAAACGTCACGACGAAATTATTGACCGTGTTCGTAAAAAAGGCGCTCGTGTAAAACTGTTTGGTGACGGTGATGTTGGTGCAGCAATTGCAACAGCTCTACCTCAAACTGGTATCGATCTTTTTATTGGTATTGGTGGTGCTCCAGAGGGTGTCATTTCAGCGGCTGCGCTAAAAGCTCTTGGTGGCGATATGCAAGCAAGACTTGTACCAATGAATGATGAGGAAGTTGAACGTTGCAAACGAATGGGGTTAGAAGACCCAACACAAATTTTACAACTAGAAGACTTAGTTCGTGGTGACGATGCTATTTTTGCAGCTACAGGAGTTTCTTCAGGAGAGTTACTTGAAGGTGTTCGTTTCCTAGGCGGAGATTTAGTTGAAACAGATTCAATCGTGATGCGTGCAAAAACAAAAACTGTTCGTTACATTAAAGCCCACCACCATTTATCTAACAAACCACATTTGGTGATGGAGTAATTTTGTAAAATGTAGAATTCAAAATGTAAAATGTAAAATGTTTTTAGTAAAGCTTCAAAGCTTTACTAACGGCCAATTCTACATTCTACATTCTACATTTTACATTAAAAAAAGAAGTTGACTTTAGAGAAGGTCAATTTCTTTTTTTTGTATAAAAAATGAGATATGATCTAAATATGTTTAAGAAGGGGTGAGACAGCATGGCTGAACGTTTTTATCTTTATGATGAGACTGAACAGACGAAAACGCGTTTCGTTAGTTTTATGGGAGAAAATCAACGGTTTGATATTGCAATCATGTCAACATCGCGCTATTATGGCAAACAAATTGTCCTTGATATGCAGTCTAATCGTCTTGCAATTATAGGTACAGATGATTTAGAAGAGCCTGGTTATATTGAACACGCGTTTAACCTAGATGAAAAAGATGCCGAAGATCTTCGCAGCTATCTTTATGAAGTGATCGGATAGGCTTAACCAATTTTTTATATTATATTAACAACCTCTTTTCGGAAAGCTAATGTAAGGAGGTGTGGATCTAATGAGCGACAAAGAAAAATATGCTGATTTTTCAAATGTTGAGATAGGGGCAAATTACGTGATTCCTGAGGATACACCTGAGGGGCCGTATGGCTCACCAGTAAATAAAAAATTAGGGAAAACAACGCCATGGCGTGAAGGTCAACGTAGTTATAGTGCATTTAATTATGAATTTAAATCACTTCATCAAAGTTTACCTCGCCAAGATCCAGGGGCTCATCCACCCCATGATGACCCAAACAAAAAGGATGCACCGTATACTTCTAAATAGGTTACAGAAAAGACTGACAATAGGGTGTCAGTCTTTTTTTTCAAAAACAAAAAAGCATATTTCATAAGAAACATGCTTTTCCCTTCATTCAGTTACTAAATCTTTTTCCGGCTCTTTTGCTTTTTTAGTATTACTACGTTCTTCCTTTACACGTCGTAACACAAAGTATGGACAGCCAAAGTTACAATATTCGAACAAGTACTCTGGAAACGTACTGATTTTCGAATCGTATGTAGCTTTTCGATTGTTATCCTCAAAAAAACCTCGTAAACGAAGCTGGCTATAACCCCAATCACCAACGATGTAATCATATTTATTTAAAACATCACTATATCTAGCTTTAAATGCTTCCTCATCCCAAGCTTCTCTATGTTCTTCAATTACTTCAAAGCTTACTCCTTGTACACGGATCATTATATGTCACCTCATTTATTATATTGCCTGATTAATAAGAAAAATTCAACCTCTATTTGCTTCTTTAGTTGCTAGGAACTAACAATTTTTTCTAATGGTAACAAAGATAAATTTGGTCATCCTACTAAATAGAGCCCGTTTAAAAAGGTGTCAACGATCAGTTGCCCTCTTTTTAAACAGAATCTATTTAGGAGGTGTAGCAAGTGAAAAAATTAGTATTAGCAATAACTCTTTGTTTCGTAACGTTCGCTACAGGATGCCAAGCTTTGATGGAAAACGATTCACCGATTGCAAAGGACAATCAAGAACTTTTTAATAGTAAGAACCGAAGTGAATTTACTGTTATTAATCCTGATAAAGACTATCATCAGATTCAACGCTTCGGTTATGTACGTCATCAACCAGAAACTGCGTTACCAAGAGGTGGGAGAAATCCACAAATTGCAGTTTATGACCCAGAGCTTTTAGCTGATGCCATTAGTAAATTGGCTGTTCTTATTCCAGATGTCAATGATGTCGCTACATTAGTGACAGACCAAAATGTATTAATTGCTTATGAAACTACATCTGAGGATCGCTTTATGACCGCTGATCAAGTAAAACAAACAGCTATGAGTTGTGTCCCCAGGTTCTTTAACGTTTACGTTTCAGACCAACCTGAGATGATTAAGAATATTGAACGCTTCGGAAGCCTAACTTCTAGAACAGAAAATGTTCAAGAGGTATTAGAGCATACGATCGAAGAAATGCTCCAATCGCCTCAAGGGAGACGAATGAGCGCTAGTGAAAATGAAAATGGTGAAAACGATGTAAACATGCGCGGGTATTCAGACATGTACAATCGTTATGACCAAATAAAGCGAAACAACTAATTCTAGCGGATCATAAGAAAAGCGCAGAGCGCCCGCCTAGCGGCGACAAGCAAATGTTCTGCCAGGAAAAAAGTGCGCTTTTTCACTTTTTTATCTGGCAGGTTATTTGACCTCGAGCCGCTGGCGCTCGGAGCTAGACAACTTTTAAAGTTCAAAAAGTTTATACTTTCTTATCTTTTAAAAAAGCTTTAAAGGATTAGGTTTGGAAAACCTAATCCTCTTTTACTTTCATTGCTTCCTGTCTAGCTTGCGCTTCGTTCACTTGTTCATCAGCGTGGTAGGAAGATCTCACTAAAGGACCACTTTCGCAATGGCTAAAGCCTTTTGTCATTGCAATTTCTTTTAGCTCTGCAAATTCTTCAGGACTCCAATATTTTTCAAGTTTGATATGACTTTTAGTCGGCTGTAAGTATTGCCCAATTGTTAAAATGTCGACATCATGAGCACGAAGGTCATCCATTGTTTCAATGATTTCTTCTTTCGTTTCACCAAGTCCAATCATTAAGCTTGATTTTGTTGGAATATTTGGATGTAACTCTTTTGCATTTTTCAACACTAAAAGAGAACGTTCATAAGTAGCTCTTGCTCTAACTCTTTGAGTTAATCGTTTAACCGTTTCAATGTTGTGATTAAGTATGTTGGGCCTTGCATCCATTAAAATCTTTAGGTTATCTAAAGAACCCATCATGTCTGATGGCAAAACTTCGATCGTACAAAATGGACTTTTACGGCGAATGGCTCGAACTGTCTCAGCAAAGACTTTTGCGCCACCATCTTTCAAATCATCTCTAGCTACGGCTGTAATGACAACGTGTTTTAGTCCCATTGTTTTAACCGATTTGGCTACTCGTTCAGGTTCACCTAAATCTAATTCACTTGGAAGACCTGTTTTGACTGCACAAAAACGACATGCTCTTGTACAAATATCTCCTAAAATCATAAACGTAGCTGTTTTTCGTTCTGCCCAACATTCATGAATGTTTGGACAGCGAGCTTCTTCACAGACAGTATGAAGGTTTTCTTCACGCATCATTTTTTTTAAGCCTGTATATGAATCGTTCGTATTAAGTTTAATTTTTAGCCAATCTGGTTTACGAATATATTCTTCTTGTTTTGCCAAGGTATTCACTCCCATTTGAAGGTATGAGTGTTGAGCCACTACTTTGTAGAATTTGATCTTCCTATTAAAACTCAACAGTCGTTACTTACACTCTAAACTAACTAGATTTACTTTACCATGAAAAATGTGAAATCTCAAAGCTGTTGCATTACTACTGGCATTAATTAACATATATTTTTCTCGTCTTTTTCAACAAACTATAGTTAGGGGTTTGCCAGAAAGGAGTTCTTTAGATGAAACGCTCACTATTATTCATCATTACAATTTTCATGACATTAGCGACTATACCTTCAACTACTTTTGCTACTGAGGCAAAAGAGCTCACTTATGAGCAACTTTTAGAGAGTAGGATGGACTTATATAAGAAAGTTGAAACGGTAACTAATGTCCCTTGGTATTACTTAGCTGCAGCTGATTCCTTTGAGCGGGGCTTACGACGTGCAAGAAGGGATTTACCGCGGGAAGAAGGCGCTATCGCAATTTTTTATTCGCCTCAGCAATGGGTTGGCCCTTTAAACCCTGACCTAGATGATACAAACCCTCTCTCCATTAGTATGTTTGGCGGTGTCGGTTTAGATGGGAACGGAGACGGCATAGCCAATCGAAACGATGACGAAGATGTTCTATATACGTTTGCCCGACATTTAGAGTCCTACGGAAATGATGAAGAAAACATTCGAGTAGGTATTTGGGAATTTTATCACCGTGAAAAATCACTGCAACTAATCATGGGGCATGCAAAGATTTATGAGACCTATAATACGATAGCCCTAAATAAAAATGCTTTTCCAATGCCCATCCATTTTAATTACAGTTACAAAAATACATGGGGGGATGCTCGTGGCTGGGGTGGTCGCAGAATTCATGAAGGTACCGATATTTTTGCGGGCCATGGGACGCCAGTAAGAGCTACAACTTATGGAATCGTCGAATTAAAGGGTTGGAATAAATATGGTGGATGGCGTGTTGGTATTCGCGACCTTGACAATGTATACCATTATTTCGCCCATTTAAGTGGATTTGAAAAAGGAATTGAGGAAGGAACAGTTGTTGAGCCTGGGACTGTCATTGGCTATGTAGGGAGCTCTGGATATGGAAAACCAGGGACTTCAGGAAAATTCCCACCACACCTACATTATGGCATGTACCGTGATAACGGTTACATTGAATGGTCGTTTGACCCGTATCCCTCATTGAAGAACTGGGAGAAAAAAGATCGGGCAAAACGAAAGAGACGGTAAAGAATTGCATTTGAGATTACTGTTTAGGGAAATCCACTCATCAACAAAAGGATGGCAGATGTCACGGACCAGGTGTCCACATAAATTCCAAGTCAGACAAAAAAAATCCCGGAGAAAATATTCTCCGAGATTTTTTGATTTACTATTTTTGCTTGGAAACCTTCACAGCGTTTAGGATGCTTGCTGCTAAGCCTCCCCAGATGATTACGACACCAATGACCATCATGACAACTGCACTCATACTCATTTTGCATCGACTCCTTTTTCTTCAGAGTAAGCTGGTACCTCTAAGTCTTTTGCACTCCACTTTAAGCCAGTAAAAATGAAGCCGAAAACTAGAGCAGCAATCGCAACTCCCCATCCAGAGTAGAGAAGGAAGGAGGTAGAGTAACCTTCGTAGTTCTCTTTTAGGTTGTCTATTAAATTCATGATAAACATATAACCTAATACAACAGGTGTGACAACACCTAAACATACTCTCCACCATAAGCCAATTCTTATATCTGATGTTGCATTGGCATGGTCTTGGAAAGGTTTAAGCTTCTTAACAAACCAAGAAATTGTAATTACTGAAACAAGTCCAGCTAAGGCAATTCCAAATGTATTAATAAAGTAATCTGCTGCATCTAGGAAGAACAGTCCTCCTTGGGTTGCAAACAAGATTGAAATTAACGCTGAAAGCCCTCCACCGATCATGACAGCTTTTGTTCTTGATACTTTAAATTTCTCTTGGACACCAGCAACAAAAGTTTCGACAATCGAAATTAACGACGATAATCCAGCAAATACTAGAGAACCGAAGAATAAGACGCCAAACAGTCCATTAAGCCCTGGAAAAGTATTTAAAATTTGCGGGAAGACGACAAACGCTAAGCCAATACCACCAGCAGCTACTTCATCGACACCAACACCTGATTGTGTTGCCATAAATCCTAATGTTGCAAATACCCCAAAACCTGCTAGTAATTCAACACTAGAGTTACTGAAACCAGCGATAAATGCATTGTTGTTTATATCTGCCTTTTTTGGTAGATAACTCGAGTAAGTAATCATGATAGCAAAAGCAATTGATAAACTAAAGAAGATTTGTCCATACGCCGCTACCCAAACTCCTGGAGACATAATTTCGCTCCAGTCTGGTTTGAAGAACGTTTCTAAACCTAGTGAAGCTCCTTCTAATGTAAGGGCACGAATAACGATAATTAAGAACATCACAACTAATGTAGGAATGAAAATGCGGTTAGCTACTTCAATTCCCTTTTTGACACCTTTAAATAAAACCCCTAAAGTAATAACCCAAACTAAAACTAACGGAATAAATACGCCTGGTACAATTGAACCAACTGAACCGATAGCAGCATCATTTACGATATCGACTCGTTTCAAGTAATCAGCCATTAAAAATCCACCTGTATCCTCACCCCATTGCTGTCCGACAGCAAAGTAAGTATACGCCATTGCCCAAGCGATAATGACTGCATAGTATGTTGAAATGACAAATGCAATTGCTACTTGCCACCAACCAATCCATTCTGTTTTCTTATTCATGCGTGCATACGACAGCGGTGCAGAGCCACGGTATTTATGACCCATTGTAAATTCCATGATTAGGAGCGGAATACCAGCAGTTAAAAGTGCAAATAAGTACGGAATTAAAAATGCTCCTCCTCCATTATCGTAAGCTACATAAGGGAAACGCCAAATGTTACCTAAACCTACTGCAGAACCAACGGCTGCTGATAATTGCAGCTTTATTAATACTAGTCTACGAAAAATTTTTATTGTTATACTAGTATTAATATTCTGATTATTCTTTTTATATTGTAGTATTATAGTACCTTTTTGTCAAAGAATATTTTTTCGGAATATTATATAAATTTAAGGGAAACTATTTCACTTTAAAGCTTTATTGCGCGAAAATGTTATCGTGAAAAATAATACCCAAGCACTCTATAGTACTTGGGTTACTAATTTTTATGCTCCTTTTAAAGCTGGAAATAATTTTTTTAGGACGATAATTACTACTACAAATGCTGCAGTTGCAGCAAGGAAGCCTACGAATGCACTACCTGTAAAACCTAGGACAAGGTAACCGACAATAGATATTCCTGCAATAATTAAAGCATATGGTAATTGAGTTAAGACGTGATCCATATGATGGCTTCCTGCTCCTGTTGACGAAAGAATCGTTGTATCTGAAATTGGCGAACAGTGGTCACCAAAAATTGAACCTGCTAGAACTGCTGCTAATACTGGTAACATCATCGAAACATCCGTTGCTGCAGCAATGTCTCCAGCAATCGGTAACATAATCCCAAATGTCCCCCAGCTTGTTCCAGTTGAAAAAGCCATAAATCCTGCGATGACAAATAAGATCACTGGTAAAAAGGCTAAGTTTAGATTAGCATCTTGAACTAATCCAGCAAGATAATCGCCAGTGCCGATGCCTTTAATAATCGAAATAATTGTCCAAGCAAAAATTAAAATATAAATCGCTGGTAGCATAGATTTAATTCCTGCCCACAAACCTAATCCAATTTCGTTCACACCAAGTTTTCTTGAGAAACTAAGGACTAGAGTGACTGCTAAACTCACTAAACCACCGTATAAAAGAGCTGCAGCGACATCGGTATTTTCAAAAATGGCTAAAATCGTCGCATCACCGTCAGTACCTTGAATACCAGTCGTGATCATAAAGAAAACTGTAGCGACAATTAATGTCACGATTGGCCAAATTAAATCACCAACTTTTCCTACTACAGTAGAAACATCTCCTTGATCTCCTGGAACTGGTCCTTTACTTTTGTCGACAACTTCTCCTGTTTCGATGGCACGTTGTTCGTGAATACGCATTTGGCCGATATCTAACTTAAAGTAGATGACTGCCACTACCATTAAAACGGCAAAAATTGCATAAAAGTTCATTGGTGCGATCAATACAAATGCTTGCAACGCTTCCCATTGTGTCACACTGTGGGACACTAAAATCCCACCAATAATCGTAATGATGTAAGCACCCCAGCTAGAAACAGGAGCAATAACACACATTGGTGCTGCTGTTGAGTCTACTAAATAAGCTAGCTTTGCTCTTGATATTTTATGTCTATCAGTTAATGGTCTACCTACATTTCCAACTGTTAAACTATTAAAATAGTCATCAATAAAAATGATAATTCCTAATAATACTGTTACTAGCTGAGCACCGATACGCGTTTTCACACGACTCATTGCCCACTCACCAAAAGCACGACTGCCGCCAGTTGCAGCAATTAATGAGGCAATCATACCAAGTAGTAGTAGGAAAAATATGATGTATAATTCCCAAGAGTTAATTGCACCATCATCAAAGAAAATTCCAAACACGATCGAGAAAATTTGTTGGATACTTTCCATAAAAACATTGCCACTACCATAGTTAATCATAAATGCTCCCACGACAATCCCAACGCCAAGCGATAGTAACACTCTACGTGTTAACATCACCATCACTAACGCTAAAATTGGTGGAATTAAACTAAATATTGTTCCTTCCATCTTTCTTCCTCCTTACTTTTTTTAAAAAACACAGAAAAAGGCAGCAATAGAGAAACCTACTGCTACCTTAGTAAACAATAATCCCTCAGCAAAGTTTAGTAGTTCTCCACAATCAATGGGCTAAAAAGATTGTGACAGTGCTACATTTATTTAATGTAGCCCCAGCAACCATTAGTTTGACGTTAATGGTCACTTCGGCAAAACTCCCTTTCTGTAGCCTTCAAAGGTGTCACCCTCTAGCTACTTACTCTTAAGTTTCGCGCCTCTACCTCACCTGTTGATGAGGCATTGCAATATGAAGTTGATTAATTTAACTATATAATTATATCAATACAACTATAAACCCTGCAACAGTAAATTATTGCCTTCCATAGGTTAATTATTGTTAACGGCATCCTCTAGATCTTGTTGATTAATAATTGCAGGCATCGGCATTCCCCCATCACTACCACCCGCATGGAAAAATTGAGGTACATCACCTTGAATATAAATCATTCCTACTGGGATTAACGTCGTCACTTCTTTTGTATCTGTAGCAAATGGAATGACGACTCGCACATCGACAGTAATCTCAATCGATAAACTAATCCAAGCATTATTAATACCAATTGAAAGAATTTCCTCATGGATTTGCGATTTTACATCCCCAATAGCCGTTAAACGAACTGGTACTTTTGGACCTAAATGGCCTAGTAAAGCATTATTTGTCGCTTGACCTAGTGGAATCATATGAATAATTCCGTGTTGCTGATAAGTATCTTGATCAACCTCAATTCCATCTGGTATCGCTAAATCTTTAATGTTGCCTTTTGATACGTCATTTAAAAATCTTTGTACATTTAACGTGGTTTCCTGCAAGACCCTACTAACAATAATCGAATTAAAGTGTGCAGAAATAATCCTTCCATTATTGTCCTGTTTAATATCGATCAGTTTATCCATATCATTATTTTCTAAAGTTTTTTTCCTAACCGCTTCATTTATCGCAATGGTTGCAATTCGCTGCGTTTCTGTTTTTGCAATCTCAATTAATGTCGGCCGAATCCCTGCCTCCACAAGTACTAGCCCTTGAGCCGTCAAGACTATAAAAATGAGAAATGAAATTAAAAAAACATATCGAAATGGGAGCGGGCCTCTTTTAGGTCTATAGCGTCTTCTCTTGAACATGTAAAAATCCCCCTTCACATACTTCATGTGTATGCAAAGAAGGACAAAATAATCATAATTAGTAATTGGTAATTATTAATTGTTGATTTTTTTCATAAACTCGAAACTCATAGTTGTACTGATTTTTTTCATCTGGTAGATGCTTTTCGGTGGAAACAAGCTTCCATTCATCAGTTAATTCAGGGAAAAAAGTGTCCCCTTCAAAATTTTCTTCAATATAAGTCAAGTAAACTCTGTCTGCTTGAGCGAGAAACTGGTGATAGATTTCTGCGCCACCAATAATAAACAAGTCCTGAACTTTTCCTAGTTGAAGTGCCTCTTCAACAGAATGAATGACTTGGCAGCCTTCTGCTTGAAAGTTCTCATCTCTTGTTAAGATGATGTTTGTTCTATTAGGGAGTGGACGGCCAATTGACTCAAACGTCTTTCTGCCCATAACTACTGCATGACCTGAGGTAGTATTTTTAAAGTAGGCTAAATCCGCTGGTAAATGCCAAGGCATTTTGTTATTTAAGCCAATCACTCGGTTTTCACCTGTAGCTACGATTAAGGAGATCATACTGAAACTTCTCCTTTAATATGTGGATGGGCATCGTAATCAACCAATTGAAAATCCTCATATGTAAACTCAAACACTGACTTCACATTTGCATTGATCAGCATTTTCGGTAAAGCTTTTGGCTCTCTCGTAAGCTGAAGTTTCACTTGATCTACATGATTTGAATAGATGTGAACATCACCAAATGTATGAATAAACTCCCCAGGTTCTAAATCACATACTTGAGCAACCATCATCGTCAAAAGAGCGTAAGATGCGATATTAAATGGAACGCCAAGGAACACGTCAGCGCTTCTTTGATATAACTGGCATGATAATTTTCCATTGTTCACGTAAAATTGGAACATGCAATGACAAGGGGCTAATGCCATCTCTTCAAGTTCCCCAACATTCCACGCATTGACGATTAATCTTCTCGAGTCGGGATTACGTTTGATCTCTTCAATTACGCCTGCAATTTGATCAATCGTTTTCCCATTCGGTGCCGTCCAAGAACGCCATTGCTTACCGTATACAGGTCCTAAATCACCGTTTTCATCTGCCCATTCATTCCAAATTCTTACGTTATTCTCTTGTAAGTACTTAATATTTGTATCTCCCTTTAAAAACCAGAGAAGTTCATGGATAATGGCTTTTAAAGACAATTTTTTCGTTGTTAAAAGCGGAAAACCATCAGCTAAATTCGTACGCATTTGATAACCGAACAAACTAATTGTTCCTGTTCCCGTGCGATCCATTTTTTCTGTTCCATGATCTAAAATATGTTTACATAAATCTAAATACTGCCGATCCATTTAAAAACACCCTTTCTTTACTAGCAAAATCAGGTACGCCATCACTTCATAGCGAACATTTTATCACTATTAATTACTTTTTTCATCTTATAGTTAATAAAAACGAAAAAGCAGAATGCAAAATCAGTAACCCCCCAAGAGGAACTCACAGAAATTCTACATTCTACATTTTACAAACTACATTCTAATTTTTTATTAATAAACCCCAAGTCTTGCTTCGCACTCAATAATAGTAACATGGCGATCTTTTAATAAGTCGACTTCATAAGGCTCAACCCTTGCTCCAGCATGTTCAATTATTCGGATGAATGGCCTCATACTTAAAAACTTATTTTGCCTACTGACAACACCTTTTCGTCCGTCACTCAAATAAACCGTTAGACCCGTTGGGTAAATGGCTACTGTTCTACTAAACATTTCGACAATCTGTTTATCGAATAATGTGTCAGCACCTGCATATAAGATCTCTAACCCTTCATGTGGCAGCATTGCCTTACGATAGACACGATTAGAAGTAACTGCATCAAAAACATCAGCAACCGCCAAAATCTTCGCATACAGATGAATTTGATCGCCAGATATCCCTTGTGGATACCCAGACCCATTTAACCGCTCATGGTGCTGAAATGCACAATGCGCAGTGATAAGAGATATGTTCGGTGCATTCCTGAGCAAATCAAAGCCGGCTCTTGAATGATTTTTAATGATCTCAAACTCCTCATTCGTCAACCGTCCATTTTTCTCCAATATTTCTTTTGGAACCATTAATTTACCAACATCATGTAAGATAGCTCCTAGGCCAATTTCAAACAATTGCTTTTCATTAAACTTTAGCTCCATACCTAGTCCAATTGTATAGATCGTCACATTTAATGAATGTGTGAATATGTAGGAGTCATAGCAATAAACGTCAGATAAAATCGAGATCACATCATTACTTTTCTTAATGTCCGTAAGTATTTTTTGAACTACTTTGGCAAAGTTTTTACTCAAATGGATCGTATTTAATGACTCTCCGATAATGTGATGATTTTCAATTTCCGCAAACTCTTTTTTTATTGTATTAATGGCCTCTACACGCGTTTCGTCAGTGATAGCATTTTTCACTTCAATATCTTTCGTTATATCATCATGAATGTAAACAAAAGCTATACCTAATTTAATTAGCCTATTGATTATTCTTTGAGATAGAGGTATGCCAGCTTGTATAAGAATATTTCCATTGTCATGAAACACTGGTTTGCTTAAAGTATCATTTTCCTTTAAAGATTTAGTTGTGACTAGTCTCATATGTCTTCCCCTACTCTAAGAATTTAACCTAGTTCATCTTGTAAAGAGGTAGTTTCTATTATTTTTCGTAAGCTCCCGTATAAGATTACGAGGATGATTACCAAAAAATTGCTACAATACCATGTATGGATATAATTATAACGGAGAATCTAGCTATTGTGTAAAATAATAAGATTTTTCTACAATTTTTTTCCCTATAGTTAACTAAATTCGACAGAAATTAATAAAAGCTGATTTGGAATTTTTCCAAACCAGCTTTTTTGAATGATTATATCATTTTAAGTAACGCATCTCGC